>JBLHKB010000142.1:0-13253 GCA_047619315.1 Polyangiales bacterium
GTACGCCGATGAAGGCCGGCGTCGGCATTGGTGACGTGATGTGCGGGATGTATGCCACCGTGGCCATTCTCGCGGCCCTTCGCCATCGCGACGCTTGCGGCATCGGACAGCATATCGATCTTGCGCTCTACGACTCGACGGTCAGCTGGCTCACCAACGCAGCGACGAATCATCTCGTCAGCGGAGAGCTTCCGAAGCGCTATGGAAACGCACACCCAAACATCGTTCCCTACCAGGTATTCCCCACACGGGACGGCCACGTGGTGATCGCCGTTGGGAACGACGAACAGTTTCGCAGGCTCAACGAGGTGATGGGATGCACGTTTCACGAGGACCCTCGTTTCGTGACGAACTCGCTTCGCCTCGAGCATCGAACGGTGCTCGTGCCTCTTCTCGAGGCCGTCACCCTGAGTCGAGATACGTCGACGTGGATCTCGACGCTGCGGAAGGCCAGCGTTCCCTGCGGCCCCGTCAACAATCTGGAAGAGGTCTTCCAGGACCCACAAACGCAGCACCGAGAAATGCAGATCGAAATGGAGCACGCGCACGGGCACGTCCGCCTTCTGGGCAACCCCATCAAGTTCTCCAAGACGCCGGTCTCCTATCGACGAGCGCCGCCCACTCGTGGTCAGCACACCGACGAGATCCTCCAAGAGTTGGGCATCACGAGCTCGGACCGAGACGATTGGAGGAATAGTGGCATCGTCGAATAAGCGCGTCGCCGACGTCATCGCAGAGCGCCTCGCTCATGAGTGTAGTTTTGCGTTCGGCGTCCCGGGAGGAGAGGTCCTGACGCTCATCGATGCACTCCGCATCGCCGGGATTCGCTTCGTCTTGAGTCGCCATGAGACCTCCGCCGGATTTATGGCTGAAGGCACCCAGCGCGTTCTCGGCGGCGTCGGCGTGCTCGTCGCGACGCTCGGACCTGGCGTGGCGAACACGGTCAACATCGTCAGCCACGCACAGCAAGCGCGAAGACCTCTCATCGTTCTGACGGGCTGCGCTTCCGCCGGTGATCGGGGCAGCTACACCCACCAGATTTTTGATCACCGAGCGGTGCTCGCGCCTATCACTAAGGCGCAATTTGAGGTCGCGGCGGAGTCGGTCCAAGACACCATTGAGCGGGCTGTCGTCACGGCGATCAGCGGTGTCCCTGGGCCCGTCCACGTAGAGGTACCCGTCGATGTAGCGGACGCCCTCGTCGCGGTTCAGAAACGGCGACGCCCGGCTCGGTCGCCAGCCGGCGTGCTCCCGTCGGAGGTATTCGAGAGAGCCAAGCTGGCCCTCGAAAAAGCGAAGCGTCCGGTCATTCTCGCTGGCCTCGAACTTCTCCATGGTGGTGGCGCGGCGGCTCTGCGCCGTCATGCAGAACGTGTGCGCTGGCCGGTGCTCACCACGTACGAAGCGAAGGGCATCGTCCAGGAAGGGACGCCGCCGGCGGTGGCCGCGATCGGACTCTCGGAGCGCGTCGATCGCATCGCCCTGGCTTTGGTGGCCGAAGCAGACCTCGTCCTCCTCGCCGGCTACGATCCCATCGAGGTTCGGCATCGCTGGCGTCATCCTTTTCCGGAGAACGCAACGGTCGTAGACGTGACACGCCAACCGGCTCAACACGGCATGCATCGAAGCGATATGTGTCTTGAGGGCGAGCCCGCCGCGATTCTCGATGCGCTCTTCGAGTCGGTTTCGCCGACGGAATGGACCACGGAGCCAGAGCAGGCTCTTCGCTCAGTTCGCGCGCTCTTCGCGTACTCGCCATCCGATGAGCAAGCATGGGGACCGGAAGACGTACTTCGGACCCTCGAAGAAGAGACGCCGGCAAACGCCATTGTGACGGTGGACACCGGCGCACATCGCATCCTGCTCTGTGAACAGTGGCGATTCGCGGAGCCAGGTCATCTCTTTCAGAGCAACGGCCTTTGCACCATGGCGTGCGCGATCCCTCTCGCCCTCGGCGCGAAGCTCGCGGCGCCGACTCGACCCGTTGTAGCGGTGGTGGGAGATGGTGGCCTTGAGATGGCCCTCGGCGAACTTGGCACGGCGCGTGATGAGGGGCTTCCGGTGGTGATCGTCGTCCTCGATGACCGCTCCCTCGCTCTCATCGAGAAGAAGCAACGACAACGGAGCTTCGAGAACGTCGGCGTGGACTTCGGTCATGACGACAACTTCGCGGGCACCGACTACGCAGCGATTGCACGAGCGTTCGGCGGTCGCGGCGAACGTGTTCATACGGACGCCGACCTTCGCGCTGCACTAGCGACAGCTTTTAGCGGCGAGGTCTTTACGCTTATTCACTGCCCCGTTCCGCGCCGCGCATACGGCTGACGGAGCTACTTGGAAAGGTGAGCCAAATCTTCCGGCTCGCCGATTCGAGCCCTGGCCCAGCGGTTGTCGGGTCTCGCCTTGAGTCGAGCGTAGAGAGCACGTTCCGCCCGTGCGTTATCCCCGGAGCGGATGGCGGCATCGATGGCGTAGAGCGTGAAGAGATCGCGCTGAGCGGTGGAGCCTCCAAGCGGAAGCATATCTCGGGAGAGAACGGTGAGCTCTTCCGCCGAGCACTGACGTCGCTCGCTTGCCCAGATCGCACGGCACAAAGGCAGACCACGGTCACGAACAGTGGCGAACTGGTCCCCTTCGCCGCCACGCTCTGTGTACGCCACCAAAGAACCGAGAAGTTCACGAGCGCCATGCTGTGAACCGCGGGCCAGCGCCAAAAGGTAATGCGCGTCCGCAAACGCCGAGCCGTGGTCTCGGCAGTGCTCCACGGCAATGGCGGCGAGCGTCTCCCAACGCGTCCCCACGTTGACGCCGTCAGTCTCCATGCGCCAAAGCAGTGAGCTAGCATTGCTCATGTCGCGGTAGTCGCCGCACCAAGGGCGGTTGACCTCGGTGTCGTAGAGCGCGAGTGCCTCTTCGTAGCGGCCAAGCTCGCAGAGGAACAGTGCTTGGTGCCAATACACATGCCCGCGAAAGACCGAGCAATCCGCGAAAGACTCTTGATGTGCGTCGAGCCACGCGGCTCCGTCGTGAACACGGTCGGTGGTTTCCATGACGTGGGCGACGGCATGGACGCCCCACGCGTCGCTGGGTTCGACGTCAACGGCCTCACGCCCTCGCGCTTCGGAGTCATGCAGATCGCCGGTTTCACCGAGGGCGAAGGCGAGGCAGCCCAAGAAATACCCGTGACCCGGGACATCGCCGCCCGCCCACGCGGGGTGAGCGTCTTCAAGTGAACGCCTCATGCCTGCGGGTTCGCCCACCAGAAAGAGAAGGCCGTGGAGGAGCTTCAGCGCGAATAGGTCCGTGGGGCAGGATGCCGTCATCGCCTCGAGAGAGGACCGGGCACCTCTCAGGTCATCCTTCGACCAGTGGGTGAGGGCGTCGATGAGGAGCTGTTCTCTCGAGGTTGCGCCACGGCGGCGTGCTTCCTCGCGTGCTCGCTCCGCGAACTCTAGGGCATCCGGGCGAAGAGCATTTTGCCCTCGAAACAAGAGCGCAAAACCGCGAACACACAGCGCCGGAAGAAACCCTGAGTCAGCCTTCAGAGTCGCATCTAAGTGTGCGCCGACATCGGCTCGATGAGCACAAAGGCTCAGCACCGTCTGCGCCCAGTGGTCGAGCACATCCCGGGATGTGTTGGTGATGGTGCATGAGGCGCCCCAGATATCGTGCGACTTCACAGTGTTGGGCATACGAGGGTCTTAGTGATTTGTTACAGCAAACCTCGTACGGCTTACCCCAACAATGATTAAAATGAACCCAAACCAAGCGGACAGTCGTCGACGAGCTTTGATTGAAAACGAAGGCAGAGAGCGCAGGATGCTCCGTCCTTGGTGCTAGCGTGGCTCTAATGACAAAGTTCTTCACAAGGCGCGGCGTCCTCGAATGTTTCACGGCGCTGTGTGCGCTGGTATTTTTGAGTCCTAACGTTGCAAACGCGGACATCAACACAAACAGCAGCAATCGAGCTATCGGCGGCTACGACGTTGTCGCCTATTTCACGAACCGTCAGCCGACCCGTGGCTTGGAGGAATTCAGACACTCCTACGCTGGAGCCACCTGGCTCTTTACTTCCGCGGAGAACCGCGATCAATTTGCGGCGAGACCTCAACGCTATGCGCCCCAGTACGGCGGCTACTGCGCGTATGCGATGGCTCAAGGCCGGCGTGTGCGCATTGATCCACGGGCATGGTCGATTGTGCGTGGAAAGCTCTATCTCAACTACTCGCTGCAGATCCGGACTACCTGGAGCGAAGACCGTGCGCAGCACATCGAGAGCGCAAACGAAAACTGGTTAGGTCTGCGCCCCTGAACGGGTGTTATCCGCCCAAGAACATCGAGAGTCCGTGGCGTCAGACGCAACCTGCCCAGTCAAAGGGCTTAGCGGCGTTGAAACGTGAACAGCAGACCCGCTTGGCGCACGTCCAGGAAGACCGCACCACCACCGTCTCGACGCACCTGGTATTGGTTGTCGAAGGTGTCGCTGCCGCCGCAGGTTCGGCTCCGCTGAAGACTGGTTCCGGCGGTTCGGAAGTTCTGCGTGCGAGGTATCGCCGGCCGAGGTGCACCTGAGAGCGTGAGTTGTTCGATGGTTTGCAGTGTTGTGTCGTCTTCGAAGGCCCAGGTGCCGCGGTATCTACCCCGAAGCATGCCGGTGGTTTGCATATCGACGGCGTCGTAGATGCCACTTGGAATGACGCCGCCGGTCATGGATGGAAGGGCGTCAACTCCTCGAAACTCGACCGCGGGCTGACCGAACGTGTAGCCGTGGCATGCACCACCAGCGTCAGGTGGGCCGGCGTCCGTACCCGCGTCGGTTCCAGCGTCCGTGCCAGCGTCCGTGCCAGCGTCCGTGCCAGCGTCGGCTGGCGTTGGCCCGGCATCGAGCGTGGGACCCGCATCAAGGGCGGGACCAGCATCGAGGGCGGGTCCTGAATCGAGGGCGGGTCCTGAATCCTCGCCGCCCGTATCTAAACCGGAATCGTCCGCGCCGGCGTCAAACTCGCTGACATCGCCTCTCCTCCCAGAATCAACGCCACCGTCAAAGTCCGCGGAGTCGTCGCCGCAGGCGAGGGAAAGAACGATCAGGCTAAGGAGCAGGCTACGCATCCAGACGTCTTAGCTGTGTTTCCAGCGAGCGTCGAGTTCGTCAGGCTCAACGCTCCAGGGCTAGCTAAGGACCGACTACCGGACAGTTAAACTGCACGGCATAGTCCCGAAGAATCGGCGTCGCGTTGCTCGGCCCTTCGCTAAGAGTGAACTCCACTTCGAGAAACCCGCCGCTTGGAAGTGCATCGATGGCGACGGGCGTCTCTTCGAAGGGCCCCCGCCAAATCGCCATGGGCAAGAGCTCGGGTGATGCGGCTGCGCGAACCCGCGCTCGAACGGTGGAACCACCGGGGATGTCGGCGCGCCAGCGAAGCTCTTCCCATTCCGTCGGCCCGACGGCGCACCCTTCGAGCTGAGTGCGAGCGGTGCCCATGGGTACGGTAATCGTCCGGAAGGCGAAGCCGGTGAAGTCCGAGTACGTATAGGGTTCGTCGCCGACGAGGAACTCGCGGGCGGCGCCGGTGTCGGGGTCGACGCGCACGGCGGTGCCGGAGCCTTGGCCCACAAGCCACACGTTGCCGAAGTCGTCCAGGCCGACGCCGACAGTGGCGAGGCCTGGGAGCGGTGCGTCCTCGGTGCCGTAGATTCGAATGTCGCTACCGTCGTCGGCGCGGAAGCGCGTGAGGCGAGAGATGGGATCGCCGAGAATGACGCCATCACCAAAGCCGATGAAGGTGTGGCTCGACGCGACGTAGACGAAGCCGCGGTTGTCGACGGCGATGCCGCGCGTGACCCCGGAGTCAGGAAGATCCAAGTGAAACCAAGTATTGGCGCGCGGGTCGTAGCGAGCGACGTGAGTGCACTGAAAACCAGCGAGCCAGACGCGGTCGCGTTGGTCGATAGCGACGCCGTAGTTGCCGCTGCATCCGATGCGGCTCTCGCCGTTCTGCACAGGGCCCACGGCGCCGGTTTCAACCTCAATAGGAATGATTCGACCCGTCGCGGCTTCGACGACCCACAGCGTGCCATCACCGCTCACCGCGGCGCCGTAGGGCTGGAAGTTGTCTCGGGCCAAAGAGATCTGTTGGAGCACGCGCCCATCGACGGGGTCGAGGCGAAGCACTCGCTGACCTTCGTGGAGACCCACCCAAACGAAACCTCGTGCGTCGATGGCCACCGCACGAGGGAGCGCGCCTTCGCCGCCGACGTCGACGGTCCACAAGATACACTCGTCAGCTTGTCCCAGGTACTCGGGCCCACTTCTTTCGATGCGACCGTTTCCGTTGAGGTCGCGCGAGGTATCGATGCGGCCATTGCCGTTTCGGTCGACGCACTCTTCTTCGAGACCTGCGATCTTTGTCACCGTGCCCTGACCAAAGAACGCTCGATTGGCGACATAGACAGTGCTGTTCTGGTCCACGGCGGTTCGGCTTGGGCAGTTGCCGAGACCGACCTCCGTTTCGCAACGTTCTCCTAAGGCGCGCGCGCCGTTGTCTGGGCCCTGAAGCGTCGAGTCGAATTCGCCGACCTGGGCGCCGGTGGTGAGGTCGAGCTTCGTCAGCGTCGCGTCGGCGGTGTTGGCGATCCAGGCGAAGCGCCGGTCCATACGCGTCGAGGTCAGACGCAGCGTGCCATCTGGGCCGACATCAACGCCGTTGAACTCGGTATTGCTTTCTTCCCATGCGCCGCCGGCCTCCCGTGGAACGTCCAGCACCTGGCAGCCTCGTCGGCAGTCGCCGCATTCGCTGAGGACACCTTCATCGATGTCGCCGTCACAGTTGTTGTCGAGGCCATCGCAAAGCTCGTCGGCGCCGGGGAACACACCCGAATTCGCGTCGTCGCAGTCGCCGCTGCACGAGGTCACTCCGTCGCCATCTCCGTCGCGATCGGTGGGCGTGTTGGTACAGCCGCTCACCTCAGAGCACGAATCTAGGGTGCACTCGTCGCCATCGTCGCAAGCGCGCCCCAAAGACACGCAACCTTCGGCGGTGCAGACCTCTTCGCCGTTGCACTGGAGGCCGTCGTCACACGTGCCGCAGACGGCGGCGTCAATGGGGACGACGCCGTCCGGCAAGCCAATATCGAAGGCGCCGGCATCGCGTGCTGCGGGGATGTCGCGAGCGCCGGCGTCTTCGGGAGGGTCCTCCGAGAGCGACGTGCTCGCGCCGCAGGCAACCAAAACGAAGAGCGGTGCCCAATGAAACAAACGACGAAGTGACACTCGAGCCATGGTGAAACTATGCGTGGGATACGACGCGCCGTCGACCTCGCTGGCGGGGCGAACGGGTGTAGATCACCACGAATTAGGGTTAAGTTTCGTCTAAAACCCGTCACCGGATGAAAAACTAGGGGCGCATGAAGCCCGCAGAGATGCACAACCCCGAATCGCAGCAGATACTCGGGGAGCTACAGATGTTGTCGATGAGGTCACATGAGCTGGCGAAGCATCTGCCGCGCTGGCATGTCTCCCGGCTCTCGCAGCGGACGCCGTTGGTGTTGCGCGAACATGAACGCGACTCGCTTAAAGTAGACGTGAAACACATGCCAGCGCTGCAGAGCGGTGAACGTACGCTTCGGCTCTGCGTCCCCGAGTTGTCGCAGACATTCGCGAATCCGTCACAGGCGCCCCAAGGGCCAAACGTCGTACTGGCGCAGGCGGCGCCCTCGGTGTTTCGCTCGCAGGAACGGGACTCGCTGCTGTCCACGATGCTGCAGCGGCTGCTGTCGCAGACCGGCGTCATGACGCGACGACTCTGAGTGCCCGTCATGTCACAGGCGCTTGTGAAGCCGCCGCAGAAGCTCCAGCCGCCGAACGTGACGCCGGCGCAGGAGGTGCCGTCTGTGATCCGCGAACAGACACGGGACTCATTCGTGCTGACTGCCGAGCAGCTTCCACCGATGCAGCGAGGCGTCATAACGCTTCGGTTCTCTGTGCCCGCTGTATCGCAGGTGCTTGTGAATGAGCCGCACGTATCCCAAGCGCCGAAGGTGAGGCTTCCACAGGATGTGCCCGACACACAGGCGGCCGCGTCGATGAGCGTCGCGCTGTCGGGCATCTCGCTGTCGAAAGGCGCGCTGTCGAAAGGCGCGCTGTCGAAAGGCGTAGTGACGTCGGGCGCCGTTTGGATGTCGCGGCCCGCGTCTTCAGGCGCGTTGTCCGAAAGTGATGTGTTCGCGCCGCAGGCGACCAAAACAAAAAGTGGGGCCCAGTGAAACGAACGGTGAAGTGAAACGCAAGCCATGCGGAGCGACGGGATAGATGGGTCGCCGCGCCTACCTCGTGCGGACGCACGCAACATCCGTCGCCTAAGGGTGGGTTTCATATGAAACCCAGCCTCCCGTAGAACTAGGGGCATTCGTTGGAGGCGTTGATGCAGATCCCTGGTTCGCAGCATCGCCGAGGGGAGAGGCAGGGGCTTCCAGTGAGGCTGCATGAACCAGCAGAGCAGCTTCCTCTCTGACAATTCGGAAAGTCCTCGCAGTAGTTTCCGTTGGTATTCCGGGTGCAGGACTCCGATTGGCTTGTCGTCACGGTGCCACAGCTGCTGCTGCTGCACGTGGGTGTAAACACGCTTCGACTTCGTGTGCCGGTGGTGTCGCAGGTGCTGATGAATGTGCCGCAGGCCCCCCATGAGCCGTAGCTCACGCTACCGCACGAGGTCCCGTTGGTGCTGCGAGTGCACGAACGCGATTCGCTGCTCGTGACGGTGCTGCAGCTCCCGCTGCCGCACGTTGGTGTGAAGACACTTCGACTCTGAGTGCCGGTGGTGTCGCACGTATTGCTGAAGCCGCCGCAGCTACCCCAAGCGCTGGTCGTCACGCCGCCGCAGGAGACGCCGTTGGTGGTTCGACTGCACGAACGCGACTCGCTCGAGGTCACCGTTCCGCAGCTCCCGCTGCTGCAGGTTGGTGTCATCACGCTGCGGCTCTGAGTTCCCGTCGTGTCGCACGTATTGCTAAAGCCGCCGCAGCTGCCCCAGCCGCCGAAGGTCACGCCGCCGCAGGAAACGCCGTTGGTGGTTCGACTGCACGAACGCGACTCGCTCGAGGTCGCCGTGCCACAGCTTCCTCCGCTGCATGTCGGCGTCATCACGCTTCGGCTCTGCGTGCCCGTGGTGTCGCAGGTGCTGGAGAAGCCTCCGCAGCTGCCCCAAGCGCCGTTCGTCACACTTCCGCATGATGCGCCGTTGGTGGTTCGACTGCACGAACGCGACTCGCTTGTTGTCACCGTTTCGCAGCTCCCGCTGCTGCAGCTGGGCGTCATGATGCTTCGGCTCTGCGTGCCCGTGGTGTCGCATGAGTTAGAGAAGCCACCGCAGCTGCCCCAAGCGCCGGTCGCTGCGCTTCCGCATGACGTTCCGTTTGTGCTTCTTGTGCACGAACGCGACTCGCTCGATGTCACCGTCGAGCAACCGCCGCCGCTGCAGCTGGGCGTCATCACGCTTCGGCTCTGAGTTCCTGTGGTGTCGCACGTGTCTGCAAACCCACCGCAAGCGCCCCAAGCGCCGGTCGTCACGCTTCCACACGACGTGCCGTTTGTGGTTCGACTGCACGAGTCGGTCTCCGTCGACATCGAGTTATCGCAGGCGCCGCTGGCGCAGATGGGCGTCGTCACAGAACGTGTTCGGGTGCCTGTCTCATCGCAGGTTCCGCTGAAGCCGCTGCAAGAGCTCCACGCGCCGGTGCTCAGGCTTCCGCATGACCCGCCTTCGGTGCCTCGCATGCAAGCGCGCGATTCCGATGAAACCTGCGCCGCGCAGGTGCCGGACTGACAAGTGTTCATCGTCACGGAGCGCGATTCCGTGCCTGTCTCGTCGCATGTTCCACCAAATCCGCCGCAGGCTCCGTAGCTACCGAACTCCGTCGTGGCACACTCCGCACCGTCGGCGACGTTGCCCATCGCTACGCAGCTCGGCGTGCCTCCGGTGCAGTCGATCTGGCCGCTGCGGCAGATGTTGGATGGCGTACACGAGGCGCCGGCCGAGCATGTATCACTGCAGGTGTTGGTCTCGTCGCAGGAGCCGCCGGAGCATGGTGTGCCGATATCCTCGAAAGCATCGAGAGGGCACGCGGTACTCATGCCGTCGCACACTTCGGCAACGTCACAATCACCCGCATCAGCGCGGCACTCTGTTCCGGCTGGAATACGAAGATCCTCTGGGCAATCGATGTTCGTGCCGTCGCAGAGCTCTTCGGCATCGCATGAACCCGAAGCCTCACGGCAGGAGACGCCCATATTTCCGGCTCCAGCGCTCACGCAAACCGGTATGCCTGTTGAGCAGTCGAAGATACCAAGTTCGCAGACGTTACCGGTGTCGCAGGGCATGTCGCACGAGGGCGCGCCGGCGTCGAAGCCAACATCGTCGGGAGGGCCAGCGTCACCGGGGCCACCGTCAACACCTGGAACGTCCGGCGTCGACGAATCCCTCACGCCAGCGTCGCTCCTGGACGCCGTCACACAGCCAACTTCGCTGTCGCAGTACTCGGAGTCACCGCACGCTCCGGCGATGGTCATGAAAAGGCATGCCCCCTCCGCGGTGCACACGCCGGTGGCACAAGGAGCTGGCGCAACGCATTCACTGTTCGCTGAGCAGCCTTCTTCGCACGCGGCTTGGTTCGTCTCGGAACATTCGGGAGATACGCACCGGCCGCCACTGCACTCGGTGGCCTCAGGGTTGCTCATCGGACAGATGACGCCGCCGCAGCTTCGACTGATGAGGACCGTCGCGAATGTCTCTTGCGTGAGAGTGAAGGCTTGGCGGCGTGAACCAAGGATTTGTCTTTCCGGCGTGATCAGCTCAGCCCGGACCTCGTAGTTGCCCTCCGCGAGACCTTCGAACGAGCGGACACGCGCACCTGCGATGTAGTCGACAGCGGTGGCGGTATGAATATGCACCTCCTCGCCATCTGGTTTGACCAAGAAAATACGGGCTTCGTCCCATTCCGCGGAGGGCGCGTAATCGGTCCGAAGGTTCACGTGGAGGGTCGCATCGCCATCAGCGCAGCCGGAAGCGAGAATAAAGGTCAGTAGAGCGGCGCAGCCGGAACGTAGATTCACACCTCGACTATAGCCTAAGTGGGGGACAAAACCCGGGACTTCGGGGCACGCTTTGGTCCCTACTGGTCCTACACTTCAACACAATGGCGCTATTCAGAATGAAGCATTCTCGGCATTTGGGCCCGCTTTCAGTACATTGCGCCATCCCTGACCCCCTGCACACACTGAGTAATTTGCGATGAGCAAGATCGAACTCCGCGTCAATGGCGCCACTATCGATGCCACCGGCGTCGACCCTCATAAGAGCCTTCTCCATTTTCTCCGCGAACGCGGCCTGACTGGGACCAAAGAAGGATGTGCGGAAGGCGAGTGCGGCGCGTGCGCTGTGGTTCAAGTTCGGCGCAGCACAAACGGCGGCGTCCGCTTTGTGCCCATCAACAGCTGCTTAGTGCTGACGCCAGCGATGGCGGGCCAAGAGCTCATCACCGTGGAAGGCGTCGCGTCGTCCTCCGCGAGCGAGGATGGGCTTCATCCCGTTCAAGAAGCGATGATCAAAGAAGGCGGCAGCCAGTGCGGCTACTGCACGCCGGGTTTCATCATGAGCCTCTTCGCGGAGTACTACCGCGACGGTCGAAACGCGGGCGACTACGACCCCGAAGCCATCGGCGGCAACCTGTGTCGCTGCACCGGCTACAGGCCCATCCGCGAGGCCCTCGTTTCACTGCGCGTGCCAAGTAGCGACGACGCCAACGCCAAACGTCTCAACGAAGCCGCGCCAGCGCTCGAGCCTCTCGTCGTCGAAGGTGATGTAACCTTCGACCGACCGGGCGACTTGTCCGGCGTTTTTGCTGCGCTCAAAAAGAACCCTGGTGCGAAGATCGTCGCCGGAGGCACAGACCTCGTCGTCGGTATCAATCAAATGGAACATCGTCATGCGGGCTTCGTCAGCCTCGACGGCGTCGACGAACTCCGACACATCGATGACGGCGAAGACGCCATAGTGATCGGCGCGGGAGTGCCGCTCTCCGAGGTTGAGTCCCACTTTCACGGGCACTCCGAGCTACCGATCTTTGACGAGCTCTTCGTGCTCTTCTCCAGCCGCTTGATTCGGAACCGCGCCACCCTCGGCGGCAACCTCGTCAACGCTTCGCCCATCGGCGACTCACCACCTGTGCTCTTGGCTCTGGACGCCGAACTTGAGCTCGCGAGCGCTAATGGAAAACGCCGCGTAGCGCTCAGTGAGTTCTTCACCGCCTACAAGAAAACACTCCTCCAAGAAGGAGAGCTCGTTAGCGCCGTCGTGATCCCGAAGCCGTTCCCCACGATCAGTCGTTTCTACAAAGTCAGCAAGCGCGTGATGGACGACATCTCCACCGTCGCGGCGGGCTTTGGCCTGTGGCTCGACGGAGACACCATCACGAAAGCACGACTCGCGTACGGTGGCGTCGCCGCGACACCAGTCCGCGCGAAGGATGCGGAGGCTGCCTTGATCGGAAAGACCTTGGCCCCACACGCGTCCGTCCTCGCCGCGCTAGCCGGCGCATTCACGCCGATGGACGATCACCGCGGCAGCGCTCGCTATCGCCAGCAGATGGTGCCGAGTCTCTTTGAGAAGTTCTGTTCCGAACAGACCCAAGCGGAGGCGGCAGAATGAGTTCCAGCACCGAAAATGAGCGCCGCAAACACGTTGGCCGCGGGATCTCCCACGAGAGCGCACGAGAGCACGTCACCGGAGACGCTATCTACACCGACGATATGTCCGTTCGCTTTTCGAACGTACTGCACGCTTGGCCCGTTTGCGTCATGGCGGCCCACGCGCGCGTCAAGAGCATCCACACCAGCGCCGCTCTCCAGGTCGACGGGGTGGAAACCGTGCTTACGGCGGAAGATGTACCCGGCATCGGCAACGTCGGCGCGGCGAGGCAAGACGAACCACTTTTCCCCGATGAAGTGCAGCACTACGGCCAAGCCGTCGCGTGGGTGCTTGGCGACACCGAAGCGGCGGCTCGTGCCGGCGCTCAGAAAGTCTGCGTCGACTTCGAAGAACTCGATGCGATCCTGACCATCGAAGACGCTATCGCCAAGGACAGCTTCCTGGCCCACCCGCTGACCATCGCTACGCCCGAGGGCGCGGACTTCGAGAAGGAGCTCAGCGCGGCGCCGCATCGCATCAAGGATGAGATCTTCGTTGGCGGCCAAGAGCACT
>JBLHKB010000143.1:0-13161 GCA_047619315.1 Polyangiales bacterium
TTCGCCCGCGATGTGTACGACGCCTTGGAGTGTCCCAACCCCTGTGGCTGCGGGCACAAGACCGACGTAGCACCAGGTCTCGGCGCCGCTCGCCGCGCATGTACGGACCGCGGAGGTGTAGCCGGCTTTGCTCACGTTGAGCGTCACGTCGCCTGGCGCAACTTCGAATTCGAAGTTGCCCTCTTCGTCCGTCGTCACGTTCATTCCGCCGAAGTCGACGACGGCGCCGCCGAGGCGGGGGGCGGTCATCATGCCCTCGCCGTTCTCCTCGAACACGAAGCCGACCACGCGCGTCATCGTCGCCACTTCTGCGGGCGACAAGCCAACGGAGCACCAGTTGTCGATGCCGGCGCTCACGACGCATTCACGCGTGGCAGGCGTGAAGCCGTCGATGGACACCTCTACTACGTAACTACCCGGCGTCAGATCGAAGGCGAAGAGCCCGTCGTCGCCGGAGGTGCGGGCGTCGTCGCCGACCCGCACGGTCGCGCCGGGGATACGGACCGAGGTGTCTTCGAGGCCAACACCTGTGTCTTCGAAGGACACGCCGATGAGGCGGCCGAGCGTCGATGGCGGCGGGTCCACTGGGCCTTCGCGACCGAGCGTTGCCAAGATACTGCGGGCCAAAGATGCGGCGATGCGGCTTCGCTCCGCGGGTGATCCGAGGAGGCCCGCGTCGGGGTCACAGCGGTTGATGAAAGCGAGCTCAGCCAGCGCCGCCGGCATCGTCGTGTTTCGAAGGACGCTGAAGTTCGCCATCTTGAGCCCTCGGTCTCGGAGGCCCCAGGTGGCGATGAGGTCATCTTGGACTTCTTGGCCCAGGGTGCGGCTGGCGGAAGATGCGCCGGTGTAGACGAAGGTCTCGGTTCCCGTCGCCGGCGCGCCGTCGTTCGCGTTCGCGTGGACGGAGACAAAGAGCTCGGCGCCGCGGGAGTTGGCGAAGCTGGAGCGGTTCGACAGCTCGATGAAGCGGTCGTCGCTGCGGGTCAGCTCCACGGTGATCCCAGCTTCGCGCAGGAGCGTGGCCGCTTGGAGGCTCACGTCGAGGACGACGTCTTCTTCTTGGAGCCCGCAGCCCACTGCTCCGGGATCTCTGCCGCCGTGTCCAGGATCGAGGACCACGATCTGGGCATCGGCGCGACTCGCGATGGAGATGAGCAGAGCCAGGAGAACGCCGAGAATTCGCATACGCAACAGTAGAGCAAGGTCTGTACCAAGTGCGCAAGCTGCCCACGGTTTTTGAGGGACCGAAAGAGGCCGCTGCCTCTCAGGTGGGGGTCGTGAATGCGTCCTGGTGTAGAGTCGCCGCATGAAGATCGAGCCGCGTGCACCTGGGAGCCACTGGAGCAGCGACGTCGGGGGCTTTCGCGTCACCGAGTGGAAGGATGTCGACGAGCTGCTGGCTTTTCGAGACGAGCGGCGCGCCGCCGAGCCCGGATCGCGGCTGCTCTTCGTTCTCGATGACGCGGGTCAGGCCGCGTACACGAGCGGGCACGCACGCGACAAACATGACCTGCTCAATATCGATTCTGAGACCCTGCCGCCCGATGAGTACGCGCTCTACGAAAAGGACGCGCGGTATACGCCGGAGCGGTGGGCGTCGGTGATGGTTCCCCGGCTTCGCGGATGAAGCGCCTGCGGTCATCGAGTCGGTCCGCGGCCTCTACAAGATGACGGACGAGGTCGCCGCTGAATGGGCTGGTGCGCTCGTGGGTTTACGCTGGTTTTTGCTGAGCTTCCGCGGCAGCTAAACTCGTTTGCTGAGGCGCTGCCCTGGGGATCTTGACAGCCGACGGTCCGCCCACTTTAGTGTCGTGGAGCACAACTATGACACCCACGAAAAACAAGTTCATCCGGCTTCTTGGAGTCGTGATTTTGTCGTCTGGTGTAATGGTGTCGTGTTCCTCGGGAGGCTCGGATCCAGTCGACTCTGGTGTTCGGCGTGACGCCAACGCGGAGGACTCTTCAGCGCAGGACGTGACCGTCGTGGACACTGATGCAGGCGCGGATGCTCCATCGCCCATGAGCGATGGCGGTACCTCGAGTGGTGAACTCAAAGCTTTTCCTGAAGCGGAGGGTTTCGGCCGGAATGCTTCGGGAGGCCGCGGCGGGGACATCTATAAGGTGACGACGCTGGATGACAGTGGTCCCGGTAGTTTGCGCGAAGCGGTGTCTCAACCCGGCCGAACCATACTTTTTGAGGTCTCTGGTTATATCGAAACGCGATCGACCATCGAGGTAGCCGCGAATACGTCGATTGCGGGTCAGACGGCGTTTCGATCGGGCGGACAAGGAATCACCGTGCGACGTGATCCGAACAACCCCTCTGGAGGCCCTTTGTTTGTAAGCGGTGGCAATACCATCGTCCGACACATCCGTTTTCGCCCCGGCAGCCGAGTGGAAGGCGATTGTTGCGGTGACGCGTGGCTCGCTTATGAGACCTCGGATCTGATCTTCGACCATGTGAGTGCAAGTTACTCCTCGGACGAAATGTTCGACTTCACCGGCTCAACAGACATCACCATTCAGAACTCGATTCTGAGTGAACCCCTGAGCGAAGGGTCGAGCCCTCGCGCCGGCGGAAAAACGGTCATGGGAAAGTACAGTGATCGAGTTTCTATCTACCGAACTTTGATCGCCAATTCGTCACAGCGAAACCCGCTCTTGTCGCCGATCGATGGACTGACCACGACGCACGAGTATGAATATGTGAACTGCTACGGGTTCAACCTGGGGTCTTTCGCTCTTGGTACCGGCGACAACGATAGTGGTGCGCCGATTCACATGAACATCATCGGCAACTACTGGCACAACCCAAGCAATAGTAGTCAGTCAAGACGTTGGATACACCTTGAGGGTGAAGAGGACAGTCTCTACTTCCTCTCGGACGACAACTTTGACTCGCGATACCGAACGACCGCAGGTGGCGACGTGTGGGACGAGCTCTCTGCGATGACCGACGACTATGAGAGTAATTTTTCTCTCCCACAGAGCACCGTTTATCAAACGGCTACGGCGCATGACCTGCCCCTTGTTTCGGAGGGAACGACGCTCATCGATGGCAGCGCTGTGTGGGCGACGCTCAGAAGTGAGTTTGGTGCGAGGTACTTTCGCGACGCCGCCGATCTAAGAATCATCTCACAGATTGAAAACGACGAAGCGCCCGATTGGTCCCTTGGGCCGTTGGACGAAGATGACTTCGGGACGGCGTATTCTCCGCTCGGCGCCATGTCGAGTGTTCCAGAGGATAGTGACGATGACGGCATCCCCGATCCCTTCGAGATGGACCTTGGGAGTGATCCCGGGATCGCGGACCAAAACGAAGATTTGGATGAAGACGGGTACACGAACCTGGAAGAATACTTGAACTCCCTTGTGCCACGCTGAGTGCTAGTCTCTGGCGATGAATCGCTTTGTCGTCCTCTTCGTATCGTCAGCGCTGGTCGGTTGTGGATCGTCCTCAGCCTCGGTCTGGATGCGTGAAGCACATACCCTCGCCCCTGCGCCCCTGGAGTGTGGACGAGCCGACATCGCGACGCTTCAGGTTGGACAGGGGCTCACCTACGATTCGATCGGCTGCGATCGAGTCGTGCGTCACACGTGTCAAGGTCGCGTCTGCGCGCCCATCGGGGCTGTCGCGAATGCCGCGGAACCCGGTCACTTAGCGTCGACGCGTCGAGTCGCTGCGATCGATGAGACCCTTGCTCTGCGAGCGTCTCTTGCCGTCGAGAGGTGCGGTGAAGGTCAGCCCGTTGGGGGCACGTTTCTGGTTTCCGCCGCGGGCGAGATCGAGATGGTCTACGTCGAGTCGACGGCGCTCGCCAAATGTCTGCGCCGCGCCATCGGGCGGCTCCCCCGCGGCAGCAGCGCGATGATGCTCACGCGTGTGTTCCGTTGAGCTGAAGAGACGGGGCGCGCCTCGTCGTTGACGCGCGCCAGCGTCAGCGAATACGCTCAGCGGGTGCTTTTTATCGTCGAACCGGTGACTCGAGAACTCTGGCTGAAACACACGGAAGAGAGCGAGCATTGGGGGCTTGCTCCAGCCATCACGCGACCCAACCCGTTTATCCCGGGGCAGACCGTGACGGTGCACGAACACCCTGGGAGCACTCGCCGCGTGCTGAGTCACGGTAAACACAAGGCGAGCGCGAATCTATCGCCCGACGACGATGCGCCGAATGTGCTCATCGTCGAGACCGACAGCGCGGACACCGCTGCACACATCGCGTCGCTCTTCGACGCTCGCAGCGCGCAGCTTAAATAGGCCACTTTGTGTTCACCACGCCGGTGGACGCTTTGTGCTCACGAGCGTTGGCCGCTATTCCCACTGAGCTGCGCCGGCGTCGACGCATGTGAGGCCGCGACGTCGCGGGTTCTTCGCTCCGGCGACGGCGTCTGTCCGGAAGACGCGACTCACTGTGTGGAGCCACTTCGCGAGCCCTCCAGCTAATTCTGCTTCGTCCCGCTGCCGAGGCGTAAAGTGAGTATGATCTCGGCGTCATGTCCCAAGAGAAGCCACCGTCGAGATCGCTGTCGAATGAAGAGCTGAGCGAGCTGTCTCGCTCCACCGTCGGTCACTACGAGGATCGAGCTCGAGATTTTTGGGACGGCACGCGCGACCACGACGTGTCGCAGAACATGGACGCGCTGCTTCGGCACCTGGAGGGGGCGGCGCCTCTGCGCATTCTCGATTTCGGCTGTGGACCTGGGCGAGACCTCATGGCGCTGAAGCTTGCGGGTCATCACCCGGTGGGTTTGGACGGCAGCCCGAGTTTTTGCGAGATGGCGCGCGAACATTCGGGGTGTGAGGTGTTGCAGCAGAACATGATCGAACTTGAGCTGCCCCTCAGTGAGTTCGACGGTGTGTTTGCGAACGCGTCGCTCTTTCATGTCCCAACGCAGGAAGTGTCCCGCGTGATCAAAGAGCTGAGGGCGGCGCTGAAACCGCGCGGCGTTCTGTTCGCGAGCAATCCCCGTGGTGACAACCGAGAGGGCTACAGCGGGGCTCGGTACGGCGCCTATCACGACCACGAGAGCTGGACGGCGCTCGTCGAGGGTCAAGGTTTCACGGAGCTAGAACACTACTTTCGTCCGCCGGGGTTGCCGCGCGATCAGCAGCCCTGGCTTGCGACGGTCTTCCGACGCGTCGACTAGTACCCGACGTCGGAAGTCGAAGCGCCGCCCGTTTCTTCGTGTTGCTGCGCGGGCGATACTCGACACGTGGCGAAGGCGTCGAAGAGCAATCCGCTAGGTTTCGCTGCCCGTGGACGTTGCACGTCTTCGCGCGCCTCGCATACCATCGTGGGATGTCGAAAGAGCTCTATGGCCATGCCGCCGAAGGTGACCTTGAAACCCTCTGCGAGGCGGCGTTTGCGACGGGAGAAGAAGAAGGGGAGCAGGTGGTCTTCCAGTGGCTCCAGGTCGCTGCGTCCTTGGGACACGAAGCGGCGGAGGAAATGGCCGACGACATCTACGAAGCTGCCCTTAGCCGTGGCGGAGACGAAACCGTCGCGGCTCTTCACTATGAGGTCGCGACATGGTTTGCGCGTGGAGAGCAAGGAGTCGTTGTCAACGTTGAGCACGCGTTGACACAGCTGGCCTGCGCCCAAGAGCTGCAACTACGCGAGTCTATGGACCTGGATGTTGAGCTCAAGAAGCTTCGTGGTTCATTCAGCGGAGTTGATGAGCGTCGTTTCGACGAGATCTTCCCAGGCCTGGTCTAGGCTGGTCTAGGTCGACGCCAATCTCTGGTCTTCAACCAGATGAGTCGTCGTCGCGGCGGTGAGCTAGAGCCGGACGCCTTGAACGACGCGGGGAATTTCGTCTCCGAAAATTGCTCGGATGGCTCGCGGTGCGTCGAAGTCGTGTTGCTCGAGAGACTCCTGCAGTAGTTCCATTCCTACTGGCACATTGCAGACATCACGGAGATATTGCGTGAGGGACGAGGGCTTGCCCTTCGCGCGTGGGTGCATGGTGTGTTCAAGGTGCTGAAGCTGTGATGCAAACCCGATGTTGGGTAAGATCTCCGGCCGGCGTGCGTGCACTTGGGTGAAGGTGTCGAAGAAGGTGCCCTTCTCCGAGTTCATCAACAACGCGATGGCCAGGGTAGCGGAACGGCTGACGCCAACCTCGCAGTGAATGAGCAGCTTGGCGCGCTCCGTCTGCGCCGGGTGTTCATTCAGCGCGCGTGCGAAATCGAAGACCTTGGGAAACGCCGTCGAGATGTCTTCGCGGATGCCGTCGTGAACGGGCACGAACAAGCACCGAAAGTCAGCCGCCAAGAAGTCCACGGTGAAGCGCTCGCGTTCCGGCAAGCAGCTGATGACGTGGGTGATGCCCAGTTCTCTGAGCTCGACCAAGTCGTCAACGAGTGGCCGCCGCCCGACAAAGAGCGTGTCGTTGATCTCGCTAAACCGTTTCCTTCGCAGATCCACTGCGAAGTCGAAGTCCAGCCCGAGGAGGGCGACGAGACGGCTTGTTAGTTGATCGCGAAATGACATCGGTGTGCGAGTTCTCCGTCCTAGTCGAGGGTCGGCGCCGCGCGATGAGGAGCCGTGGTTCGCGACGGTCTCTCGTCGCGTCGCGGAGGCTAGTTGCAGGCCGCTGGGAGCACGCCGCCTGCTTGCTGAACGACCGGCCCGAGGCGTAGTTGCTCCATCAGACATGATGCTTCGTCCGCCTCTACAAAGACCGACTCCGAATCGACCATGCAGCGGCCTTCATCAAGAACGGCTTCACGGCCTGGCCCTGAGAGCGCGCCACAACACGCAACGTAGGCGGCGCATGCAGGGCCAGGTTCGCTCGAGCAGCCCAAGCTTGCGACTAGTAGGCAAGCCATCATCAGTGTCCTCGGGTTCATGGAGTTAAACCTACCACATGGGTCACCTGAGCGAATCGCGAGGACCGTTGGGTTGTTCGTTCTGGTTCGGGGGCTCTGCGTCCATGCGCTCCTCAGGGGTGTGGGGAGAGTTGAGCGGCGTTGGCAGGAAGTCGACCTTACCTTGGTTCTCTCGGCGCCGAGTCGTTAGGCCGGCGAGCGCCAGGAGGCTGGCGAGCACAACAAACACCCAGAAGAATCCGTCGGGTCCTCCCAGCTCGATCGCAGCGGAAGCGGCGACGGGTCCGAAGGCCGCGCCGACCCCGAAGGACAGCACGAGGCCGCTGCCTGCGGCCACCATCTGGTCGGCTCGGAGCCGGTCGTTCGCCAGCGCGAGGACGAGGGCGTAGAGGGGTAGCAACAAGGCCGCGAGGGAGACGAACCCGATGACCCGCATGCCTTGCCCTGGGGTCGCGAGGAGGACGGCGGCGGCGACCAGTGCCGCGGCGATGGACACGCCGATGATGACGTCGGTTCGCCAGATCCGATCGGAGAGCCGCCCGAGGGGGAACTGCAGCAACGCGCCCGCGGTGATCGCCGCCGCCATGAGCATGGAGGTCTCCCACACGTCGAATCCTGCGCTCTGGGAGTAGACAGGGCCCATGCCCAGGAGCGCGCCCGTCGTTGCGCCGGCGATGACGCACCCCACCAGGCCGGTGGGAGTGATCCGAAACAACTCTCGTAGGGGCAGAGGGCTCGCGCTCTCGAAGAGGGGCGCGGGGCGGCTGGACAGTGAGATGGGGATCAGCGCGAGGGAGACGAGGATCGATACGAGGACGAAGAGGTGTGTGCCGGCGGTGTCGGCGACGTTCAATAGAAACTGACCCGCCGCGAGGCCGCCGTATTGCACGACCATGTAGAGCGAGAGCACCTGTCCTCGCAGGCTGTTGTCGACTCGGTCGTTGAGCCACGATTCCGCCACGACGTACATGCCGGCGTAGGCGAAGCCGGTAAAGAAGCGCATGGCGGCCCAGGCGGCGGGCTCGAGCCAAAGGGCGTGGACGAGGACGGCGGCGCTCGCCAGCGACGCCCAAGCGGCGAAGACACGGATGTGGCCGACGGACGCGAGCAGTCGCGGGGTCACAGAGCTTCCGACGAGGAAGCCTACGTAGAAGCACGACATGACCACGCCGATCCACGGCGTGGAGAAGTTCTCGATGGCTGCGCGCACGCCCAGGAGGGACCCCTGAAGGCCATTGCCGACCATGATCAGGGCGATGCCGAGGAACAGCGGCCATGAGCTCTTGAGGGTGTCTTTCATCCAGTGCGGCGCGCAGCATGGTCTGTTCTTGACCATCGAACAATGGGCAAGGGGTCTGCCCTAGACCGTCTGCCTTCGACACTCGTCATGGAGCTTGCTGAGGGCTGTGATGGCATCGGGGCGCACCTTTTCGGCGAAGACGAGGGCGTCGTCAAAAGACGATACAATGCACCACTGATGGGTGGGGGGTCTCACCCAGTTGATCGCGGTCACGATTCCGCGAACGATGGTGCGATCCGTCACCAAGATGAACAATGTGTTCGGGCCGATGTCTGCGGACGCTTCGGCGATCCGTTTCCGCCATGAAGCGTTCGGTATCGGGTTGTCTGAGTCGACAGTGAGGATGGCGATGCGCAAGACGCCGACCGCGAACTTCGCGTTGAGCTCTACGATGCTCGCGCAGTACAACTCATAGTCGGCGTCGGAATTGCTCGAGCCACTGAAGCAGCTCACGACCAGCGCGGCCTCCTCATCGTAGCTTACGGAGAACATGGAGCAAGAATATTGGGTTCTGATGGCCTTGTCCACCTGACCTCGAATGCCTGTGCGTAGGCGCTGTGAAGTTTCACGGAGGAGGTGAGCTCCTGTGTGCTCAGGGCAGCCCTGGAAACGAGTTGACGTAGCGAATGTCGAAGTCGCCGAAGCTGTCCACCAGCTGGACGGTAAAATCGGGGAACGAGCTGACCTCGTGCCACTCGCCGCAGTTGTTGGGAAACGCGTTCACGAGCTCTACGTCCAAGTCCGAGAACGACGAGACCTCCCGGACTTGGAAATCAGCGAAGTTGCGAACGAACTCCACGTCCCCGTAGAGGGGGATGAACGCGTCTTGCCGTTCTGAGTAGAAGCGGCAGTCGTCGGTCACGCGATCTCTTGGCGGCTCGGCGGTATCTGGCCCTGTGTCTTGGGCAGTCACTCGTGCGTCCATCATAGGGCCGCGCGAGTCACGAACGCCGGCATCGTTCAACTCACGCGGAGCGGCGACGTCGCAGGCGGAAACGCACAACACAAGGGTGAGCAGCGGGGTAATGCGCATAAGCTGAGGGTACTTCGCATGCGGGAAGAGAAAGTAGCGGTAGTGTTCGCGTATGCGAATCACGACGTTTATGGCGAGCACTCCTTGGTGGGTCTGTGCGCTCGCTCTCGGCTGTCTGGCCAGCGTCGCGTGTGGTGATGAGGCGGTGCCGCCGCCAACTGCGCCTTCGGTAGAATCGGTCGAAGAGACGGTGGAAACCGCGGAGTCGACGGGCGCAGCAGGTAGTGAATCGCAGGGCGACGAAGCTCCGAGCGAGGAGCAGAGCGCCGGAACGAACGACACGCCGGTGTTGGACGCGTGCCCACTCGTGGTGCTCGACCCTCATCCTCCGCTCCGTGTGCGTTCGGGTCCAAGCTCGGACAGCGCCGCGCGAGGACAGCTCGACAACGGCACGATCGTGCACAGCGTCGAACGCCGCGATGGCTACGTCCGCATCACAGAGCCCGTCGCTGGCTGGGTCTTCCGCGGCATGCTGATGCGCACGTGCGACGCGCCCCCCGCGCTCCCTGCGCTTCCACTTGGAGAGCAGACGTATCTGCTCTTGCCCACGGCCCATAGCGAGGTGCAGCCGGAAGAAGGCACAGCCCTGCCACCGCCAGTGATGGAGTCCGATCTCCTTGCGATGCGCCTCTCGTTTCGGGACGCGCGGGAGCTCGAGGCGCCTATTCCGATCACGCTTGTGACCGCGAGTGGTTCCTGCGAGCGGAACGCAACGCGCCGGGTGTCGCTCGTTGGCCACTGTCCCAGCGCCGCGATCGGAGACTACTCCACGTGGGTGGAGGCTCTTGAGGTCGCGTCGTGCCCTGAGCTGCACCCGAGCGAAGACGACTTCGTGCATCCTGCGGCGCCCATGATGGTGGGACTTGTGGGCCACCACGAAAACGCACTACTCGAGCCATGGCCTCATTCGGAGGTGCCGCTGACGGCCACTCAGCGGAGAGCCGTCGACCGCCAGATTCGGCGCCTCGTCGCCGCGATGTCTCCAGAGTATCGAGTCACGTACAGCCCCGAGATGCCTGATACGATGACGCACTTCGAAGGCTCGCCGTGGTCATGGATCTTTCTCGATGACGAACACCTGCTCTTCCACGGGGACGCGCTTATGGACACCGTGGACCTGACCGCCGCCTTCCCGAGGCGGGTGCGTAGTGGGAGAGACCTGCTTGTGGGCATCGGAAACTCGGGCCACCACGGCTACGGCTTCTACATGTTTCCCGATGAAGCGCAGCGCGGACTCGTTCGCGAGTCGGGCTACCCGACGTTCTCATGTTCTTCGAACTGAACTCGTACTTGGGTATTCCGTGGGCCGGAAGAATCAAGGTGGAGTTTGTCTGAGATGGAGCACCCGGTGCTGGCGAACTTCGGCGATGTAGATATTGGTCCGGGTCGCGTCGACGACGATGTCTTCGGGCTCGGTGTCTTCGGGCTCGATGTCGAAGCCGCGTCGACGATCCACCGCCAACCCATGGGGTGTTTAGACTCGCCGTCCCCTGATTCGTTCGATGAACTCCGCATCTCTCTATTTGCCACCTGAACAAGTCGCCGTCACCAGCGTGGCCCAAGTGCGGGGAATCGACCTGTGTGACCGACGAGTCTGATGCGTCAAAGACCACAGCCGAACTCGCGGAGGTAGAGCCGGTCCCCGCCGTTGGGACCATTGTACGCCCCGTGCCAAGTCACGAGAAGTCGCCCGTCGTCGGTGAACAGGACGTTCGGGTGTCCGACGCCATCGGGAACAGCCTCCTCGAATGTCGTCAGCGCAGCTCCTTGGGCATCGAGAAGCTGCACATGCATCCGACCACTTTGTGCGAACACGTGGGCGAGGATCGTACCTGTGCGATCGCTCTCGAGGGTCCAATTAAGGATGGGCGAGGTCAATGTATGAGCGTCGTCGAACTCGGCGGGGTCGCCTTGCAGGACGCCCTCTCCGTTGAGGGAAGCTCTTTGTGCGGGGCCTCCTCGGCTGGGCACAACGATCAGCCATCCTTCGTTGGTCGCGAAGAGGAACGGGTCCCAGATGAACGGTCCAGGCAGCGCGAGCCTCCGTGGGGGGACACGAACCGCGCCGCTTGGATCGACGGAGGCGAAGAGGACCTGGCTTGAGCGAACGACGCCGCCGCCTGCGTTGTTCTGTTCGATCAGTACTCCATAGCTCTCGCCAGACGATGCGGCGCGCGCATTCGAGACGGCTACCTCGAAGCGAGTGGTTCGAAGATCTGTTCCGTCTAAGCTGCGCGAGGAGAGCTGAGTCGTGTTCGACGCCGGGGAAGGCAACGCGAGGACTCGGCCTCCTATGACGGACATCGAGGAGAGACAGTCCGAGCCCGCCTCGAACATCTGGGTTTGCACGGTGCCGTCGGGCATGGCCAGGAGGACTCCGGGCGTTCGCGATGGGCCAGCCAAGGTACACATCGCGATGGGCAGCCCTGACGCTGTGCGCTCGCTGGAACGCATGCTCCTCAGGTTCGTTGTCGGAGCACCCTCCACGAGGACGATGGGCAGCAGCGGTTGCCCGCGGTCCGACAACTCGCGCCTGAAGACGTTTGGGCTTGGGGATGCAGCGCTCGTCGCAATACTGAAAAGTGCGAAATACCCACCAGTTTCCGAGGGAGCAAGGATCGGCGTCCCTGCGATGGCGCATGTCGAGCAGTCCCCAGCGTTCATCTCGGTGGGCTCGCGAAGAACCACCGTTTCTGCGAGGGCGGCCAGTGGCAGCCCCTCATCGACGCGGCCATCGCAATCATCATCGCGACCGTTGCAGGTCTCGCGATCACCACGAGGATCGCAGGGGACCACGGGAGGCGCATCAGGGGCGTCCGGATCGTTTCCTGCGTCCACGAACACCCCATCGGAGACCGCCACGTCGCTCGCGGCATCCGCACTCTCGGAGTGGATCATGGGGTCGTGCTCATCCAGCGCAGAGCGGGCGCCACAGCCGACCCACAGCGACGGCAGCATCACCCATGCGGCTCTCGCATAGGCGGATCTCAAGCAGACCACAGAGTGAGCCTGGCAGAGTTGGTTGTACGCGAAACGAGATCGGAGGGCGTCCTGGGCCTGGCGCTCATTCCCTAGTTTCGCATGGCTCGGCCGTGGCACCCATACGGACGCAGAATGGCTTCCATCGACGTGGCCTATGCCCGCTAAGCTCGAAAGCCTGCCACTGTGTCCGCCATGAAACGCCGTAACTTTTTGAACGTAAGCACTGGTCTCCTCGGACTCAGTCTGGTGGGCTGTGGCGACGACGACGGAATGACAGACGCAGGTTTGGGCGGCATGGACGGCGCGATCGCTGTCAACGATGCCAGCGCAGCGGACGACGTGGGCGTGGACGCCGGTACAGCGGATGACGCGGGAATGGCCGACGCCGGCACCGACGCGGCGGCGGATATGTGCGTGATGGTGACGTTCATTATGGGCGAGGAACACGAGCGCGGACCTCACGGGACCGGGCTGGTGTTCCCCGCCGCGGATGTCATCGCCGGCGTGCCCGTGCAGTACGACATCACGGGCGCCAGCCGGCACCCCCACACGTTGGACGTGAGCGCCGAGGACTTCGCCGCGCTCGCCGCCGGTGAGTCCGTGACGATCCGGTCGAGCTTTGACTCGCGTCACGTGCATGACGTCACGCTGCAGTGCATGAGCTAAACGCTGCGCTGCAAGCGGAGACGTCTACCAGGTGATCTCAAACGTGTAGCGAGACTCTCCTGCGGACTCTTGGGAGTGGACAACCTCCACTCCCGCGGCGGGTACGTCATGAGACGCGAGGGTGCCTTCGACGATGCCCCGGAGGGTGTCCGGATAGAAAGGGCTCGGCTCCACACGGCAGTCCCAGGTCGCTCCGGATTTCGATGGCGTCACGGTGTGCGTGTTCCACGGAATGGAGATCCTGTAGGCCTGCGCGAGGCGGGAGAGAATCTTCGCGGGTTCGCGTCCCATCAGCGGCGCCATGGTCCGTCCCAGCATGCTCTCGCGGAACACCGGATAGAA
>JBLHKB010000144.1:0-13135 GCA_047619315.1 Polyangiales bacterium
GACACCCACACCGCACGCCAATGAACCTGACCCTGTCTCGCTTCTTGAGTCGTTCGCTGATGCTGTGTGCGTTGGGCGGCGTCTTTCTCCTCCCGGCCATTTCATGTGGCGACGACGATGGTCCGACTCGCCCCAGCGAAGATGCCGGCCCAACGCCGGACACCAGCTTCTTTCGGTGCATCAACATCGACTCCCAGCTTTGTCGCGGAACGGAACACCTGACCTGTGTTCCCGACGGTGAGTTCTTGCGCCGCGAGTCGGAAGACTGTTCGGCAAATGATCCTGAAGAACTCTGCATCACAGGTCTCGGCTGTCGCCTCTGCGTGCCTAATGAAATCGGTTGTCGCGGACAAGACGTGATCACCTGCAACGCCGAAGGCGATGGTTTTATCGTCGAAGAGTCGTGCTTGCCGAGCGAAGGAAACGTGTGCCGACGGGGTGCGTGCGTGACGCTTTGCGAAGCCGCCGCGGAAGACCGAAGCTACGAAGGCTGCGAGTTCTACGGCGTCGACCTCGACAACGCGGCTCTCGCCGGGGGGAACGACGCTTCGTCGCAGCAGTACGCCATCGTCGTGAGCAATCCTTCCAACCTCCCGACGGAGGTCTGGGTCGAGATCAACGATTCGCCCTTCAGTGAAGACCCCGCGGTACGTGAAATCGACCGCGAGACGCTTCTGCCCGGTGACCTTTGGACGTTCAACTTGCCGAGACGCGAGGTCGACGGATCCAGCTCGAACCAAGAATGCGACGCGGAGCTACCCTGCCCAGGTAGCGAAGTGTGCGTGTGCGGCGGCGGGCGCCCGCCGTGCTTCTGTCGCGTGTCCGAGGAGTCCACGGGCCGAAACGACGGCACCCACTCGGCGCTTAGCTCACAGGCATACCGGGTTCGCTCAACGCTTCCGATCATCGCCTACCAGTTCAACCCTCTCGACAACGTTAATGTGTTCTCCAACGACGCGTCGCTCCTCTTGCCGAGCACCGCGGTCGGCCGGAACTACACAGTGGTCGGTTGGCCGCAGACTATTGCCGATGCCGACTGTGACCCATTGGACCCAGCGTGTGCGGATATCGACTTCAACACCCGCGTCGATGACGAAGACCTGCGTGCGTTTTTGACGGTTGTGGGCACCCGTGAGAACACGGAAGTGTCCGTACGCCTGGGCTTACGCGCGGGCCGTGTTTGGCGGCCGGGTACAGACATGGTGATGCTCTCCGGCGACGAATACTCGGTCACGCTGGGCGAGTTCGACGTGCTCAACCTCGAGACCGACGGTCTCAACAATGACTTTACGGGATCCCAAGTGAGCGCCTCTCAAGATGTCTCGGTGTTCATTGGGGGCGAAGCGTCGGACGCACCACGCTTTGACACCTACGCCACTCGCCAGTGCTGCGCAGACCACCTTGAGGACCAACTCTTCAGCAACTCGACGCTGGGCTCACGTTTTATCATCGCGCGGATGCCGCCGCGTACCGTCGCGCTCAACAACGCGTTTCGGGATCCGGTTCGAGACAGCGTCGCTGAGGTTAACGAGCCGGAGTGGGTGCGCGTTCAAGCGATCTCCATCGGCACGACGACGGTGACGACGACGCTCCCGCCGCCGGACGACCGATTCACGCTGGAGATCGGCGAGTCCATCATCCTTCGCGCAGATCAAGACTTCACGATGACGGCGCTGGGGGGGCGGCCCCTTGCGGTGTTGCAGGTGCTCCCTAGTCAAAATGCGCTTGGCATTCCCCGGCGCTATCCCGGGGGCGACCCAGCCATCGTCGCGGTGCCCCCGCGGGAGCAGTACCGCCGTGACTATGTGTTCCTGACGCCGAACCGCTACGCCTTCGACTTTGTCGTCATCACGGCAGACGCGACCACCGACGTGCTGCTCGATGGTGCGCCGCCGGACCCGCGCCGCTGCACGACTTCGCCAGCAGACGGCATCGTTCGTCTGCCCGGCGATCCCCCGCCGCGAGAGGTGATCTATCGCTGCCAGCTCTCGTTCCCGGATATCGCCAACTGCCCAGAGGAAGAAGAGGGCTGTGAAGGCGGCGTCCTCGAAGGCGAACAGAACGACGGAGTGCACACCCTCATCGCGACGGAGCCTGTGGGTGTTGTGGTCTACGGATTCGACTCCTTCGTGAGCTATGCCTACGCAGGTGGGCTCAATCTGACTCCCTTCCGTGAGTAAGGTAGCGTATAGGCTCGTGCTATAGCTTCGCTGTGAACCATGCGAGGTGCAGGTCCAAAAGGTTTGGGCGTCGTTTCGTCCACGCCTACAGAGAGCCGCGTGCGTTGCGATAGCGTTTGTAGAGCGCGCGGTCCTTGTCGAACCGAGTGAAAGAGGGAACGTCTTTGGGATCGATATCGAATCCTGTGTCGATGGTGCACTCGTTGTTCCAAGCCCAGAGATCGAGGGCGAGGCCGAGGTAGAGATCATCGTCGGAGTCGCTTCTCGTAGCGCCTAGGCGCAACTGCTCCATCCTCTCAATCAAGGAAAGAAGGTCTGTCCACTCCGTCGCAGCGAGGCGCTCTTGGAACACTCCGAGGATCACAGGGTCTTCCATCTGCTGCAGGTCAGGAATCTCCTGCTCGTCGATGGGAAAAAGTGCCCCCGTTTCCTTGAAGATGAGGATGTTCGCCGTGAGGTTATGACCGACACCGCAGAAACGGCAGCCGTTCATCATGCCCGCGAAACCCACCAGATGTTGTGCTCGGGCTTCGCCGTATTTCTCCGACAGGAAGGCGATGGCATCCCCGATGTTTTTTCCGAAACGCATCAAACCGATGACGCCATAGGTGCGCACGAACTCTTCGTTGATGGTGTCTTGGCGCCATCCAAGAAAACGGCCGAAGATTGGATTGTAGGCCTTGAGGAACGCGCGCTGGCTGAGAGTGAGGGACTTCTTACTCATCCTTTCTCCTTTCGCCGTGCTCGAACGAGGGCCATCGCTTCTTTAACGGGAAGGTGTGCGTCTTCAATGCGCTGGCCCTCGCCGCCCAACCAGTTGGAGACTTGTTCAGCTGTGCTCACTACCTTAGCTCCGGAGTCCTCTGCGGCGTGGCAAACAACAAGTGCCATCCCACGAAAACGCGGACGACGTGAAACCCACGCTGTTCGTCCGTTGGCTTCTTTGATCAGTTGCTGGAGCTCGATCAGCTTGGCGCGGCCCAAAAGAGTCGACCCAGTGATCGGATCCAAGTCGATTGTAATCCGTGGGTGTTGCACCTGCTTCAGCCATGACGCCAAAAGTTCATGCAGATCAGAAGCGCAGCCCTCATCCAACCGTCCCCGGATTTCGACGCGAACTTCTTGCCCGTTTTCTGTGATCGAAATCTGTTGCATCGGGAGAAGCGCGGGGGCGAGTGCGTCCCAGCGGGCACGAACCAAGTCCGCCGCCGAGATCACCAGAAAAGCGCATCTCGTACTGAAAGTCCAGAGCTGCGCTAGAGCCCCGACGACTTGAGGCTGCGGCTCACGTCTTCGCTGAGCGGCAGGTGCAGTCCGCATTCCTTCTTCTTGCCGAGAATGCGCCCGTCACGGGGGTCCATGTCGTCGCTCGTCGGCAGCGTCGAATGCACGTCGCCGATGGAGCGGTAGCCCTCGGCGACGAGAGGATGAAGTGGCAACGCGTGCTCGCTCACGTAGCGCGCTACTTCGTCGTCGCCCCACGGAAGAATGGGGTGGATCTTGATCCGTCCGTTTTGAACACCGACACGCGGCAGCGTGGCGCGGTGCTCACTTTGCCCGCCGCGGAGACCGGCCATCCAGGCCACGGCTTCAAGCTCGTCCAGCGCGCGCTGCATGGGTTCGACCTTGTGCACCCGTAGGTACCCTGTGACTCCCTCTTCGCCCTGTTCCCACTCTTCGCCGAAGAGCGCCTCGCGGCGGGCCGCGCTCATCGCTGGCATGGTGACGTGGAGGTTGAGCTTAAACCGACCGCGCAGCGCCTCGGCGAAGCGATAGGTCTCTGGGAAGAGGTGGCGCGATGCGGCTGACCAGATGAAGCATCACGGCGGAGTGGGCGCCAAAACTTGAGCTCATCACGAGGCCCTGTGGGAAGCGGGCGGCTGCCCACTCCACGACCTCCTCGGCGCTCGCGTCGCTCAGCGCTTCGTCTTGGACTTCGACCTCGCTTGGGTCGATGGACGTTGCGGCGGCGGGCATGACACTAACTTGATGCAGATGGTCGGATTAAGCAATGGGTCGCCATGAAAGTAGGCGTTTGTGGCGCTTTACGTTGGTTTTTAATTCGATCTTTTTGGTCAAGAACTATGTGGTGCCACTTTTCGTCGCTCTGCCGGTGAATTGACGCCCGGAATGTCAGCGTGCGATGGTTCGGCATGATCGAAGAAGACTTCCTCCTTCTTCTGGCGGCGCTCTTCCTCGCTGCCGCCGCGAGCGTCGGATGGGCTGTTCGTGAGCTGCGGAGAGAACCAAACCGAGTGCTTCTCACGAGCGGCCTTGGTCTGCGAACCATCGCGCAAGGATTGATCCCGGTGGTGTTCTTCGTTCCGGTGTTCCGCCTCGTGTTCGGGACCGGTTTCGTTCCGGAGGGATCACCGCTGGCGTTTCTCATCGTCGTGGTGCTCCTTGGTGTGAGCGCGGTCGCTGCGTTTATGGCCCTGATGAGCAGCGGCATTCGGAGCCAAGCCGAAGGCTGGCTGACGCTCGTCGGCGCAGGTCGACTACGCCTTGAGCTCGGCGACGAGCGCGAGGATCTGGAGCTGTCCGTCGGCGACGTGCGCGTGCTCCGCGTCGCCAGCAAGCCGGGCTTCCTCCAGTACCGCTTGCCGACGGCCAATGGTGAGCTGCTTCTCCTCGCGCAGGTGCCGAGCCGGTACTTCGAGCTCGCTCCGCGGGGCGTCTTTGCGGAGCCCGTCGGTCTCGTGGTGGGCTGGCGCCCCTTCGCAGATGCTGTGACCTCCTATGTGGTGCCACGCGACGCTCAGTGAGGTTTGCTCACCGAGCGCAGCGCCGGTTGGGCCACTCCTGAGCTCTACGGCGTGTCGGGTGTTGGCGCGGTGCAACGTCCGCTGACATTCTCGGCGGGTTCGGCAAGGTCTCGGTTGCACACGAGACCTTCCGCGCATCCGGCCTGCCCGCGATTGCCGCACGCGGCGTTCACTCCGCTTCGTTCCCGATCTTGGAGCGACACGGTGCTCGGCTCCTCGGCTTCCTCTGGGGACGGTTCGGAAGCTGCTGTGGTGGAAGGTTCAGAAACTGCCGCGGCAGGCGTCGGTGTCCCGCAAGCGAGGAGAAACAAAAATAGAGGGTACCTTCGGGTCAACATCATACAGCTCCTGCATCGCGGGAATAGTCCCTCGCTGGCGATGATACACCGGCGGCGGCCAAACCCTTGGATGAAGACATCAACTTCCTTTTCGGAGAGATGTACGGCTCCGCTAGTCAACGATGGAATCGACGTGCTTCTTCACGGTGCGTCGGTCGATGCCCAAAAGACGCGCGGCGCCTTCGTAGCTCTTCTCCTGCTGATACACAGCGTTGGTGTATTCGCGGGTCAGCGTCTCAAGATCGAGGTCGAGACGTTGGGCGCCGGTCCAAAAGTCTGGACTCTCGTTTTCGTAGATAGGATCCACGGCGCAGTGTCCCGTCAACAAGACGCGTCGGATGCACTGCTGGACCTCGCGCACGTTGCCGGGCCATTCGTAGCCTTGGGGAATGTCGCGGGCGATGGCGCTGAGCACTTCGTCGAGGAGGCTCGCCGCTCCGTCGCCGACGGTACGTTCCAGAATGCTCTGGGTTAAGCGCTCCATCTCGCCGGCGTCCGCGCGCAAGCGATCACGGAGAGGGGGCACGCTCACGACGTCGGAGCAGAGGCGATAGTAGAAGTCGCTTCGCAGACGGGAAGAGCGACGGAGCTCGTCGATGGGCTGGTGGGTGGCGGCGATGACGCGCCCCTCAAAACGTTCTTCGGCGTTGGCGCCGAGAGGTGTAAAGACGCGCTCCTGAAGAACACGAAGCAGTTTGATCTGCGCCGGCACATCGACTTCGCCGATCTCGTCGAGGAACACGACGCCATGAGCGCTGGAGCGGGAGAGGGCGCCGGGCCGGTTTGAAACGGCGCCGGTAAACGCGCCTTTGACGTGCCCGAAAAGTGCGCTCTCGAGGAGTGGTCCCGGCAGCTCGCTGAGGTTCAGGGGAACGAAGAGCTGGGCGAAGCCCTCGGCGAAGCCAGCGCCTGTCCATGGGATGAGCCCCGACCGACCTAGCGCAGCCGCCGCGGCGCTCTTGCCGGTGCCCGTGTCGCCGACGAGGAGCACGCTGAAGTCCTGCATGCGCCCTTCTAGATGGCGGTAGAAGCGCAGGGTGTTGTGGCCGAATAGCTGCGACCACAGGCGCTCTTTGAACTGACGCATCGGCGCGGACTCACCGACGAGATAGTCGGAGAGAAAAAAGTACGCGCGCCGCAGCTGGTAGAAGAGCGTCAGCGCGCTCGCGTGTTCACCCGTTGGAATGCCGCGCTTTGCAAGGAGCCGAATAAGCGACGTGTGCTTGGGGAAAGGGAGAACTTTGTCGGTCTTGGATTGGCGCCGAATGAGGTCGTCGAAGTCGTCGGCGCTCACGTGGAATGCTTCGAAGTACGCCGCGTAGCGAACACGCTCGGCGTCTTCGCCACCGAGTTCACTGACCAGTGGGCAGCGGTCGAGGGTCTCGGAGACACGGCAGATGAGGCGCTCGACGATGTCCTCCGCATCGGCTGGGAGCTCCGTCAGCTCCGCATCGAGCTGCCAGCGGGCATCGCTGTAGGGGTTGGCGAAGGCGGCGTTTGCGACTTTGGCGAGAAAATCGCGGTCCGAGGAGCTAATCTTGACCATGCCAGATGTGTACACTGAATGTACAGGGTGCGTACGCGCAACGTGCTTTGAGAGGTGTGTTTGGGCTCAAAAAGCCTGAAAATGAGTTAGGCACGTTCTTCGCTTTGCTTATGTGCATGTTCCAACTCCTCCGAAGCCGAACGTTTGGCCCCCTCTTCTGGACTCAGCTCCTGGGGGCCTTCAACGATAACTTGCTCAAGAGCGCGCTCGTCGCAGGTCTGACGTTCGGTGGACTGAGTCAGAGCGCCATGCCCCTGGATGTTCTGGTGCAGCTGGCGACAGCCATTCTCGTCGTCCCGTTCTTTCTCTTCAGCGCCATCGCGGGTGAGATCGCAGACTCCATGGATAAGGCGCGGCTCGCGCGCATCCTCAAGGTCGTCGAGGTCGCCGTGATGGTGCTCGCCCTCGCCGGGTTTGCGCTGGGGTCGGTACCGGTTCTTTTCGTGGCTCTCTTTTGCATGGGCGTGCAGTCGGCGTTCTTTGGTCCCGTCAAATACGCGCTCCTGCCTCAGCACGTCGCGGAAGAGAATCTCATCGCCGCAAACGCCCTCGTCGAAGCCGCGACGTTTATCGCCATCGTCATCGGCACGCTCCTCGGCACCCTCGGCATGTCGTGGATGGGCGGAACTTGGTTCGTCGGAATCACCATCGTCGTCGTCGCGCTCCTCGGCGCACGCAGCGCGAGCAAGATCCCAGACGCGCCGAGCGCGGCGCCACGGCCGCTCCGTGAGGCGCTTCATCCTTGGCGCGCTCTGAAGAGCACGGTGCGTTCCGTACGCACCCGTAGTCTTCGTCGCAGCATCGCCGGCGTGAGCGCGTTCTGGCTCGTCGGCGCGGTTCTTCTCGGCCAGTTACCGCTCCTCGCACTAGACGCCGGCGCCGGCGAAAACGGTCTCGCGCTCTTTCTCACCACCTTCAGCATCGGCATCGGCGTTGGCTCGTTTTTGGCGGAGCGAGCCTCTGCGCGCCTGGGCACGCTCAGCGATGCCATCACCGGCGTCGGCGCCCTGGGGCTCGCGCTCTCGCTCTATGCTTTGGCTGGAGCCGAGGGAGTAGCGTGGTCATGCGCTGCGCTTTTCATGGCGGGCCTCAGTGGTGGCCTCTTCATCGTACCGCTCTATGCGGCGATGCAGTCCGGAGCCCAGGAAGATGAGCGTGCTCGGGTTGTTGCGGCGAACAACCTCGTCAACGCGCTCTTCATGGTCATTGGCGCAGGTTACGCCGCGTGGACGCTCTCCACCGGCACCGCGGTGAACACGTTGATCTCTCACCTTGGACACTTTGCCTTGCTCATGTGCGCCCTCGCGCTGGTGATCAACCTTCGCGAAGTGTTGCATCTCCTGATCCGGCAGACGTTTCGCGCGATGTATCGCATCGACGCCAAGGGCCTCGAGCGACTCCCCAAGGAGGGCGCCGCCATCGTCGCCGTGAACCATCAGAGCTTCGTCGATGCGTTCGTCGTCGGCGCCATGCTCGAGCGGCCCATGCGTTTTGTGATGGACCACCGCATGGCAAATCTTCCGCTCCTCAAGTACTTCTTTCGCTTCGCCGGCGCGATTCCAATCGCCGGCTACAAAGACCGCCCGGATATTCTGGAGGCGGCATTCGAGAGCATTGACGAAGCGCTCAAGAATGGCGAAGTCGTCGCGATTTTCCCGGAGGGCAAGTGCACTCAGGACGGCGAAGTGGATACGTTCAAGAACGGCATCACGCGCATCGTCGAACGCACGCCCGTGCCCATCGTGCCAGCGAGCCTCGATGGTCTCTTCGGTGGCTTCTTTAGCTACGCCGGCGGTTACCCGATGACGCATCTACCGCGATTCTCTCGGTCGCCCGTCGCTGTTCGGATGGGGCCGCCGCTGCCCAAGTTCGATTCGCCGGCGAAGCTTCGCGATCATGTTCTGGCGTTGATGAGCGCGCCAAGGAACCTGGAGGCGTGACGACAACGCGCGCTTTCCGTTGGGCGCTCTTCATTCTAAGCATGCTCCCACTGACAGGCTGCCACGCAGGTCATCTTGTTGGGCTGGTCGTCGCGGCGGGAGCACAGTCCGCGACAGCCCGTCCGCGTCCGTCCCCGCCGCCGGAAGAGGTGGATGTCTTCGCCGTCGAGGAAGAGGACGAAGCAGAAGAACATGTGTCGAGCGTAGGACTCGCCGTCGGTGTCCAGAACATCAACTCCACTCCTGCGTTGACCGGAACTCTGGATTACTGCGCTGACGTGCAGGCATTTCGATTGGGGCTCTATGGCGTCTTCGCGGGTGGAACGACGAACATGGAGCTTCGCCTGGGCGTTCGCCTCAGCGTGGTCGGGCGCATCGACCGTTGGTCGTTAGAACTCGGAACTGAACTCTTCGGTTTGGCCCGGGTTCGAGGTGTGACCGGAGCCGGAGGCGGGCTTGGAGTGCGGGCGGGCGTTGAATACCGGCTGAGCAACCGAACAAGTCTCGCCGTGGCCACCTCCATCGCCGCGATCGAATATCACAGCGTTGATTTGGGCCGCCAGTCGAACTTCATTGGCGCGGCGTCGCTGGGTCTGCGTGTCTTTCTCGGTGCCCGGCAGCACCCGCCCTTGTGAAACTGAGCTAGCTCGTTCCCCGCAAGGCTAGAGCTGCTCGTGTCGCGTCACGGAGCGCATCTGCACGAACTCTTCTGCCGCCGTGGGATGAATGCCGATGGTGCCGTCGAGGTCCTTCTTCGTCGCGCCGCACCGAATCGCCACCGCCATCGCTTGAAGGATTTCCCCGCTGTGCTCGCCGACCATGTGTGCGCCGAGGACTCGGTCGCTCTCGGTGTCTACGATGAGCTTCATGAAGGAGCGCCCGGCGCGCCCGGAGAGGCTTTGCTTCATCGGACGAAATGAGGACGTGAAAAACGAGAGGGGCCGCTTGAGCTTCCAAGCATCTTCTTCGCTGAGTCCCACCGTGGACATCGTCGGCGTGGAGAAGATGGCCGTGGGGATGTTGTCGTAGTCGATGGTCTTTTCGCCACTGCCGTAGAGCTCATCGATGAAGACGATGGCTTCGGCGATGGCCACGGGCGTGAGCTCCATGCGCGTGATGACGTCTCCGAGGGCGAAGATGTGCTTTGCAGAGGTCCGGAACTTTTCATTGACGAGGATCTGGCCCCAGTCTCCTGTGTCGACGCCCGCCGAACCGAGGTTGAGGCGCTCTGTGTTGGGCTGCCGGCCCGTCGCGCGCAGAACCACATCCACAGTGATCTCTTCACCGGAGGGGAGGACCACGTCGATTCCGTCGGCGCATTTCCTGAGGCTGCTCACGGTCTCGTTCAGGTGAAGGTGGACGCCGGCCTCCCGCATGCCCTCGGCCAAGAAGTCCGAGCACTCCTGATCAAAAGTGCGCAGAAGGTGAGGGCCGCGATGGACGAGGTGAGTCTCACTCCCGAGGAGGTTGAGCAGGCACGCGAACTCGATGCCGATGTAGCCGCCGCCGACGACGAGGACGCGCTTTGGCAACGCGTCGAGGTGGAAGATTTCATCGGAGCTTATGCTGAGCTCTGTGCCCTCGGCGAGGAGGGTGACGGGGCTGCCCCCGACGGTGACGAGGATGTTCTTCGCGTGGATGGTGCGTTCACCGACGGCGATGGTGTGCGCGTCCGTGAAGCGGCCGAAGCCTTCGATGACTTCGACGCCGGCGCTGTCGAGACCTTTTCGATAGAGACCGCCGAGGCGGGCGAGCTCTTTGTCTTTGTTGGCGATGAGCGTCGACCAATCGAAGGTCGGCTCCGCGCCGAGGTTCCAGCCGTAGGCTGCGGCGTCTTCGAAGTCGTGAGTGAAGCGACTGGCGTAGACCATGAACTTCTTGGGGACACAGCCGCGGTGCACGCAGGTGCCGCCGAGATCGCGGCCTTCGATGACGCAGACTTTTTTGCCGAGCTGGCCTGCAAGACGTGCCGCGCGGACGCCACCGGAGCCGCCGCCAAGTACTGCTAAATCGTAGGTCGTGTCGCTGCTCATCTCGCCTGCTTAGGGCATGGGGACGCGCCGCACCAGTGCCAGCCCGATCATCTCCATGGGCCCGCCCCTTTACGGAGAGGCGACCCGCCGCTATGACCCGTGCATGAGCACCCTCAAAGGCAAGACACTCTTCATCTCCGGCGCGAGCCGCGGTATCGGCAAGGCCATCGCCCTCCGTGCAGCCGCGGACGGTGCGAACATCGTCATCGCGGCGAAGACCGCCGAGCCCCACCCGAGGCTTGAGGGCACGATCTACACCGCAGCGGAAGAGATCGAGGCGGCCGGCGGCACAGCGCTCCCTTGCGTCGTGGACATTCGCTACGAGGGGAAGATTCAGGACGCCATCGACCAGGCCGTGGAGAAGTTTGGCGGCATCGACATCCTGGTCAACAACGCCAGCGCCATCAATCTGACGGACACGAAGACCGTCGAGATGAAGCGCTACGACTTGATGCATTCGGTCAACACGCGCGGCACGTTCCTGTGCGGCAAGCTCTGTCTTCCGCACCTGGAGAAGGCCGACAACCCACACATCCTGAACCTCTCGCCGCCGCTCAATATGGACCCTCGTTGGTTCGCGCCGCACGTCGCCTACACGATGGCCAAGTTCGGCATGAGCATGTGCGTCTTGGGATGGGCGGAAGAGTTCAAGCGTCGGGGCATCGCGGCGAACGCGCTGTGGCCGAAGACGACGATTGCGACGGCCGCGGTCAAGAACCTCCTCGGCGGCGACACCATGGTGAAGCGCAGCCGCACCGCGGAGATCATGGGCGACGCCGCCCACTGGATTCTGACGCAGCCAAGCCGCGAGGTGACGGGGAACTTCTTCGTCGATGAGGACATCCTCACGGACAAAATGGGTCAAAGCGACCTCAGCAAGTACGCGATCGACCCGACTCAGGAGCTCATGCCTGACTTCTTCCTTTAAGAGGCATTTGTGACACTCCTGTCTCAGTTGTGTTCATATTTAGACCATTCTGGCACTGTTTTCGGCTCAAACCATTGTCTAAGCGCTTAGACAATGGCTGAGCCGGCGGGGTCTACTCTTCTTCGCTGGTGGTGTCGGCGGGCTTGAGCGCTTCACCGCGCTTACGCATCCGCGCGGCTTCTTCGTCGAGACCGAGCTCACCCAGCACCCGCGCCGCGTTGAGATGATAGTCGTGGTGCATTGCGCGGTTGGAGCCTCGCGCCAGCGACGCCCACATGTCCGCCGCGCGCTGCATCTTGCCGTGCTCTTCGTGAAGCTGAGCGAGGGCTTCCGCCGTCGGCGGCGGGTAGTCCATTTCGCGGCGAGAGACCATGAAATCGATGACCCCCTCAAGTGTGCCGATGGCCTCTTCGTGTCGGCCGGCGTCGCGGTAAGCGAGACCGAGCTCTTGGAGAATACGCCAATCGGGCTGCTCCGCGTCGCCGATCTCTGCGGCGGTTTCGAGGACGTCGATGGCTTCGTCGGGGCACTCCTTGTGACGTAAGAACGCACCCATCGCGTGGTAAGGGCGTGGGTCGTCTTCAAAGGCTTCCACCGCGAGGGTGAAATGCGACATGGCGTCCTCGAAGTCGTCTTCGCTGTCGGCGATACCGGCGAGGGCGATGTGGGCGCCGAGCCACGCTTCATCGACGTCTTCGGCGTCTGTCGCTTCGAGGTAGTTCTCCAGGGAGAGTTTTCCGGCGGTGGTGTCCTCGTCCGCGAGCTGTGCTCGGGCGACTTCGAGCCAGAGGTAGCGTGGCTCATCCGCCTCTTCCACCATGGCCTCAAGCGCCTCACGGGCCTTCTTGGCGCCGCCGCGATAGAGCGTCAGGATGGCGTCGCGAAGGTCTTCTCCGTGCTCTTCCAGTTCTTCGCTTTGGTCCGCGCCCCAATTGCCGCTGATGAGAACCCAGCGTTCTTCGTCGCTCACGTCGACGACGGTGGCGCGCTCTTTGGCGTCATCGCGCTGGAGGGAGTCGACAAAGTCTTGAATCTCCTCGCGGACTTCGTCGCCGACGGCCACTTCAAGAGCGCCGTCGAGCTCCTCTTGGGCCATGTCCAGGTCGCCTTGCTCCACGAGCCGCTCCGCCTCGGCGAGGCGAATCCGAGCGAGCTCGTCTTTGCAATGTCCAACTTGGACGCGCGCTTCGTCCGCCTCGTCGCCTTTGAGCCGCTCCGAGAGCTTCTGAAAAGAGAGCAGGGCGCCGCCGTAGTCGCCACCCTCGAACTGCACCTTGGCCTTCTTCTGCAGAGCTTCCGGATTGGAACCGAAGAGCTTTCGGAGGATCATTTACCGTCTTTCTTAGCCATGCGGTTTTGCGCAGCACTCTTGAGGGGGCCCGGGATGCCGCGACTTTTGGAGAGC
>JBLHKB010000145.1:0-13100 GCA_047619315.1 Polyangiales bacterium
AGGGAGACGGCGAGGCGGAGCACACGTCATTTTGCGGATGTGAACGCAAAAAGTTCCTTCGGGCCAGCTTCGGGCCCACAATGATGGGTGGAGGCGACATGAACATGCACGATCCTTGGAACCCTTCTCGCGATAGCGTCCAGAGCGCTCGAGACCAGTATCTTCGGGACAACGGTTTCTCCATGGACGCGTACGACGCGCCTACCGTGGCCATCCCCATTGGTCCTTTTACCATACGCCTCCCGAACACTCAGGGCCGAAAGAAGCTCGTCCGCTTTCACGACCTTCATCACGTCGCGACGGGGTACGGCACGGACCTCGTTGGTGAAGGCGAGATCGGCGCGTGGGAGCTCGGCGCGGGTTGCACGAACCTCGCCGGCTATGTTTACAACGGCCTCGCGATGGTGACCGGTGTCTTCCTCGCGCCGCACCGCATCGCCGCCGCCCTTCGCCACGGCCGCCGTGGAGTCACGCTCTACAAACTCGAACTCAGCGAAGACGAGGTCACGGAGTTACTTGCGCAACCTGTCGCTTCACTCCGCGCGCGGCTGGGTATTCCAGGCGCCGGTCTCGCCGACCGGCCTGCCCGGCGACACAGCGCAGCGCCTGAGCTCTCCTGACGAGAGCCCAAACCCCAGCCCCGCTCGCCGAGACAACGTCTCTGAGATCTCGCTGGTATCGGGCGACAACTGGAACACCGGGTATCTCGAAGGCGAAGACTCGTGCGGAGATACGGGTGACTTCACCGTCGACTTCGACGACCGCGGAATGGACTCGGACCAAAACGACGGGACAGACTGGGGCGAGGACGACTCTCAGCGGAAGTGCGGCAGGAGTTTTCTCGCGGATGGCGCATGGTTTATCAGGGTTCGATAAACCGGCGTGTGGTCTAAGCCGCGCTGTCCAGGACCAGGCGTCAGCGACAGAGGACGACGCCATACGACGTGCCACCCACCGGAGTCCAACCCGCGATGGACTTCGCTTCAGCACCAAGGTCTGCGAGTTCGCCCTCATCGTTGAGGCCGTAGGAGACACACTCCCGGAACTCGCCGGGCCTGGGCTGGGCGGTGACCGTGCCAGCGCGGACCGCCTCGTTTGCGACACAGCCGACGACGGCACCGAAGAAGAGCGAGAGGACAACCTTGTTGTTCATGTCCGTGGTCTATCACGGAGCGGCCGAGCTTGGCCGCCGCACCCACGAGGAGAAAAAGGACCCCCGTCGGCTCATCCGACGGGTGTCTACAGCCCGACGAATCGCTTGAGTAGTGTGCGCTCGTCTCCACTCGCGAAACGCACGATCACGCGGTCGCCCTTGTCTTCGAGCACTTCCCCGGCACCAAACTTCGGGTGATGAACCTGACTGTCCGGGGCGGGCGATTCCGACACGCCAAAAAGCTCGGCGGCGGCATCGGGGACCTCTTTGCCCCATCGAACATCGGTCCAGAAGTCATGCATCGCCGTCGACAGCTCCGTCGTGCCCTTTGGGTCCAACCCCTTCTTCAGGTCGAACACCTGATACTGAGTAGGCACGGAGCTGTGCGAACAACACAGGTACGAGCGTGGCTCCTCGCCACGCGCGAGGATTGGGATGTGGCGAAACCCGGTCTCGACGCGCCAGTCCGCGGTCTCCATCCCCTCGTAGAAGCTCTCGATCTCTCCCAACAGTTCAATGGGCTTGTGCAGCGTGTGCCCGACGCCGTGAAGGAGCCAGACCACCTCCGACGGAAGCACCGAGCCGAGCGTCTCCTCCGCCTGCCGCCGCGCCTCTGGATCGACTTCGATCGGCGACGTCACGGCGAGGTGAGCCCGAAGACTTGCCACGACATCGCGAAGCGCTGTGGTCGGCGCAGCGAGAAACCCGCGCTCGAGGCTCTCCGCGCGGTCCAGCCAGTCGGCGATGCGAGCAAGGTAAGGCTCGGGCATCGGAGGCTCGAGCGCGTCGAGGATCTCGAAGAGCGTTCCGACCGGAGGCGCAAACCCCGCCACGGCCATCGCCGACGTGCGCTCCTTTTCGCTTGGCTCCGACCACGCCTTCAGAAAGCGCGCGAACCGTTCGTCGGACTGAGGCTCGCGGGCCGCCTCCCGCGCAAGCGCCACGAGCACGTGAGGCGCCCGGCGATGAAGATCGATGAGCAGCTCCGTGAACCCGCCGAGCTTCCAGAGGAGGCCGATCCCCTCCGTCTTGTCGGGCCCAAGGTGAGACGAAAGAAGATCGTCGAGCAACTGGTCGAATGAGGTGTTCTTCACAGCCCCAGCCTAATCGACGTTCGGAGGATCACGACCTTCCTGCGGAATCTCCGAGCCATGGGTCTTACGCGGTTGCCTCGACATCGCTCGCGGCGTTGCTTTTAGACGTGTTTCCGTCACCCACGGTGAGATCTTCTCCATCGCAGTTCTGCTTCGCCGGACCAATTTTGAGGGGATGCGAGCCCCAACGAAAAACGGGGAACGCGTCGCGCTCGCCGTCTTCACGCGTCGTGCTCTAAAAGCGAATGACTAGCGACATTCACCGAGGTCGGCGCCTGCGCCAAAGCACGAGCGTCCGACTTGGCAGTCCGCATTGACCTGGCAACCGGGGAAGCACACATCCCCCGCGCCTGGAGCGACCTCCACACATCCAAGGTCTGGAGTGGAGCAGTCGCTAGGAGCGCTGCAACCCTGCAGACATAAGCCGAAGGGGTCCCCGGCATCACCGAAGTCGACGCAGCTGTTGTCGGTCCCGCAAACGTTGATGGCGAGGTCGGAGAAGAACGGAGCGGTGCAGTCGCTGACCGTGCAGATGCCCAACGCGGCTGCAGGGTCAAAGCGCAGACAACGCTGTTGGCCGAAGGGGCCCCAGCAGTCCGACGCCGTATCGCACGCGGCGCCGACGTTGTCCGCAACGACAGGGCTGAACTCGCCCGTGACGCAAACGCCATTATTGGCCACACCTGCAGCGCCCACGCCATTCCAGGAGCAGCTGTAGCCGCTGCGGCAGCCGCCGGCGCCCGTCGCGTCATCGACCCAAGTAGCAGGGTCCGCGGGGGTCGCGCCGGCTCCAAGAGTGCAGCCGTCGAGACAGGCGGGCACACCGATGCCGCGCTCTTGGCAGACGCCATCATTCGCGCATTCGTTTCCGACAACGTCGCAGCCGAGCTTGGCGCAGGCGCCGCCACTCCACCGGGTGTCGCACACGCCATTGATCCCGGCGCCGGTGATGGCGGCGGTGCACTGGTCGTTGGTGACACAGTCGACGGTGTTGTCCGTCGAGCAGCTGCCTCCCTGTTCGATGCACAGGCCACCCTCTTCGCAGTCCGCGTCGGTGGTACACATATCACCGCCCGAGGCCGCGGGGTTTGAGGGCTCGCCTTCGCACTCCCAGGTGTCGGAGTTGCAGATGGCGGACGAGCTCGTGTCGTACAGAAGCCCGTCAAAGTTGTTCGGTCCGCCGGCGCACTCAGCAGGAGAGGCCATGCAGTCATTCGGGGTCTGAATGCCCGGGACGCCATTGCTTTCTTGACGAGACACACGACACTCCACGTCGCTGCTGCAGCCGAGAGGCAAGCAAACGGCATCGGTGAGGCTGCAGTTGTAATTGTCGCGACAAACGTCGTTGTCCGTCAGGTTGGGTTCGCAGGCCTTCAGACACATCGTCACGCCGCCGAGGTCGGTGCAGCTGCCACACGATCCGCAGCTCGTCTCGTCGTCGGCGTCACAGGCCTCGGGGGTGCCGGTCGTTGCCAGAGGAGATGGCGTGCAAGTTCCATCGGCAAAGATGGCGAGCGGGATCGGGTCGGAACCTGCCGGCGCGCTCATAATGGGGTCGGTGACGCCGCCCGTGGTGAACGCTCGTTCGCCTTCGCAGAACTGACCTGCGAGGAGACATCCTCGGTCCGGAGTGCACGCGCCGTAGCCAGCTCGTTCGACGGAGCACAACCCACCGGTGTCGGGTGGAGGGCCAGCGTCGGTGGGGACGTCGGGCATGGCATCTTCAACGGGGCCGGCGTCACTTGGACCGGCGTCACCTGGACCCGCGTCGAAGCGCACGGGGACGTCGAAGGTGGGGGCGTCAACGGGCGGGGGGCCCGAGTCCACGGGTACTGGGCCTGCGTCGGAGCCTCGACCGGCGTCGGCCGTTGGGCTTGCGTCGGAACCTGGACCGGAGTCGGCCGTTGGGCCCGCGTCGGGAACCGTGGGAACATCAAAGCCAGGACCGGTATCGCCGGCGCCACCGTCCGGAAGTACGCGGTCATCTTCCCCACAAGCGAGGGCGACGAAACAGAGGAGAACAAGGAGCTTCTTCATTGCGCCATGGCTACATCAGACCCAGGCGAATATCAACGCTCGCCCAAAGAGGTACGCACCCCGAATGGAGTAGCTGCTCCGTCGAGCGATCCGGAACCGGAGGCCGCTAAACGGTGCGCCCACTTCGCCGTGGGCTGGGACGAATCGGTCAGGGAGCGCGGCCGCAAAACGTGCCGTCGAAGCGTCCCGAAATGACGACCGCGGGCTGCTTGCCGTTGCTCGGCGCAAAAGTGACCTCATCGTCGAGGCAAAGTGAGACGGTGCTGCCGACATCGCCGACGGCCCCCATCGTGCGCACCGCGACCTCCGCGTGGCGCTCGTCCGTGCTGGCTTGGCCGATCCCCTCCTGGGCACGGACCGCGACGTGAACCTGCCCCGGCGGAGACGCCCACAGCCCTCCGAGGATCTCCGCGCAGGTCATTCTGTTGTTGTTGAAGAGGAGCACCTCAAGGCCAAACCGATTCTCCACGGCCAGGCCGTGTGAAAGAGGAGTGTTGGTGCCATCGATGGAAACACGAAGCGGAGCACAGGATGGTTCGGCTTCAGCCGCCGTCGTCGCAGGCAGCTCGTTCAGAGTGGGCGCCTCAGCGAGTGAAGGAGGCTCTTCGCTGCATGCGGCGAAGGAGAATAGAAGCGCAGCAACGAAGGCTGTGTGTGGAACCATGCGGTGGAAGTAACACGAGCAACCCATGGGCACTAAGGTCGCGGGGACGAAGTCGGTGATGAGCGGTTCGTCCGCGCGCAGACGAAAAGGGTGGGGCGACATCCATCGACCCCCAACCCTTCGCTGTGCCAACCGGTCTAAAGCGAGGGAACGCAGCTGCGAATGACGCCGCCTCCACCGCAGATCAGGTCGTCACAGCACATGTCCGACGACGCACATCGAGCGCCTTCCGGCAGGCAGCTCGTCGACTCGCACCGGCCGGCCACGCAGCTGTCACTTCCACGACAGGGAAGGTCGCATCCCCCGCAGTTCATCGCGTCCGTGTCCGGGTCGATGCAGAGCCCTCCGCATGTGGTCAAGGGGCGCTCGCATGACGTCGCGACTCGCTCGTACGGCGGGGCGTGACCCGCTTGAGCTGCGGGCTCACTCACTTCGTCCACGCCTGGTGCACGCACACGCACGAGGCCCATGTCGGTGCCCAGCAACAGCGCGCCGGGGCGTCGCTGAAGCGCATCCCAAGAGTGACCGACGCCGTCGATGAAGGTCGTGATTCCTCCTAAGCGCACCAAGGCACCGGTGGAGAAAGTCGCGACGAGGTCGTCTCCAGCACCAAACCAGAGGCCGTGTGCGAGAGAGCCTTCGGGGATGTCGCCGGGCAGCTCGACCTCGCTGAACGTACCATCGTCGAGCCGATAGAGGCGCCCATCTGCGTTGAGGACGTGCAGAGTCCCGAGCGCGTCGAGAGCCGCGGCGCGACCATCGGGGAGGAGCGTGCCGTCGTCCAGCACTTCGAGCCCGCCACGCTCGTCCACGCGCGCAACGCCACCGAGGCGCGTGCTGCCCATGTACACGAAGGGTTCACCTTCCCGCCGGTCGTAGCTGGTGCCGCCCACACGTTCGATTCCGCTGATGACGAATGTTCCCTCTGCGCTCGGCACGACGGCGTAGACCTGGCTCGACGGCAGACCCTCGACGGTTCCGTCGGACGGATCGCGCTCCGCCAACACGTAGCGAACGGAGTCGACGACGCGGCCGGTCTCGTCGAGCGTCACCCTTGCCACGCCTCGCGGACCTACGTTCGCGAGGGAGTCGGGCTCGCCAGCCGAGTGGACGGCTCGACCGCCCACCCAAAGGTGAGCGTCGTCCTCCCACGCGAGCGCCTCCGTGTACAACGAAACGCCAAACTCAAGGGGTCCCGAGTTCTCGCCACCGTTCATCACAATACTCTGACGGTAGCCGGCGATCGCAAAGTGCGTGTCGTCACGGAACGCCAGCGCGTTGGCGGAGTAGCGGCTCGGGCGAAAGTTCTCCGCGCGTGGGACATCCAGCTCCAGCGGCACCGCGGCGCGGGTGTCGACGAGGCTGACCAATGACGCATGCGTGTTGATGCCCTGGCAGGCGATCCCCGGGGCGTCGTCACGGAGCGCCATCGCCGTCTGGTCTCCGACGCGAGCAAAGGCCCGCACCCCACTCAACCACGGCAGCTCAAAGTGAGGCGTGCCGTCCGCGTCGAAGGTGACAACGCTGAGGCCTGCATTGCCCAGGCGGCTCTCGCTGCAAATGTGACGCAAGCTCAAGTAGGTCCGGTCCGTGACCGGGTCATACGTGATCGCTTCCACGTGGTCGCCGCTGAGGTCCGAGCTCCCCGACGTGAGCCCGGCTGCATGCAGCTCTCCGTCGGCGGTCGCCAGATCGATCCACACGACACCGCCACCGACCGGCGACGCGCCCGTACGAGCTGCCATGCGCGCACCCACCACGAGCACATCATCGACGTTGTCGACGTGCAGTACGTTCGCACCAAACGGGCCCGGCGCTCCATGCGCCGCTGTGCTCAGCTCCGCGCCCGTGGCCAGCACCTGCACCCCGCGAGTGTCCCAGCCCACGACTCCGCCACCCTCGTTCAAGTAGCTCTCGACGGCGACCCACACGTGCGCTCGCTCGCGATCGAAGACCACGTCGCGGAATACGCCGACGGGCACTTCGTCCTCGCCGGGCGTCAGTCGATCCGTCACCTCGCCGCCTTCGAGGTACGCCAGCGTCGACCCCGTCTCACTGTAAACCACGACGTAGAGCGCCCCGGTGAACGAGTCGACGGCGATGGAACCGGTGGATTGCGAACCGAGTACTTCGGCGCCGAAGCGTTCAAGTAAGACCAGCGAGTCCGGGTTGAGACGCAAGATGCCGCTGCTCGTGCTCACCCACAGATTGTTCCGGCCGCCTTCTTGATCGATCGCGATGTGTCGCGGAGAGGCGAGGACACCCCCGCTGATCTCCAGCTCGGTGAGGGTGAACGTATCGCCATCACGCGTAAGAAGCCCAGCAGGTGTGACGATGAGTTGGCGACCGTCGTAGCTCAGGCTCTCGCCCGTGTGAATGGGTCCGCTCGGGTCCGTTGGGCTCTGAGCGAAGCGCGGGAGCTCGTCGTCCCAGATGCGCAAAGACCCCGCGGGGAGCGCGTCGCCGTCGAGGGAGAGCCGAACGAAGCCGCCGCGTGCCGTGGCCGGAGCCGTCGCGTTGTCCACGGCGTGCTGTGTTCCGACAAAGAGCTGGCGCCCTTCGATGCGAAGACCGAGGGCCTGACCGTATACACGGCCGCCCCAACGCTCGACCTGGAGCCCTGGACCCGCGTCGGTGGCGTCCTGGCCCACGTCCGCCAGGTCTACATCCACGGCGCTGCCATCGGCGGCGCTGTCGGACGCGTCCATGCTCAAGCCGTCCATGCTCAAGCCGTCGAGGCCGGCGTCGCCGGGAGCAGGTCCGATCTCCTCGGAGCATGCGCACAGAATGAGCATAGTAGAGTATACGGCGAGTCGTATCGGGCGAAAGTTGCGAATTGGCATGTCGATCCTTTGTTTGCTGTGCTGTGTTGCCTCTATAGATGCAGCCGGGTCACGATTCAGCAAGGCAACAACGCAAGAAACCGTATACACCAGTATACGACTCAACCTTGCGCTGAGCCGCGACTTCGGTAGAATCGAGCCGGTGAGCGATGCGCCCGATGTCTTTCATTACCTGGACTACCGGGCGTACCTGCGGGCCGAGTATGAGCACCGAAAAGCCAAAGGGCGTGGCTTCTCCTATCGAGCCTTCAGCCGACGCGCAGGCCTGCGCTCTCCGAACTATTTGAAGCTTGTCACGGACGGGGAGCGGAGCCTGACCCTCGAGATGGCGCAGCGCTTTGCTCAAGCCTTGGGCTTGCGCGGGTCGACGCAGACCTACTTTGTAACCCTTGTGTCTTTCAACCAGGCGGAGAACGGGGAGGAGCGCAACACCCACTACGCGACGCTCACCGGCTTTCGAAAGTACCGGAGCGCCCACAAGCTCGACCTTGTCCACGCCGAGTACCATTCGACTTGGTACCTGCCTGCGATCCGGGAACTCGCTGCCCGAGAGGATTTCTCAAGCGACCCGGGCTGGGTCGCGCGTTCCCTGGCGCCCGCCATCACGCGGCAGCAGGCTCAACGCGCCCTTGAGCTTTTGGTTGAGCTCGAGCTCCTCGTTCACGACGAGGACGGGAAACTGGTGCAAGGGGAGGCGCTCGTGTCGACGGGCGCGGAGATGCAGGCGCTGCACATCGCCAACTACCATCGCATGATGCTGCAGCGTGCCGCGGAATCCATCGATCTCTTCCGTAGCGAGTCACGGGATATCTCTTCGCTGACACTCTGCCTTGGGCCCCATGGGCTCCTCCGCGTGAAAGAGAAGCTGCGCAGCTTTCGGCAGGAGCTGCTCGCACTTGAACAAGCGGACACTCAGCGCCAAGATGTCATTCAGATCAATATGCAGCTGTTCCCGCTGAGCGTCGTGACCGAGCCAAGCAAGGTACTGAGTGCTCCACCCCGGAGCAAACGCGACCCTGGACAGGCACCACGCCGCAAGAAACCAAGCAAGCGCGACACATCCGACTCATGAAGAGACACATGACCCAGCCCGCTCGACATCTCCACGTGAGCGCAGCCGCGTCAGGTACCTCTCCGCGACGCGGGCGGCTCCGTGTCGGCCCCCTCTGTTGGATGCTCTTGCTCTCGGCCTGCACCGGCACAGAGACGGGCAACCCGTTTACGATGGAAGCCGGAAGCGACATCGCAGAGCGGCAGATTCTGATTCCAGCGCCGATGCTGACGGACGTGTGGGCCGCCATCGTGGAGGTGACCTTCATCCAGAACGAAGACGTATCCTGTGCTCCGGAATCGGACAGAGCGCTCGTCGCGCTCGCCGCTCCACTCTACGTCGGGTACGCCGACGGGACCTCCCTGACGCTTACGCTCGAAGAGGGAGCCTACTGCGGCGTTCAGATCGAGCTCGACGACACGCGGGCCGAGCTGCCCATCGATGCGCCGGCTGAGCTGGACGGCGCGACCTTGCTGGTTGAGGGCGTGCTTCCAAACCGGACACGCTTTCAGATCCGCAGCGAGGCGCCGCTCACGCTCACCGGTCGCGCGGACTCGCCTTTTGAGCTTCAACCGATGGATCCGCCGCTGCTCTTTGCCTTCGACTTCTCCCTCATCGCTTCACGCATCGACTTCGCGACGGCGGTGCTCGAGGACTCGGGAGAGATCCGCATCGACGCCACGACGAACACGCCTCTCCTCGTGGCGTTCGAGGGCGCGCTCTCCGACGCGTTCCGGCTCTACCGAGACACCGACGGAGACGGTGTCCTCTCCATGGAAGAGCTCGCGGAGCCTGGCCTCACACGTTGAGCAGGGTGGGTTTTTGAACCCATCCATCCCCTCGTAATCGCCTTCAAGGGCGTCCAAGTTGACGAACGCCCGCTAGCGCGACGCAGCAAGCCGCCGGGGTTTTCTACGACTCCTCAGGCAGGGACTCTCGGCTGACGTCGGAAGCTCTGGGCCCCACAGGACTGTCGATACATAGCCATCCAAGGCCACCACAGCCGCGGTGGTACCTCGTGCTCGGTCCAGGATGTGTGCGCGCCTCTCAGGGGGGCATCGCTCGCTCCGTCGTACTTCCCTCTTCGGTGATCAAGACGACCAGACTCCCGTCGTGGTTTGGACTCGCCTCGACTACGTCGCCCGCGGCTTCCCCGAGCCGCTGCGCGCCCGTCGCTCCACATCCAAGCCGCCGGCGGACCCTCATCGCCGAGTGAAAGGACCCATGCGCGGCTGATGCGGAGCTGCGAAGGGTCGCCCACGCGCCGAGTGAAGAGCAGGCGGTGCGTGTTAACAACCACGGCCCTCACGCCATCCCTGGGCCTGGCTGTTCCGCCGCGACGCTACGTTCGCAAAGGCGGCGCGAACCGGATCCACCTCAGCGTTGTCTCCCGTATCCGTTCCCGCGTCGGCGAGAGCCGCGTAGCCCATGGCCGCGTCCGAGCCTCCATCGTCTGCCACCGAATCAGACCCACAGGCTACGAGAGTCAACTGAGTGGGAAGCTCACAGGTCGTGCGTCCATGGCTATATTCTACCAGTCGAGCGGCTCAGGCTAGGCACCAGACTCAAGAAGCTCGTTCGGCGCGGGTACTCGGACGGACTAATCGGTCTAGGCCTTCAGCATCGTCATTCCAGCGGGTAGTTCCGGCCGTTCAACGACAAAGCTCGAGAGGTTAGTGAAGGTTCCACGAGCCTCAAGAACGTCGTCGGGACTTCCAGAGGCAGAAGAAAAAGAAGGGGCGTTCTAACCCAGAAGGCCTGGGATCGTTCCGCTCACTTCGCCGAGGGAGTCGCCTTCGTAGCCCGCCGCCTGCATCGCCGTGATGAGCGCTTGGGCCGGGTGGGCGCGCCCAGCATCGATGTGTTGACCCGCCGAGAGACCACCGGCGTGGCCGCCGACGAGCATGGCCATGTTCTCGACGGAGTGCGTCGCGTTGTCGCTGGTGCCGTCGTTGAGCTGGCGTCCGTGTCCAGCTTCCGTCGTGAACACGAGGACCGAGTTGTCGAGCACCGTGCCGCTTCCCTCCGGCGTGTCCTTGAGCTTCTGCATCAGGTACGCGTAGTGCGAGAGATGCCACTGGAGCATCATCGAAACGTGAAACTGCCCGCGGTTGTTTGAGTCGCCGTTGTGGCCAAGCTCGTGTAAGTCCGCGTGCGCAGGGAACCCGAAGTCAGTGCTGACGGGCAAGATGCTCATGTGGGACTGGAACGCTGTGATCTGTAGTGTGGCGGCCCGTGTCAGGTCGCACACGAAGGCCATATGAATCAGGTCGCACATCACGCGGGCGCGTTCGTGCTCACCGCTGTAGCCGGTGCCTCCGCGGATATCGTCGCTGCCCGAGCCGGAGTTATCTTCACCGATGGACGGATCTGCGCCGGGGTCATCGATCATCGCGCACGCACCGGAAGCGATGGGCGGAATCGCGGCGATACGTCGTTCGAGGTCGCGTAGCTCGTCGAAGTGTCGCTCGAGGCGAACCTGGTCTGCTCGGCCGACGCGCGCGATGACTCGCTCTCGCTTTGCGGTGATGAGGTCCAGGACGCTTCTTCGCGCTCGCAGCTCAAAGTCGAGGCGTTCCGAGCCTTCGCCATCCTCAGGCACGAAGCCAGTGAAGAGCGACATGAACGCGTTGCGCGGACTGGTCTGGGCTTCGACGCGGCCGCTGCGGCCTGCTTCGGTGTAGGAGAGATACTGACGGCCGGAATGATCGTAGCCGCTGAGGTAGAAGGGCACTTGAGCCCTCATCACCAGCGAGCCGAAGGTCGTCTCATCGGCGTTCATTTGGGCGATGACTTGGTCCGAGGTCGGCCCGTTGCAAATGAACGCGGCCTCCGTCGAACGCGTGCCCGAGAGCAAGGGGCTGCAGCCGCCGCCATGAAAGTCACGGTAGGCCCCGCCGGAAGGCACGCCGCCGCCACTGGAGTCCGACGCATTGAACGGAATGTTCAGGTTGGTGACGATGCTGAAGTCGTCGCGTAGGTCGGCGAGAGGCTCGAGGGGCAAGGTCAAGTCATAGCCTCGGCCTGTGGAAGCCGGAGCGATGAAATGGTCCGCCGCCGTGGAGCGGTCCCCTGCGATCTGCGAGCTGTTCTTTTCCCAGCTGTCACCACCGAGGGCTTGTCCGCCGAAGAGCAGAGCGTATCGGGCGGTGGCCGCGCCGGGCTGTGCCTCGGCGAGGTTTCCGTTGTCGTCGAGCATGCATTCGAGAACCGGAAGGCCCACGGCGACGCTCCCGCCAAGGCCAGCGAGAAAGGTTCGTCTCTTGAGTTTGAAAGCCATCAGAGTGCCTCCTCGCGACGGTGCGCAAAACGATCGCTGGCGACGAACGAGGTGATGAATGCGGCGAGGTCGTGACCCTCTTCGCGGAAGTCTTCGACGAGCTCTCGAACGGCGCCCTCTTCCACGCCGGTCGCCTCACGACCGATGGCAAAGCCGTAGAGCTGCTGGATCGCGCAGCTCTCCACGTAGCCATCATCGATGAGGAACTGGCCGAGCTCCGCTGGACCGCTGAAGGTTCCGCCCCCGCCGGGCAATGTGCCTTCGCCCTCGATGATGCAGTCGGGCCGGCCTTCGTCCGTGTCGCGATAGCGTCCGGCCATATCGTAGTTCTCGAGACCGAAGCCGATGGGATCCATGAGCGCGTGACAGCCCGAGCAGCCGCTTGAGGCATCGCGGTGGGCTGCGTAACGCTCGTACTTGCAGGCGTCTTCGGTCTCGCCGTCGGGCTCGGCGTCGACGTCGACGTCCGGCGGAGGCGGCGGAATATCCTGACACATCAAGCGTGTACGAATGAGAATGCCTCGCTGCGTGGGGCTCGTGTCGGCGAACTTCGCGAAGGAAGAGAGAATCGTTCCGTGGGAGAGGATGCCCGCGCGGCCGCTCTCGCCGTAGGGCACCCAGCCTTCACCGTCCTCGGGCTCCGGCAAGCCGTAGTGATTCGCGAGGTCCGTGTTGAGGTAGGTCTCCTGAAAGTTGAAGAGGTTCAGGTAGCTCTGGGGGTCGGCGAACACGACGCGGTCGATGAGCGCGCCGGTTTCCATCGCGAAGTTGCCGACGAGCTCAGCGCTGTGGGGCAAAACGCGGTAGCCGAGCCACATGGTGTGGAAGCGGCGGATCTGACTTCTCGCCCGGTCGTCGGCGAGCATGCGCGTCGCGGCCGTGCGCCGTCCATCGGACGTCTCAAGAGCGCCGGACGCAGCCTCCGCGAGGAGCGCCTCGTCGGGCGTGCTCCCCCACAAGAAGTAGCTGAGGCGCGTC
>JBLHKB010000146.1:0-13095 GCA_047619315.1 Polyangiales bacterium
AGCCCACCGGCGGCGCACACATTCAGCGGCGCTCCGGTGAAGGTGGCGAGCTCGACTATCTCGAAGCCTACCAGCCCGGAATGGACCTCCGAAAAGTCGACTGGAAGTCCACGGCGCGCCACCAGAACCTCCAGATTCGCCGATTTCGATCCGAGCAGAACCAGCGGATCATCCTCTGCGCCGACACCGGGCGCCTGATGGCGGACCCCATCGACGGCGTCGAGCGACTCGACCACGCCATTCACTCCATGCTCCTCCTGGCCTCCGTGGCGCTCAAAGGCGGCGACCTCGTCGGCGTCCACGGCTACGACGCGCAGGTCCGCGGCTGGGCCCCTCCCGGTGGCGGCCCACGACAGCTAGCGCGTGTGCGACGAACCCTCGCGAGCCTCCGCGCTGCGCCCGAAGAGACCAACCACGTCATCGGCGTCCACCACCTCTTGGGTCACCTTAAGCGCCGCTCTCTCATCGTTGTGTTCACGGAGTTCACCGACTCCACGACGGCGGAGCTGATGATCGATCACCTCGCTCACTTGGCCCGCCGACACCTCGTGGTCTTTGTCGCTCTGGACGATCCCGCGGTGGAGGTGCCCATGCGCCTCGCACCACAAACCGCCGTCGACCTTACGAGAACCATCGTCGCCGGCGAGCTGCGACAGAACCGCGAACGTGTTCTTCGACGACTCCGTCGTTCCGGCGTCGACGTCATCTCGGGCCCGCCCGGTCCCGCAGCGCTTCGTCTCCTCGAGCGCTACGTGCGCATCAAACGCCGGGGGCTGATCGGATGACCGGACAGACGCCAAAGAAGAACGCTGGCACTCCGCGTTCCGTGACCTTTCGCGCCGAACGCGAGGCGACGTGGAAAGAGCTCGATGGACTGGTGGAACGTTCGCTGAAGGGTGGCCTCAAGGCCCTCCGTGAAGATGAGTTACGACGTCTCCCTGTCCTCTACCGCTCGACGCTCTCCGCGTTGAGCGTAGCGCGTAAGACCGCCCTTGACCGAGCCCTCGTCGACTACCTGGAAGCCCTCGCAGCGCGCGCCTACCTCGCGGTCTATGGCTCAAGACGCTCGACGCGCGGCGCCTTCAGAAAGCTCTTCCTCGAGACGTTCCCCCAAATGGTCCGCGCCCTCGCCGGGGAGATGGCCCTGGCCACCGCCATCACAGCCCTCGGCGTCGCCGTATCCATGGCGCTGATGCACGGAGACGCCGGTTGGTACGACGCCTTCGTCGACCCAAGCCTCGCCGGCGGCCGCGACCCACAGGCATCCACGGAGTTCCTTCGGAGCGCTCTCTACGACGGCGGTGAGCAGAGTGGCCTCAGCGTCTTCGCGACGTTTCTCTTCACGCACAACGCACGCATCGGGCTCATGGCGTTTGCCCTCGGCTTCGCGGCGGGCATTCCCACGGCGCTCCTTCTGTTTAGCAACGGGCTCATGCTGGGGGCGTTTATTTCGCTCTACGCTTCCCGCGGCCTACTGGTGCCCCTCCTTGGCTGGCTGCTGCCCCACGGGGTCCCTGAGATCGGCGCCATCATCCTCTGCGGAGGCGCGGGTCTGCATCTCGGGCGAAAGATGATCTGGCCAGGGCAGCGCACCGTCCGCAGCGCCCTTGAGCAAGGCGGACGCCGAACGGCACCGATCATCCTGGGCTCCGTTGTGCTCTTCGCCATCGCCGGCATCATCGAAGGGGTGTTCCGGCAGGTCATCACCGACGACGGGGTTCGCTACGCGCTCTTCGCCATCAACGCGACCTGGTTCTTTGCGTGGCTCCTCCTCGGTGGACGCAAACGCACATCAAAGAAGACGAGTTCATCGTGAGCCAACGTGAGCAGATCGAGGTCATCGGGCCCGAAGGCGTCCCCCTTCGCTTTCCCGCCGCGCTCGTCGCCGAACGTGCTTTTGCCTTCGGCGTCGACATGGCGCTGATCATGCTCGCGCTGCTCGTTATCACCTTGGTGTCGATCTACGCCGTCGGCTTCACCGGGATGAGCGAACCCATAATTCTGCTCTTCGTTGGGCTCTTCGTCCTTCGATACGGCTACTTCACGTTCTTCGAGATCTACTGGCAGGGATCCACGCCGGGCAAACGCCTCCTCAACATCAAAGTCATCAGCCGAGATGGCGGGGGTCTGAGCACGGAGGCCGTCGTGGCGCGCAATCTCATGCGAGACGTCGAGCTCTTCATTCCCCTCGTCGCTCTCCTCGCTCCCGCGGCGCTGTTCGGCGAGCTCCCTTGGTGGCTTGCGCTCTGCATGAGCGCATGGCTCGTGCTCATGCTCGCGCTCCCCTTCTTCGGGCGGGAACGTGCACGCGTCGGCGACCTCGTTGGCGGAACCCTCGTCATTCGTGTCCCAAGAGCCCGTCTCATCGCGGACGCGGCGCGAAGCTCGCTGATGCCTTCGACGCCACTTCACTTCGACGAAGCGCAGCTAAAGATCTACGGCGAAGCGGAGCTGGAAACCCTCGCGAAACTACTCCGCGACTTCGACGATGGCGTGGTCACGCTCCATGACCTGGCCGTCGTCGCGCAAACCATCGCCCGAAAGATCCGGTTTGCGAGCATGCCCGCCGACCCAGCGAGCTTCCTCCGAGCGTTCTACAAATCGCAGCGCGCGGCCTTGGAGAAACGGCTGCTCTTCGGGAAGCGCAAGGCATCAAAGTTCGACGCCGAGTGACCATCTGGGCGTGATTGGGGACCCCGTCCCCACGCCTCTAGGACTTCGCGGGGTCTTCGGTTGGCTTGGCTTCTTCGCCGTCCTCAGGAGTCCATGCCGTCGGCTGCATTTCGCCCTCGTCGAGGCCGAGCCAGATCCGAAGCTGCTTGATCAGAAACTCGGTACCTTCACGCGTTCCGAGATCAAGACGATACGTGTTGATCAATCGGACGCTCTCTTCGAGCCATTGATCCCACGCTTCTTTCGACACTTTCTCAGCGATCTCTTTTCCAAACTCCGATGGAAACGGCGCCTTCGCGAGTGCGGGGAGCTCTTTGTCGAGCTTGAGACAGTGGACCAAACGGTCTGGATGAGCTTCAGGCATGGCGAGGGTATGGCGCCATCGCGGCGCGAGTGCCACCCCGAATTCTAGGCTTCGAAGTCCTGCCTTCGAAGTCAGGCTTCGAAGTCAGGCTTAGATGGTGAGAGTGTACCTGCAGATGGCGCCAGCGCTCGTTGACTCGACCTCGAGCGCAAGTCTCGGGAAATCCGCCCGGACCGTGATGTCGCTCGTCGACATCCCTGTGCACAAGCAGTCAGCGTCGTAAGTGCACGTGCTCATGACTTCGCCGCAGCTTGCGGTTGTGATGCCGTCGACGGTCTCGAACACGCACTCCGTCAGCGCAAGCGCACCACAAAGCGGTGGGTTCCCGACACCTGGGGTCGCCGTATACGTGCCATCGAAATCACACACGGGCACGGGGCCGCTGTCCGACTCGATCGCGTCCACGGCGCCGTCCACAAGCTCACCGGCATCCTCCTCGGGTCCCGCGTCTACCCCAACGTCCGGCGGGCCCACATCGGGCTCGGGACTGGTGTCTTCCACGTCACCGTCTGGAGCAGGCCCAGTGTCGCGCTCCGGCACCACATTGAGCGGGACGCAGACCTGTTCATCACAGCGGTTTCCGAGCTCGCAGTCGGTGTCGACGACGCACTCCGTCGAATCACCGCAGCCCAGGCCAGCGAAAAGCAGGCCGGTGAGCACGCAGGTGGGAAGCAGGGCGAAGGTCTTTCGCAGGCCGGTATTCGTGCTCATGAGGTGGTTATAGCAAAGCTGGGCTAAATGTCGTTGGTATCGACGCTACTCAGCTCGGAAAAGCCCAGTCGGTAGGCTGCAGCGCTGTTCAAACCGAAGGTGCCCACGTAGATCTGGTACGTACCTGCGGTAAAAGGCCCAGGAATAACAGGGTTGAACCCCTGGCCGGAGGCATCGTCGTTGCAAACGATGGACCCATCCGGCCGGCGAATCGCAAGCATGGTGTCCGTCGTACTTCGCGCCATGATACGCAAGTTCGGGCTATCGGACTGAAGAACCAGTGTGTGATTGGGTGCAGCAGGCACGTACCCAATGCAACTGGCCCCCATGGAATTAGCACTGACCGTCCCCGACGTATTTCCCATGACGATCTTCGGGTCAGGCATGAAGCCGCGCGAGAGAGTCACGATCTGCTCACTGGTTGCTGCCGGCTCAGTCGTGGGGGTCAACGCCGGTGCGGGGAGAGAGCTTGGGACGACACTTCCAAGCTCACTGAAGCCGATGGTGTAGTTGGGTCGCTCACTCGCTCGGTAGGAACCGACGAAGATCTTGTAGGTCCCTGGCGTGAAAATCGCCTGGACCACTGGGTTGCGTCCTTCGGTGTCGTCATCGCAAACATACGAGCCGTCGGGTTTCTGAATGACGAGCGTCGTATCCTCAATCGCGCGAACCATGATGCGCAGATTCGTAAAGTTCGAGGTCGCCACGAAGAGATGATCCGGCTCCGTCGCAAGATACCCGCGGCATCCCGGCGAGTTGAGGCTGTGGGCGTTCCGCGAACCGCCAGCGACTCCTTGGGCCGTGCGTGGGTCCGGCATAAACCCAGCGGACAGGGTCACCGTGCCGTAGTTCGATGGCCCGCCGGTATTCGGCGATGCGACCGCCGTTGCCGGCTGACCCTGCGGGACTCCGACCGCGGGCACGTTCGCTCCTGGAACCGCAGACGTGGGCGTGCCGGGAGCGATGGCTTGTGGAGCCACAGCGACCGCTTCTTCACCACCACAAGCGCCCAGCGCCAAGACCAATACAACTCCGCATAACTTCTGGACCATAATTTTCTCTCTCCACTGCTCAGGCACCCCGGGACGATACTCCTTAAGACTCCCCAATGGCCTGAAAAAGCCGCCGTAGCATTAGGTAGGTCAGCCCCCACACTGTGTGTCCATTCACATCAAACCCGGGGAAGCGTATTCGCTGGTCGCCCGTTGTCCACTCCTGCTCCGTGTCGACCTCATGGCGCCACATCGGCGCAAGCTCCCCCCAAAGCGCCTCCGCGACCTCGTAGTTCGGAGTGAGCTCAGGGATCTCTGGCAAGACAAAGAAGAAGGGGCGAATACGCAAACCCAGCCGCCGCCCGTTCGCCACCGCTTCGACGTACTCCATCCCGCCGAGACACCGCGCGTCGCTGAGGTCGAGGCCTAGTTCCTCGTGGGTTTCGCGGATCGCCGTGACGAGCAGGTCACCGTCGCTTTCCTCATGACGGCCCCCCGGAAAGGCCATCTGTCCGCTCCAGGGATCGCGCTCGCTCTCCGCGCGGCGAATAAAGAGGACACGAAGGGGCGCCTCGACGAACACCACCGCCACCGCCGCGGCCCGACCTTCCGGCGCTGCCACTTCAAAAGGCAAGGCTTTCAGCGCTGCTTTAATACGCTCTAGCTCCATCCCAAAAGGCTACGTCGTGTGCGCGCTCAGAAAAAGCGCTCGGCGCAGAAAAGCTCAAGCTTCGCGAAAACTCACACCGACGGTCGGCCTTCGCCAAGTCCCCTCAATAGAAACCGCCTTCACCGTTGCGTCGCGGATGACTCCCTGTAGAGTTCCGACGCAATGATCCCGCGCTACACCCCCGAAGACTTCTCGGCTCTGTGGACGCCTCGGCGTCGTTTCGAGCTTTGGTTCGACGTCGAACTCGCCGCCTGCCGCGCCATGGAAAACGCAGGCACCGTCCCCAAGGGAAGCGCGGACAAAGTCGCGCCCTTTCGCGACAAGATCGACCCCGCACGGATCCTGGAGATCGAGAGGACGACGCGCCACGACGTCATCGCGTTTTTGACGCACATGGAAGAGCTCGCCGGCGAGCCCGCGCGCTGGCTGCACCGCGGCATGACCTCGTCGGATGTTCTCGACACCAGCTTTGCGCTCCTGCTTCGCGAAGCCTCGGACCTTCTACTCAAACGCTTTGACGCGCTCCTCGATACATTCGAGAAGCGAATCGAAGAACACAAGATGACGCCGGCCATCGGACGCTCTCACGCGATCCACGCAGAGCCCGTCACCTTCGGCGTCATCCTCGCCGGGCACTACGCAGAGCTCGTGCGCGCCCAACAGCGCTTGGTCATCGCGCGTACCACCATCGCCGTTGGAAAGATCTCCGGCGCTGTGGGGACCTACGCACACCTCACGCCAGCCATCGAAAGCGAAGCGCTCGGAGCCCTCGGTCTGGCTGGTGAAACCGTCGCCACCCAAGTCGTCGCACGCGACCGACACGCGGAGTTCGCCTCCGCGCTAGCCCTCGCCGCCGCAGCCATTGAACGCTTCGCCACCAATGTTCGTCACTGGCAGCGCACGGAAGTGGGTGAGGCTGAAGAGCACTTCAAGAAGGGGCAAAAAGGCTCCAGCGCGATGCCTCACAAGAGAAACCCCGTGCTGACGGAGAACCTCTGCGGTCTCGCGCGCGTGGTCCGCGCCGCCGTGACGCCCGCGATGGAGAACATCTCGCTCTGGCACGAGCGCGACATCAGCCACTCTTCCGTGGAGCGCATGATGATGCCCGACGCCACCGCCACTCTCGGTTTCATGCTCGACCGCTGTCAGAAAGTCATCGCCGACTTGGTGGTGTACCCCGAGCGTCTCAAGCAGAACCTCGATCAGACCGGCGGTCTCTGGGCGAGTGAAGGCGTCCTCCTTGCGCTCGTCGGCACCGGGCTTGGCCGCCAAGAGGCGTACGTGCTGGTTCAACGCAACGCGATGAAGGCCTTTGCCGGCGAAGGTGAGTTCAAGGATCTCCTCGCCGCCGACGCCGACATCAGCGCGCGCCTCGACGGAGCAGCCATCCTCACCCACTTCGACCTCAAGCATGCCCTCGCGTCGACTCCCGCCATCATCGAGCGCGCCTTCGCCGCAAGAGTCCGAAACTAAAGCGCGAACCACACGAGTCAGGAACCGACGATGAGTGTTGAACCCACAGTCCTCCGAGCCGCCCTCGAACAGACGCTCCAAGAAACTCATTTCGAGGAGTTTGGCACACGCTACGAAGGCAAGGTCCGCGACTCCTACACACGGAATGGAGAACGCACTCTCGTCGTCACCGACCGCATCAGCGCCTTCGATCGCGTCCTGGGCACCCTGCCCTTCAAGGGCCAAGTGCTCAACAGTCTCGCGGCGTGGTGGTTTGACGAGACCAAAACACTCGTTCCCAACCACTGCTTGGATGTCCCAGACCCCAACGTCATGGTCGGTATCGAATGTTCACCGCTCCCCGTCGAGATGGTCATGCGAGCGCACCTCACCGGCGTGACGTCCACGAGCATTTGGCACCACTACGAAAACGGCGGTCGCCACTTTTGCGGCCACGCGCTCCCCGACGGTCTCCAAAAGCACCAAGCCCTCGACGCGCCGATTCTCACACCAAGCACCAAAGCCGCCAAGGGCGACCACGACATCAGCGTGTCCCGTGACGAGCTCCTCGCCATGGGCCACATCAGCGAACGCGATTTTGATGAAGCCGCGGAGTATGCCCGCCTACTCTTCGAGCACGGGCGCAAGATCGCCGCTGACCGCGGTCTGATGCTCGTCGATACGAAATACGAGTTCGGCAAAACGCCCGAGGGACGCATCATTGTCATCGATGAGATCCACACGCCAGACTCCAGTCGCTACTGGGAAGCCGACACCTTCGAGGCGCGAATGAGCGCCGGCGAAGACCCACAGTCCCTCGACAAAGAGTACGTCCGCCGTTGGCTCAAAGACATCGGCTATGGAGGCGACGGTCCACCTCCGGCCCTCACCACGGAAGTACGTATCGAAGCCTCACGGCGCTACATTGAAGCGTGTGAGCGCGTCTCCGGCGCAGCTTTTGTCCCGAACACCGAAGCGCCGATTTCCCGTATTCGAACGAACCTTAACGCACGAGTCTCCTCATGAAACCCTTCAAAGCCACCGCCCACGTCACCCTCAAGCGCGAAGTGCTCGACCCCCAAGGCGACGCCATCCGCCGAGCACTCGGCGCCCTTGGACACGAAAGCGTGAGCCGCGTCCGTGTGGGTAAGTTCGTGGAGATCGAGCTCGAAGCTGAGAGCGCCGAAGACGCGAAGACGCAGCTAAGCGAGATGTGCGCAAGCCTCCTCGCCAACCCTGTCATCGAAGACTTCGAGCTTCTCGTCGAAGAGGCATAGAAGCGCCCACGCCGGCGGCACGCTCAGGAGCGGCGTACGCGTCGTCGAAGCACGCCGACCACGACCTCGAGCTCCGGTGAGCGCACCAAGCGCGCCACCACAACGAAGGTCACTGCACCCGCAACAACCTGCCCCACGAGCAGGCCAACTCCGGCCCACGTCGCCCGCAGCGGCTCGCTGACATCCACCGACAAGCTCAGCCAAAGTACGGCGCCCATCGCCGCGCTCGCCGCGACCGCCCGTACCGCACTGCTGACCACCTCGCCCAAGCCCAGCGCACCGATTCGGCGGTGGAGCAGGATCAACAACCCCAAAAGCTGCGCCGCCGCTGCTGCGCTGATGGCGATGGCGAGTCCGACGTGTCCCATGCTCTTCATCGTCAAGATGGAGACCGTAAAGAACACGACGAGATTGATACCGCTGGCGAAGACCGGTGAGCGCGTATCGCCCAGCGAGTGAAACATGGGGACGATGGTCCGGACGGACGCGACCGCCCAAATACCCACCGCGAGCGCGACCAAAGAGTGCGCGGTTTGCTCGACTTCCGTCGGCCCAAACGCGCCGCGGCCAAAGAGGTTCGCCACGAAGGGCTCCGCCAGCACCGCGAGGCCTACCGTCGACGGGATCGCGACGAAGAGGGAAAGAGACAAGCTGCGACGAAAGAGCGCCTTCGCCTTCGCGAGCTCGCCCTTCGCCGCGTGTTCCGCCAGCGTCGGCAACGCCGCAGAGCCGATGGCCAATGCAAACATCCCTTGAGGGATCTCCACGAGTCGCTGGCCATAGAAGAGGTAACTGATAGCCCCAATTTCGAGATACGAGGCGAGCTGACGTGAGGCGATGATGTTGAGCTGGTAGACGCCAAGCGCCACTAAGATGGGCGCGAGCAATCGAAACGCACGTCGCACATCCGGGTCGCGAAGAGCAAGGCGCGGACGCACGAGGTAGCCTGCGGCGCGAAGAGAGGGCAGCTGAAACGCCACGTGCAAGATGCCGCCTGCGAGTGCTCCGACGACCAGCGCATAGACCGACTCATGGCCATGCTCCGCGAGCCATGGCGCAAGAAAGAGCGCGGCGGCAATGAGGCCCACGTTGAGCATGGCCGGCGCAAAAGACGCCGCCACAAAACGCTTGGAGGCGTGGAGCGCGCCCATCACCAGCGACGCGATGCCGACGATGCCAACGTAGGGAAAGACGAGGCGCGTCAAAGAGACCGTACGCTCAAACAGCTCCGGCGAGTCCGCGAAGCCCGATGCGTAGAGCCTCACCAGCCATGGCGCGGTCAGAACGCCGAGGAGAGACACAATGAAAAGCAGCAGCGCCATAGCGCCCGCCAAGCGCGCAAAGAAAACCGTCGCGTCCGCCTGGCCACGTGTGGTTCGTACTCGCGTGAGTTCCGGGACGAAAGCTGCGCTCACTGCGCCCTCGCCGAGCAACACTCGAAGCGCATTGGGGATCGTAAACGCGAGCCAGAAAGCGTCGGAGAACGCGACGGCAAACGTCGCAGCAACAACCATGTCTCGACCTGCTCCGAGCAGACGCGACGACAACGTCCCAAGGGCGATGATCCCCGCCCGTCGCGCGACGGTGCCTTGTTCACTTCGCGCCGCTTCCGCAGCGCCGCCCTCAGAGGGCTCCCGCTGTTTCGGTTCTTGGCTCATGAGCCTTCAATACTCACAGCTGTGAGGGTGTTCCCGCGGAGCGGCCAATTCGTAGCGTCGCCGCAAAAATGAAGATGGTGATGGCCAGGGGAAGGAGCGCGAAAACGGTCATGATACCAATAGGGATTCAAGTGCCGTTCCACACGTCGCACTGTCCCGAATTCGTCAGTAAATACGCAACTTTCCCGCACCACTCTCTTTCGACGAGGTCAGCGGGTGTGGAAACCGAGACACGCTCTCGCGGCTGATGAGACGCCTACTCCAAACGAGAGAGGCGTGCCTGCACTTGGTCTCGGTCGAGGGCACCCGCAGGAGCGCGCTCAAGATACGTGCGGTAAGCCACGATGGCCGCGGCGCGATCGCCTCCAACAAGTGCGTTGCCCAAAACTCGATACGTGTCGTAAACCCAAGGCGCGACCTGGGAGCCTTCGACGTTGACCGCGAGAGCCGCTGCACGCTGTAGAGCGGCGATGGCCTCCCGACGATCCCCACGATCGACACGAAGTTCCCCGAGCCGATACCACCATCGCCCCTGTGTCGTGTCGATGCTCGTTGCCCGCGCATAGGACTCCGCGGCGGCTGCCTGTTGCCCCTGCTGAGCCAGCGCTTCACCGAGCCCGGCGTGGGCAGGAGCCAGCGTTTCGCGCAATGAGATTGCGCGGCGAAAGTCCGTCTCGGCATCGTCGACGGCACCCGAACGAACGCGAACGAGTCCGCGGACCATGTAGGCCTCGGGCAAGGTCTCATCAAGTCCGAGCGTCACCTCAACTTCACTGCTGGATCGACCCAGTTGATTCGCTTCGAAGAGCGCCCACGCGTTGTACAGGTGGTACATCGCCACGGAGGAGTCCATCCGTACCGCTCGACCCAAGTGGGCGAGGGCTTGGGTCGCCTCGCCTCGCTCGAAAGCGATGCGTCCTTGGAAGAAAGCGACCTCTGCGGAGTCCGGTCGCGCTTCCGCCACTGGAGCGAGCGTCGCTGCTCCCTCATCGAGCATTCCCGCCGCCACCTGAGCGCCGCCCAAGCGAAGCTGCAAGTCCATGTTCTCGGGCTCGGCTTCAGCGGCCGCAGTAAAGCTGACCACCGCGCGATCCGCCCGACCAAGAGCCTCAAAGATGCGCCCGCGCTCAAGGGACAGCCCTGGATAGCCAGCGTCGAGCTCTGCGACGCGGGCCAAGCGAGAGTCTCCCTCGCGGAAGCGACCCATGCGCCGATATGTAACCCCAAGACCGAAGAGCGCGTCTGCGTTCTCCGGCTCCATCGCGATCGCCTGGTTGTACTCGGACAGCGCTTCGTTGAGGTCGCCCGCGTCTCGCTGTGCATCCCCGACCTGTCGATGGACGTCAGCGTTCATCTCCACGTTGTCCCGAGCACGTGCCAATACGGCGCCGGCCTCTTCCGCATTGCCCATCGCCGCAAGAAGCTTCGCGTGGGCGAGGTAAGGCTCAAAGCGCGTTGGATCCGCATCGATGGCGACGATAAACGCCGCCGCGGCTTCTTCGTTCTGTTCGAGCGCTCGAAGAATTTCCCCATGCACGAGGGCGACCTCGGCGTTCTCTGGATAGAGGCCACTAAGGGTCGTCGTGGCAACCAACGCTTCCTGCGGCGACTCGAGGGCGAGGAGGGCACGGGCGGCGCCGAGCTTTGCGATGGACGCAGGCGTGAGCGCGCCTTCACTCTCTGCTGGCAGGTCGCGAGCGGCCTGTTCCGCCGCAGCAAACTGCGTGTGCGCATCGCGGAATCGTCGTTCGCGCAACCCAACACGCCCTAGACCCATGAGCGCATCAACCTGAAAAGGGACAAGGTCGCGTGCCGCGGTGAACGCTTGCCGCGCCAACGCACGCCGTCCGGCGTCTTCGTACACACGGCCAAGCAGCGCGTATGCCGAGGCTCGCTCCGTCGGGGAACCTCGCTGTGCTTGCTCTTCCGGGCTCGCTGCTCGTCTTGCGAGAGCCACTGTCTCGTCAAGTGGACGACCCTCCGCCGAGCTGCGCTTCGCCGACGCCACCAAGGCCCCCGCATGGTTGGGGCTCATCTCCAACGTAGCGTTCACCGCGGCGATGGCCGCCGCAGGATCCGACTCCGCGTTCTGCAGAAGCGACCGTGCATGACCCCATTGACCGCGAGCATCCCCCGCAGCCTCAAAGGCCGTCCCGGCATCCGCGAACTGACCTTGAGCCAGAGCGAGCTCGCCTTGGACAAGCTGAACCAGAGCGCCGCCGGCCCCTGCGTTCTTCGCCGCGGCGAGAGATGACGACGCCGTGTTGGTGTCGCCCTGACGAAGTGCGCTCGCCGCTAAGGCCACCAAGATGTTCGGCGCTTCGTTCCCGCGTGTCGCAAGGCGTGCCAGAATCGCGTCCTCACGAACTTCGGCCTGGTTATCTTCGCCGAAACGAATTTGGAAGAGTGCTTCGTAGATGGCGCTCTCGACCAACAGTTCGCGATTGAGGAACATCTCTGCGCGCGCTTCGCCGAGACTCTTGAGAGCTCTCCGCGCGCCTCCGTAGGAGTCATCCGAAGCGAGCTCTTCGGCTTCGCTCAGTGCCGCCGCGATACGGGCTGGATCACCATACTCCGAGCGGTACTGCTCAAAGAAGTAGACGCCAAACACACCCATCGGTGTCCACTTGAGCGCAAAACCGCCTCCCGCGAGCAGCAAGATCGCCGCTGCAAAGACCACGAGCTTCTTGCTCTTCTTTTGAGGCGCATGCTCAACCGGTTCGCGCTTCTTGACTCGCCGTTTCTGCGCGGCGGGCGGCAACGAATGCGGCAGGTCGAGTTCTGAATCATCCTCGAACCCGTCAGTTTTCTCAGGGAGGTCATCGAACTCTAGACCAGCGTCGTCGCCCCCTCCATCAAGATCAAGCTCGCCAAAACCCATCCCTCCAGCGCCAGCGTTCGGCGTCGCTTCACGACGTCGAGGTTGTGGAAGACTCAGCTCCTGCTCGTCATCCAGGTCAGGGAGCTCCATGTCGAGATCGGACGAATTCTCTCCGCCGTCGATGGACGGAAGGTCGAGATCGAAGTCGTCGAAAGGCGTTGGCGACGCCGACTGCGACGCCGCACCTTTCACCGTGGGCAGATCCAGGTCGAGTCCACCAGCGCGAGGCATCGGCAAATCGAGCTCGCCCTTGATCCCTGGTAGCTCAGCGGAGCCGTCGTCCCACGGCGCAGGCAGGTCAGTCACGTTGAGCGGCGCTGGGAGGTCGAGGCTACCGTGATCGCTCTTCGCCGCAGGCAGGTCCGACAGACCGAATGGTGCGGGGAGGTCGAGGCCACCCGGATCGCTCTTCGGAGC
>JBLHKB010000147.1:0-13003 GCA_047619315.1 Polyangiales bacterium
CAGCCTTCCACCGCCATCCGCGCGCGCCTCGATGCCGAGTCCCCCACACTCCACGCGTGCGCGGGACAAGCGGGCCCCTTGCGCGTCCTCACGGCCTGGGACGAGGAAGGCGTCGTCACGGTCACCCTTGATGGCGAGGACTCCGCGATCAACGAGTGTATTCAGGCGGGCATCCCTTGGGCCACGCTGGAAGTCCAAGGCGCAGGTTCCCTGATTCACGTCGTTCGTGAGCCCACGCCCGACGGAATCTGAGGGTACGTCCGCCTCAACAGGACTGCGGCCACGCTATCTTGACCCGCGCGGCGGACCTGACATCTTGCGCGCGTGATCAAACCGATTCGATACGCCGATCTCGACACCGGCGTGGTTCAGGAAGAACAAGTCTACGGCGGCTTCTGGGTCAAGCTGCTCTACGGCAACGTGGTGGGCCGGCTCTTCTCGGCGCTCATCGCGCTCCCGTTCTTCAGCCGCTTCTATGGCTGGCTTCAGGACCGCCCGGGTTCGTCCAAGAAGGTGCTGCCCTTCATCGAAGAGTTCGACATTCAGATGGACGACTTTCTCATCGAAGAAGGTCGAACACCTGAAGCTCCGTTCTCGACGTTCAATCAGTTCTTCACACGACGAGTCAGCGAGGGCGCCCGTCCCTTTGCACAAGCCGAACGCTTCCCAGCTCCCTGTGACGCTCGCTACTTTGCTTACGCTGAGCTCAACGATGACGTGAGCATTCCCGTAAAGGGCTCCAAGTTCAAAGCCAGCGCGCTGCTCAAGAACGAAGAGTGGCAGACGCACTTTGAGAACGGCCCGGGTTTCATCGCTCGCCTTTGTCCCGTCGACTATCACCGCTTCCACTTTCCCGATGACGGCGAAGTGCTCGCGACTTGGCGCGTTCCTGGCGTGCTCCACTCCGTCAACCCATGGGCGCTGGCGTTTCGTGACGACATCTTCATGGTCAACGAGCGTGAAGTGACCATCTTGCAGACGAAGAACTTCGGCAAGCTCGCCTACATCGAAGTCGGCGCGACGTGCGTTGGCAAGATTCAGCAAAACTACACGGGCACCACTTTTGCGCGTGGTGATGAAAAAGGAATGTTCCTCTTCGGTGGTTCCACCGTCATCGTCATCGGCGAGAAGGGTCGTTGGTCCATCGACGAAGCGATCCTCGACAACACCGCGGAGGGCGTGGAGAGCTACCTCAAGATGGGACGTGCTCTCGGAACGAGCGACTAAACGAACTCAGGTGGAGTTACGAGCTTGGCCCTTTCGGCTTTCCTCGCGAGGAGTACGAGGCAGAGCAGCGACGGGTCACTTCGGGCTCGACGGGCTAGTTTCCAAAAGCTGCTTTGGAGTGCTCGTTGTTTTTGAACTCAACATTCCACGTGGTGGCGCACATCTGGCAAAACTCGATGGCCTGGTGGCGCGCAGGCTCGTCAAAATGTCGGAGTTTGATTTTCTTTCCAAACCCTTTCGCGGTGTGAACGAGAACGAAAACTGGATAGGAGTGTAGCGTGCGACTCTTGGTGCGGGCGCGTTGATGCTGCACTTCGACAAAGCGGATGTCCTCGATGGGAATCGTGGAGCGGATGCCGCCGAAGAAACCACGCACCGAGCGAAGGCCGATCGCATCGACGATGAGACGCCGCGGAAAGCAGAAGAACGTGGTGACGGGGATCACCCACACGCCCAAGCACGCGTAAAACCAATAAGCGCTCTCGGAGTTGTACCGCTTATTCGTGACGGCTTGTGCACCCTCACGAAGATGTTCGTCGGAGATGAACATGGCCATGCCGATGAGCCCGATTAAGATCGCAAGCGTGAGCGTCCAGCGTGGTCGCCCCGTCCAACCTTGAGCAATCCCTTTATCCATCAAGGCGCGCTCGACGTCGTCTCCGTTTCGATCGGAGAGAACCATGTCCGTTCCGTTGGGCACCGAGTACTGACGACGACGCCCCTCGACTCGCCCTTGAGCGAGCACTTCCCGGCGCACTCGCGTTTGAGCGCCATCTTGCTTACGGACGTACACGTAGCTGGGCGTCACAACCACATCTTGGGCGATGTCCGTGAAGGGAAGTTCCGTCGTCGAGTGCCACCACAAGACGACGCGTTCGATGAGCGTTAGACCAGAGCGCTCCGCCACAATGATCTCTGCGGCGCCGCGGTAAACCCCCGACGTGACATTGCTTGGCCACTCTTCAACGCTCTCCCAGCTCATCCGCGTCCGATGCTAAGCGAGATGGCGCTTCTTCGCGAACAAGATTGGCTTGTGGCCGAGGAGGCGAGATTGTTTCGCGATTCTTGCGCCGCACAGGAAACTCCGCTGCGCAGGGGCCGAGGCTCTCGTATGTCTGACACCTCCCGACGATTCCCACTCTACTTTGGCCTCTTCGCCGTTTCACTCGTGCCCTTTGTGCTCAGTCTCATCGGCGCCCTTCAACTCGTCCTCGCTTTGGCAGCCGGCGTTGGCGTCCTTACTGGGAGTCCGATATCGCGGCGGTTCATGCTCGCGTTTGTCTGCATGAGTGGCGCCGGGTCGCTCATTGGGCTCTTCGGCGGCCTCCTCTCGCTCTTCGAAGGAGGGGACCTTTTGATGAACGCGCTGGTCTGTGCCTACGCCGCCGGGTCCTTCGCCCTTTGCCTAGGGATGGTCTCGTGCCTCATCGATGAGCGCTTCGTGCGGCGCATGAACTCAAAGCGCTACGCACGAGTCGCGATGAGCTAGCGCATCGATCCCTCCGAACTTCGACCGGTTCAATTGAAAAAGGACCGCCACTGGCGGTCCTTTGAACGTTGGGGCGTTGTGCGCCCGCTTGAGCTCCCGGAGCTAGATGAGCGGGGAGCCGCAGTCTTCAACCGCGCCGGCGGCGAAGGTGATGGACCACTCGAAGATGTAACCGTTATCGGCACCCCAGAGATCCGTCACGGCGAGGCTCCAGGCTCCGTTGAGGGGCGCGCCGATGAGCATAGTCCAGTCGTCGGAGGCGTCGTATTCGCCAGCAGGAAGCTGGTCAGCGCTTCCGCCGTTGCAGTCGGTGACGGTTGGGAGGCCGCCTGCGTCGGCGAACTCGAACATCGCTGGGCGTGTGGCCGTCGGTGTCCAACAGTACGTGGCGCCGGTGCCGGGGCTTGGTGATTCGCTGGTGTCACAGTCGTCGGCGACTCCCATGTAGACTTCGCCGCCTTCACGGCCGGCGAACTCTTGGAGATGGAAGACGCGACCGTCCGGCGCTTGAAGATCCATCTGAAGGTCACGGACCCAGGAGTGTTCCATCACGACGCAGACGCTGACGATGTCGCTAACCGCCTCGAAACGGCGACCGGCCTCGAAGCCGACGAAGTCGAGCGTCGACAGGTAGGGCTCACGGCACTCGCTGGTCTCGCCGCCGAAGATGCCGCCATCGAATTCGTAGCAGCGCTGAACGCCGGGGCAGTCCGCGTCGGTCACGCAGTCGCCAGCGCCGGATCCATCAGGAAGGGAAAGTGGCGCACCGAGGGCCGTGTCGACCTGACCGCAAACGGGGCAAGGACCCACGCCGGAGCAGCCGCGGTCGGAGCAGTCGAAGAGACCGTCACAGTTGTTGTCGATGCCGTCGATGCAGGTTTCGGGCGTTCCTTCAGGGGCGGGTTCGCAAGAACCAGTGTCCCGCTGAGGGAAGCCCGTGTCGACGACGTCTGCGTCTCCTCCTGGCGTGATTCCTGTGTCGCGACCGACGCGTTGACTAGTGGAACAATCACAGGCTCCTAGGGCGAATATGGCCACGAGGAAAAACGGCAGGGGAAGCTTGGCGATCACGGGAACTCCTTCTCAAGTAAGCAATAGGAATGCCTGGCATCCAGGCGGAGTCAAGCAGCTCGGCGGTCAACACCCGGGCGATGGTGAACTAAGCACTGGGAATCTTTGCAAGATCGGCGAAATGCATGGTTCGCAAAGAAAGGGACATTTTGTGGCGCGCCGTCCCTGGATCACCGCTCATATTAGAGCGCTGTTGGGCGAACCGAGTGAATTGGGACAGGTGAGCCCCAGGCCGTCGCCACGTCGTGCAGCAGGTCTTCCCAATACATCCACTTGCGTGCATCCAGACCGTATGGGGTCTCCGCTCGGGTTCGTCGGGACCAATCAAGGCAACCCTCGCACCACTCGAGCACTTGTGCGGCGAGCGTGTTCCACTTCGGCTCCGGGTTGCCCAAACGCGAGCGCAGTTCGAGCACGAGCCAAGCGCAGTCTTCGCTGACCCCAGAGGACCAGCTCTTCTCGATGGCTGCCGCCATCTTGTCGATGTGCGCCGGTGAAGCGTTGGGCACGATGGCCAGCGACGCGAGCAAGGGAATGGCCCGGATGTGCGTGACCCCCATACGGCTGTCGAAGAAGGGCTCAAGCAGCTTTGCGTCTTCTGGTTTTCCGACAAAGGCCAGGGTGGCGCACGCACCGTCACCGCCGGCTTCAAGGGCAGTGAGCGCGAGCCTTCGCGCTTCTGGGGCTCCAAGGCGGCCGAGCGCGATGAGGGTGTCGGCGCTCGCTTCCTTCTCGTAGCTCTCGAGGAGCACGGGAATCGCTTCGGCGGAGGCGATGCGGGCGAATGCCTGAGCGACCTCATCCCGGGCGTAGCTGGCCACCACGTTCGGCGCGTATTCGATGAGTGCGGGGATGGCGCTCTGGGCCCGTAAGTAGCCAAGCAATCGAGCGCCCATCGCGCCTGCTGGGGTCGCGTCGAGAGCTTTGCAGAGCATCGAAACAACGCTCTCATCGGCAAGCTCTGCCAACGCTTCGATCGCGGCGGAGCGAACGGAGAGCGCTTCATTATGAGCAGCGTGGCGGGCCAACGCATCGCGCGACGCTGGGTCTTTGAAGGATCCAAGGACACGGCATGATCGCTCTGCGTGATCCGGATTCTCGAGCGCTGAGATGAGATGCTGAATCTGCTCTGGTGAATCACCCGCGGGCAATAGCTCCACTACGTCCAAGCGCGGAAACGACGCCAGCAACTCGGTCAGCGAGTCCAAAGACGTCTGAGAGGGCGTCGCGGAGCTCTCACAGAGTCGAAAAGACGTGAGCATCTCCTTCGGGAGGTGCGTCAGCTGCGTGATGAATGGGTTTAGCCAAAGTTGCGTCGGCTCGTGCGTTGGTTCGTCGATCTCATGAGGTCGGCGAACTGGCAGTTGCCTCGCCTCAACACTCCAGCTGCCATTGAGCTTCGTGAACCGAAGCTCGCAGCGGTCCATGCCGAGATCGTGGTTGTCCGCGGTCCAACCGAAGGTGATCGACGTGAAGGAGCTTGCGAAGAGCGCCTGCGCCATCGGAAGGTTGAGTTCCGCACAGCGCACTTCCTGTGCGTCGATCTCGAACGCCAGATGGTTCAGCTCTTCGCTCGCCTCTAGCAAGGGCACCAAAGCGTCAAGCTCGTTGCGACCCGAGAGGCGGACTCGAAGCGTTCGGAGTTTCGTCAGCCCTGAGAGCGCGACGATCACCTGAGCCCAAAGCGATGCATCGACCTTCTGTGGTTCGAGGGTGATGAGCTCGTAGTGCGTGTGACCCTGCGCGACGAGCTCGAGCAGCCCCGGGGCTGAAACCCCATCGAGGTGTCCGAGTGCTCGCATTACGGGGTGCGCGAACGCTTCGATGGTCTTCGAAGGAACGGTCTGCGAGCGCTCCGGGTCGTACGTCTGCCACGTGTCGGTGTTCGAGCGAATCGCGCTAAGCGTCGCCCAAAGTGGATGTCCGACAAACTCGTCCGGCAGAGGATCGCCAAAGGGATCGACGCAGAGAGTGCAACGAGCCAGGAACCCGCGCTCGAAGACAAGGTCTTTCAAGAGGTGCGAGAACGGCTCGACCCATCTGTATTGGTGCAACGATTGAAGAGCGGATTCAGCCTCAACGTCGCTATCGCCGCCGGCGGCACGCTCGATCTGAAGACGTATGAAGCGGGCCTTAGGCGTGTCGCCGAGGAAGTCGGCGTAGGCAAGTCGCGGCGCATCGTTGGCGAGGTCGTTGATGATCTCGTCCATGAGCAAGGTCTCCGTCACGCCTCGGTCTGCCCCACGCGATCGCTTTTTCTCCCTCGCGCTCTCCTCCGGCGCGTATTCGAGACGAGCCGCTTCGAGCATCCGCTGTTGGGCTTCGTCGAGTTCGACGGACGATGCCGCAGCCTCGATCGTGTCTGCGCATTTTGTGAGCTGGGCTTTCAGAAACGGTCCCAGCGGGAACGCCATGTACACGTCCGCTTCGGCTTCCTCGTCCGCCTCACGCGTGATGGCGAGCGCGCGTGATGAGAGTGCCCGGAGCGGGGCAACGAGGCGAGGGTCTTGGAGCGAAGCGCACGCGCGGGTCACTTCCCCCCAGAACTCTTCGACGCCGTTCTCGCGGCGCAACGGAAACAAAAATGGCGGGTCGTCAAAGAGCCGAATCAGGGCGCTCGCCAAACGTGGATCGTCTTGGTGTTTTGCTTCCCAGATCAGCTGTGCCGCGTCGAGGGCCCCAACGTCACGCTCGGTACCATCGCCTGGAATAAAAGCGTTCATGACCGCTTGCGCCAGGTCCGGGCCTTGGGAGAGCCGCATGTGCTGAAGATCGAGTACATCCGCGACGTCAGGATCGCGGGTCTTCCGCCAAAGCGCGACGAGCGGGTCGACTGGCTTCACAGGGGTCGCGAGGCTCTTCGTCTTTGAGCGCACGTAGCCGATTTCATGAACACGGCGTCCAAGGAGCCCCTCAAGACGTGAGCAGCCTTCGCTTTCCGTTTGCGTGAGAGCGGGCTCTGGCAGCGCGACAAGCACTCCGGAGAGGCGCGCCAATTCAAAGGCGAGCCAAGCCTCAAGAGTCGACGGCGTCTCGAGAAGCTCCTTCGATAGTTCAGCCAAACTCGCGGCGATTCGCTTGTCGCCCAGCGCTTCCAGGTTGACCAGCAGACCTCGCAGGCCGTCCTGCACGGCCTTCTGAGGGGGCAACTGGGCGGACCCGAGGATCCGAAGCATCTCGCTCGCAAAACGGGGGTCCGCCGCATCATCCGCGAGCCAGACTAGGCTGGCCGTCGCGTCGCTGTCGGTGGCTGGCGAACCGACTCTTCGAGAGCCGCGACGAACGCTCTTGTTGAACACATCGTGAAGTGTCTCCGGCGCGTCCCGCAAGGCGCTCTCTAGAACTTCACCCTGATAGCCCACGCGTGCCCCGGCGCGTTCCGAAACGACTTCGATGAGGTCGGCGACACGGGAGGAGCGTGTCCTCGACCAGAACCACCAAAGCGCAGGAAATGCGTTTGAGTAGTCGCCGGCTTCGCACGCCTCCAGAGCGACCTCGATCCATGTCGGCTCATCGACGGGTTCATGTGTCCCGCTCAGTTCGCTCCAGCGCGGATGGGAGCGAACGCGGTCAAAGAGTGGAGCATCCAGATAGGGCGTGAGGTCTTGCTGATGCTGCTTCGCGAGAAACAAGTGTCGAAGAACGCGCTCTGCATCGTCGAAGTGAGCATAGACGGCGGCGGCCTTGATGTGCATTGGAGGGTTGAATCCGGCACGGAAGGTGCTCGCCGCGAGGAACCGTTTCGCCATCCCTTCGTCGAAGGGCAGCCCAGTGTTGTCAGGCTGAACGACCCAGAGAGCGTTGCAGAGAACATCGAGCTCGTTCTCCGGATAGAGAATCAGCGCGTCGCAGATTCGCAGGGCGCTCTCGTAGTCAGCGCGCTGAATCAATGTGCGAACCTCAAGGCCTAGCTGACGCCGGACCGCACCGTTCGCGACTTGCGCGATTCGGCTGTCGAGAGGTTCCACCTCCCCAGTATAGCAAGTCGGTGACGTGACTCCGTATACTTGCGTGCTTTGGGCTCGACGCAGGGGGCGTTTCTTGTGTGACCCATACGCTATTGTACCCAAGATCGTGAAGATTCCTGGTGGCTCCGTCCTCGGATGAAGACGAGTATTTAGGAGGCCTAAAATCGAGCGGACTCCAAAAGATCACGATGATCTGTGAGAACGGACGTCGAAACACGCGTCTTCGAACACCTGAGTTCCGTTGCTGCGGTCTGTGCATTTCCGCGAAGTCCGGCATGCGGAAACGCGTCGGGGACACCCTCATAGAAGGCGGCAGATGATGTGCTAGCGTCCGCTCATGAACTACGAAGAGTTTCTCGGGCACGCACGAAGTCAAGGATTCGAAGAGAAAGACGAGACGCTCTGGGGCGTGACGAAAGCGACAACCGGTCTTGAGGTTGAGTACGACGACGACGACCGGCCCACTCATATCGTAGAGACCGACGGAGACTTTGAAGGCTCCGATGAGACTTGTTTCTTTATCGATCCAGCACCCATCGACGCTGACTTTCACTTCGAAGCGAGGATCATCGGCAGCGTTGAGTCGGATGAGTTCATTCTCATCGACGAAGAGGGCCCATACCACGGTCACGTGTTCATCAACATGCACGATCAAGGCATGTCCACCGTCGTCGACCTCATCGACGCGGAGTTGTTCGACGCGTCGCTGCTCAACGCGTATGGCGACGAAGACTACGAGGACGTGTCGCCGAAAACTCGGCTCGAATGGCAGCCCTTCTTTCAGAACCCTGTGGCGCGCTCCCTTAAAGAATTCGCGGAGCGGCTCACGAAGGCCTAGTTCGCGGGCGATGCTCCAACGCAACGCCCCGTCTCGCATGTAAAAGTGTCGCACTCTCTTCCCTCGCGGCATCGCGAGTGGCTTCGGTGGCAGTCGGACGAGTCGAGGCATTCGTCCGGGTAGACGCACGCTCTGTGTTCTTCACACACGTAGCGGACACAGAGCTGAGTCTCATCACAGACGGAGACGAAGGTGCAGTCGGCGTTGCTTTCGCACACCTCCGGGAGGGGCTGGCATGTGGAATCACCAGCTCGGCAGAAGTGAGCGTCGCCGCAGCTGTCACGGGGAAGACCGTGAGGCTGCGTAAGCACGCTGCAGGCGTCTCCCGCCTCCGGCTCTACCTCCGCCGCCTCGCAGCCCGGAACGACCACGACGAGCTCGCGGGCCTCGCTTGTGTTTTCGGGGAAGGTGATGTGAGCGACGTCGCACGAAGATGTGCGAATGCTCCCGGGAGGGTCGACGTAGCTGCACCACACCCGTCCCTCGGAGCGCTGCTCGAAGTTGAAGATGTGGGCCAACCCCACAATGTCATCCGCTTCGCGGCATGAAGCCTCGTGGTCCGACAGGCAATGTCGAGGCACAAGACCTGGTCGCGGCACGTACACACGAACGCTCGTTTGGATCGCGTCGCGCCGGCACTCGTTGCAGCCGGCGAACGCCAGGCAAAGTACGCACAACTTTATCGACACGTTCAATCTCATCAGCGCTGTTGTAAATCGCATATCGAGGGCTCGAAGTCGCAAAAAGAGTGGGATCGGCGTCGAAAAGAGCGATGCGTCATTTTTCAAAAGCTGGAAGTATCCTCGAAACACTTCGGAAACATCCGTGGGTCACTCTTCGGCCCATGGACATCTCACTCGCTGACAGCCTCTGGGTGCTCTTGAGCGCGTTTCTCGTGTTCTTCATGCATGCAGGCTTCGCCCTACTCGAGTCCGGGCTGTGCAGGCGCAAGAACGCGGTGGCCGTTCTGATGAAGAACTTCGGCGTCGTCGCCGTCGCATCCATCACATTTTACCTGGTGGGATACGGAGTGATGTTCGGCGAAGGCACCGTCGCGGGAGCGGGCCCCTTTGCGCCCGATGGTGACGGGCAAGTCGGATCGATTCCGCTCTTGGTCCATGTGTTCTTCCAGCTCGTCTTCGCGGCGACTGCATGCACCATCGTGAGCGGCGCAGTCGCCGAACGCTCCAAGCTCGGCCCTTTTCTCCTCTTCACGGCTCTCGCGACGGCGCTCATCTATCCACTCGTAGGACACGCTGTCTGGGGCGGCGGCGTCCTGGCAAAGTGGGGCTTCGTCGACTTCGCAGGAAGCACAGTCGTGCACTTGGTGGGTGGGGCCATGGCTCTCGCCGGCGCACAGGTGGTGGGGCCTCGACGTGGCAAATTCGACGAGGAGCGCAGCAAGCCCATGCGAGCCCACAACCTTCCGCTGGCGGCTCTGGGAGTGATGATTCTCTGGCTGGGCTGGTTTGGCTTTAATGGCGGGAGCACACTGAGCGCTGCTGAACCTGGTGTCATCGCTCGCATCGTGTTGGTCACAAACCTCTCGGCGGCGGCGGGGTTCTTGGCGGCCCTCGCCTACGTGAAGGCTCGAACGGGTACGCTTGATTTCTCCATGGGACTCAACGGAGCGCTCGCCGGGCTGGTCTCCATTACTGCAGGCTGCGACCAGATCGCACCCGTCGCCGCCATCGGCGTTGGCGTGCTGGGCGCCATCATCTGCACCGAGAGCGTGCTCTTTCTGGAGCGACGGAAGATCGATGACCCTGTGGGTGCCATCGCCGTTCATGGCGCGGCGGGCTTCTTTGGGACCGTGGCCGTGGGAATATTTGGTTCGGGAAGGAGCTTGTCTCAGCTCGGCATTCAGCTCGCCGGCGCGTTGTTGGTGTTCGCCTTCGCCTACGGGTCCAGCTCACTGCTCTGGCGCGTCCTTCGCGCGACGATCGGCGTGCGCGTGGACGCAGCTCACGAAGATGAGGGCCTGGACCTGGCAGAATGCGGCGTCCCAGCCTACGGCGAAGAGATGGCGTGATGAGTCTGCTTCTAGGAAGTGCGCCTTCGATAGGGTAGTTGGAGAGAATGCGTAGTGTACTTGTCTTCTCCTTCATCTTGGCCGCATGCGGGAGCGATGATCGGCGCGCAGGCGACGCTGCGCTCACGGACGCTGCGCTCACAGATGTCGCCGCAAGCGATGCGCTACGCGATGTCTCGCGTACGGACACGAGAGGGGATGTCCCGGAGGCCGTGTGCGAAACCCTGCGCGCCCAAGCGGAACCCGTAGCCGCGACGCTCCTCTTTCAGGTCGACACCAGCAACAGCATGAACTGCGCCGTCACAAATCCGACGTGTCTCACGGGCGATCCAACACCTGCGCCGGATGACTCGCGCTGGGATGTATTCACCACCGAGCTTCGCGCCGCCCTCGCGAGCGTGCCTGACGCCGCTACCGTGGGACTCATGCGATTTCCGCAGGCGGAGCGGGCGTGTACGGACAACGTGCTCACTTCAGAGCTCGCCCCCTTGGTGAGCAGCCGCGCGATGTTACGGAGCGCCATCGCTGGCATCACTCCAGATGGGCTCGCGACGCCGACGCACGATGCCGTCGCCTTCGGACTGGAGCGCTTGGCTAGCCTGGGTGCAGAGCGGCCGTTTTTGGTGCTCGCCACCGATGGGGCCGCGAGCGTCTGTCTGGGCTGCGACACCGACTGCGCTTTCGACTCACCGGAGCCGCTGCGTCGCGACGAAGAGGCTCTCATCGCACGCGTCGAAGACGCAGCGGCTGCGGGGATTCCGACGTTTGTCATCGGGGTGCCAGGTTCGCAGAGTTTCCGCAGCGTGCTGTCACGCCTCGCCAGCGCTGGCGACACCGCCCGCATGGGCTGTAGCGACACGGGACCGACCTACTGCCACTACGATTTGACGGACTCCGGCCTCGACTTCGCCGCCGCTCTTCGGGAAGCACTCGCGACCATCGGCGAGTCGTTGCTGAGCTGTGAATACGAGATCCCGCCAAACCCAGATGGCACCTTCGACCCCCTCCGAGTCAACGTTCGCATCTCGGGCGGAGGAGAAGACGAGACGATCCCCCGTGATGATACGAGGGAAGCAGGCTGGGACTACAGTGACTCGATGGAACGCGTGGAGCTCTACGGCGATGCCTGCACCCGCGCGCGCCGTGCGGAGACCCTAGAGATCCTCTTTGGGTGTCCGACGCTGCTGATCTGAGCGCGACTTCCGTTCAGTCCCCGATTCTGGACGAGGGTGGAAACAGGGCAGACCCTTAGAGGGAGAAGTGCATGGGGTGCGCGAAATGAGGTAATGTTGGCCTGTGCTTCGGCTCGTACCCTTACTATTGCTCGCGTCAGCCTGTTCCGTGGACCACGCGGGTCTCCAACAACCAACAGGCGTCGACACGGGGCCCGCCATCGACGGCGCTGCGCCAGATGCCCGCGATTCCGGTGTAGACGCGCTCACCCTAGACGCACCCCCGCTGGTGGACGCGCGGCCAGACGTGCGGATGTCCGATGGTGGGCCTGATGTGCCGCTCCCCGTGAGCTGCGAAGTGTACGTCTCGAGGGGCGGCAATGACAGCAACGACGGCCTCACGCCGTCCACTTCTCTTCGGAACATCCAGACGGCTCTGGACCTGAACCCGAGTGTTGTCTGCGTCGCCCAAGGCGACTTCGACGCGGAGCTCACCATCGCTTCATCGGTGCGTCTTCGCGGCAGCTTCTGCGGCGAGGAGTTCCTGACGCAATCCACCGATGACTGCCTCAGTCGAATCCGCAGCGCGCTCCCGTGGGCCATTCTTGTCCATGGCGGGGCTCGCTTGAACGTCGAGATCGAGGTCTTTCGAATTGAGACGGGAAATGCCGACGCCAACGGCGGTAGCACCTATGGCGTGCGCGTCATCGACAGCGACCTGACGCTCACAGATGTGAGCATTCTTAGCAAGGACGGCTCGGATGGCGCCAACGGAACAGCCGGAACCACCGGCGCCGTTGGCGACGGCGGTGGAGATGGGGAGGTATTCGGAGGCCCGGGGAGTGGCGGCCGCAATTGCCGTCGGGGCGGCGACGGCGGCGGCCTCCTCCCATTCGGCGGTCCTCAACCAGGCGACGACGGCGCTGACGCAAGCGGCGAATGGGGCCAAGGAGGTGACGTTGGGGCAAACGCGGGCGATACCGGCGCCAACGGTGCGGATGCCCCGGCCGAACCCGCCGCACCGGGCCCGGGAGGAAGCGGCAACGGCTTTCTGAGTCCCGAATGCCTCTACATTCCGATGCCCGGCGCACCGGGTGCTACTGGCATGCCAGGCTTCGGCGGCGGCGGCGGCGGCGCCGCGAGCGACAACTTTGGGAGATTCGGCGGCGGCGGCGGCGGCGGCGGCTGTGGTGGCTCCGGCGGCGG
>JBLHKB010000148.1:0-12962 GCA_047619315.1 Polyangiales bacterium
GAACAGGGCGGCACGAGTCACTCGATGCTCTTCGCGGCACCTATCTACAACGAGGGCGGGACTATTATCGGCGCGACGCTCGCCGGCATTCCGCTTTGGCGGGAAGCTCAACGCCTTAGCCGTCAGCTCCGTGTGGAGCTCGCCGAGGAAATTAACGAAGGCATGGTCCTCTGGATTTCGCTCTACGACGGCGACGAGCTGATCCCTTCGCCCAACGCGCCGACTGAGATTGTCGGCGAGTTGCCGACGAGTGAAACACGAAGTGCCGGTTTCGCCCGCAGCGCGGGTGGGTTTACCGGCGAGGTCTACATGTTTCGGCAGTGGTACGGCTATGCCGTCGTTCCCCTGCCAACCATCGCTGACCACGTAGGAATGGTGATCTACCGCTCGGAGCCAGCGGAGTAAGACCCAGATTGGGGATTCACGAAGCCCGTTGAGCCCAGCCGCCCTATGCGGTAAGCCCTGCGCCATGCGAACACTTCTCCGCGCGCGCGTATCCGTCCTTGTCGCTCTTGGTCTCTCCGTTGGCTGTGGCCCAGCGACCACCGAGCAGGCCGTCGATCAGACGCTCTCCCATCCAGCCCGCCAGGAGGCTCCGGCTCCAGAAGCCGGGCCGATACCAGCAAACGGTCGGCTCCCGGCTGGGACGACGCCGACGCGCTACTCCCTCGCGCTCTCGATCAACCCTGACCAGGATCGTTTTGGCGGCGTTGTCGTGATCGACACTCGCATCGACTCCGCCCGCAGCGTCATTTGGATGCATGGCATCGGTCACGACGTCAGCGCCGTGACAGTGACGCCGGAGAGCGGCGCCGCACTGAACGGTGAATGGTCCGCCCAAGAAGACGACGACACGTTTGCTTCCATCACGGTGCCGCGCGCGGTCCAAGGCAATGTGCAGATCGAGATCTCTTACACAGCGCCTTTCGGCACGGCTCTCGGCGGCATCTACAAGGTGGTGCATGAAGACCACAACTACGCGTTTACGCAGATGGAGCCCCTCGACGCGCGTAAGGCGTTTCCATGCTTTGACGACCCGCGATTCAAGACGCCCTTCGACGTCACGCTCCGGGTGAAAACGGGCGATGTGGCCGCGGCCAACTCCGCCGTGGTCAGCGAGACCGTCGATGGTGACGCCACGACCATCCGCTACGCCACCACGCTGCCGATCCCGACATACCTCTTCGCCCTCGCGGTGGGCCCTCTGGATATCGTCGAAGGCACGATTCCCGCGAATGATGTGCGTAGTGAGCCTCTGCCGTTTCGAGGGCTCGCTCCTCACGGTCACGGAGCGGAGCTCGCGTACACCATGGAGCACACGCCAGCGCTTCTCGCTCAGCTAGAAGAGTACTTCGGCATTGCGTACCCCTACGACAAGCTCGACTTCGTCGCGGTTCCTGACTTTGGCGCCGGCGCCATGGAGAACGTGGGTCTCGTGACCTTCCGCGACACCATTCTCCTCGTCGACCCAGCGACAACGCCGACGAGCCGCATGCGCTTCTGGGCCTACATCGTCGCGCACGAACTTGGACACATGTGGTTCGGCAACCTCGTGACGATGGAGTGGTGGGATGATCTCTGGTTGAACGAGGCCTTCGCCAGCTGGATCGAACACACCGCCGTCGCCGGCTGGCGTGAAGACTACGAGGCAGACGTTGAGCTGTCCGAATGGGTCTTTAGTGTCTACGGCCGAGACAGCCTCGGCAGCGCGCGCACCATTCGCCAGCCCATCGTCAGCAGCCACGATATCCACAACGCTTTTGACGGCATCACCTACGGCAAGGGCGCAGGTGTTCTTCGCATGTTTGAGCGCCACGTTGGCGTGGAGACGTTCCAGACCGGAATCCGTGCGTACCTTCAGGCCAACCGCTTTGGTTCCGCCACCGTCACGGACCTGATGAGCGCGCTGAGCGAAGCCGCCGGTCGCGACATCGGGACGCCGTTCATGACGTTCCTCTCCCAGCCTGGTCTGCCAATGGTCGAGACAGCCCTCGACTGCACTGGGGACACCCCGAAGGTCACGCTCCAGCAGTCTCGATACCTCCCCGTCGGCTCCACTGCCGAGCGCGACCGCTCCTGGCAGATTCCTGTCTGCATCCGGTATGGCGTGGGCCGCGGCCGCCGCACCACCACCGGCGAAGCCTGCACGCTTCTGACGGAGACCACCGGCGAAGTGGTTCTCAGCGAAGCCGCTTCGTGCCCAGCCTGGATTCACCCCAACGCCGACTCCGCGGGCTACTATCGTTGGTCCCTGCCAGCGGACCAGCTCGCCGCCCTTCAGGGCGCCGGCGGCAGCCTCACGGTCAGCGAGCGGCTCTCCGTCGCCGACAGCGTCCAGGCTGGGTTCCGCTCTGCCCAAATCGATGGGGCCGCAGCGCTTCGAGCATCGCTTGCGCTAGCGACGGACAGCCACCGTTCAGTCGCTACGGCGCCCCTGGGCTTCTTCTCCAGCCTTCTCGACAACTTTGCGGGAGCCGAGCACCGAGAGTCGCTTCAGCGGCGTCTTCGTCGCGCCTACGCCGCCGACTACCGGCGGCTTCGCTGGGCGCCCCGTCGTGGCGCTGACGAGTCCGAGGACGTGCGAATCCGTCGTGGCGAAGTCGTCGGCTTCTTGGCCCGTGTGGCTGAGGACCCGGCAGCTCGACGCGAAGGACTCCGTCTTGGTCGCGAGTACCTCAACATGGGCGAAGAGGGCTTCGAAGTGAACTCGGACGCTGTGCCTGCTGACCTCGCCGAGTCTGCGCTCGTCGTGGCTGTCCAGGACGGTGGTCCAGATGTCTTCGAGCGAGCGATGGTTCTCATCGAGCACGTCACGGACGGTCAGATTCGTCGTGGGCTCCTTCGCGCCGTTGGATCGACGAAGGACCCTGCGTTGGCAGAGCGCGCTCTTGCTCTGTGCCTGAGCGACAACCTTCGCAACAATGAGATCTTCATTCCCTTGGGCACGCAGTTCCGGATGCCTGAGCGTCTCGAAGCGACTTGGGCCTGGCTCCAAGCGAACTTCGACGCGCTCGTTGCGCGCCTCCCGCCTTCCTACGGAGGCTACCTGCCGACGACGATGTCCGGGGCCTGTGACACGGCCACCGCCGACGCGGTTCAGGCGTTCTTCGAGGGTCGCGTGGCGGACCTTCAGGGTGGGCCACGTAATCTCGCGTCCACCACCGAAACGATTCGTCTCTGCGCTGCTCAACTCGAAGCTCAGCGCGAGAGCGTGATCGGCGCGCTCTAGCTCATGGACATCATCATTCGTGAGAAAGTTCTTTTGCCGGTTCCGCCGGCAGAGGCGTACGATTTCCTGCTCTCCACGGATGCCTTTGAAATGTTCGACGGCTTTGGACCCGTGCCTGGCATCGAGCGTGTGATTTGGGAGGCGCCCAATGACCAAGTTGGCGCCGAGGCGACGGTGCATTCAAGCGATGGTGGCACGCACCATGAACGCGTCGTCGTCGCGGATCGCCCCCATCTTTACGTCATCGACATTTGGGGGTTCAGCTCCGCGCTTCGTTTCCTGACCACCGGCGCTCGTGAGAGCTGGACGCTCGAGGCGAACGCCCAAGGCACGAGTGCGGTGCGGGAGTTCACGTTCAAGGTTCGCTCGCCGCTCCTGTATCCTGTCGTCCGAATCGTAGGCCTGGCGTTCCGCAAAGCGATGAAAGCGAACCACGCGAACTTCCTTGAGCACTTCGCAAAGCGTTGAAAACGCTCTGTATTTTAGGAAGGCGAGAGCGGAAAAGTCGTAGTCTCTGCATCCTCGGACAAAGGAGCGAGGGCCTCCTCGAGGAGCGCCCAGACCGCATCGATGCGAGGGATTCGGCGTCGGTCGGCGTGGGACACGAGCCACAAGTCGATGGGTGGTGGCTTTGGCATGTCCAGCTCAACGACAACGAGCTTTGGATCGATGCGCAGCAACAAGCGCGTCAGCACGCCGACGCCAAGGCCCGCGCGGACCATCGCCACTTGCGTGAGGTAGCTGTTCGTCGTCATCACTGGCACGTCACTAATATTCGAGTCGAACCAGTCTGATTCAGGCGCCTGGATGCCGGCCATTCCAAGGCGAATCCAGTCCAAGTCTTCGTATGCTCGACCCTCGGCGTACGACGCGCTCGCGAGCACGGCGGTTGGCATCTGGGCGAGTCGTTTGATCACGAGTGAAGGCTCTGACGGGCGCGCAAAACGCAACGCCAAGTCGGCCTCGCGCAGCCCAAGGTCTACATTTCGATAACCTGTGTGCAGGTCGAGGCGGACTAGGGGAAACCTCTCGCGGAGCAGGGGCAGGACGAAGGGAACAACGACGTGAATCGCCATGCTCTCCGTGAGCGCCAGACGAACTACGCCGGTGATCGCGCGCTCTTGTCCGTCCGCTTCGTCGGCGAAGCCCCACATTTCCGCCTCCGTCTGTTCTGCCCGTCGCAACAAACGTTGCCCGAGGTCCGTGAGCGTGAGCCCCGTTCGGTGGCGAAGAAAGAGTGGCTGGCCAACGTTCGCCTCTAGGGCTGCAATTCGTCGGCTCATCGTCGATTGCTCGATACCTTCAACTTTCGCCGCCGCGCTGAAACTTCCGCTCCGAGCGGCTTGGAGAAAAACGCGAACGTCGTCCCATCGTTCGATCTTCTTTGCCATGCGTGCATGCATGTTACCATGATTTATCAGTCACTTGCATGCGTAAAATGAGGCACGAGGGTGTCCCTATGACTACACGCCTTCTCGCGATTCTCGCTCATCCTTCCCAAGAGAGCTTCAACGCTGCCCTCCACGCAGCCTACGTGGAGGGCGCCCGGGAGTTTGTCCAAGTGGATGAGCTCGATCTCTCCGAGCTTGATTTTGACCCGCTTTTACGTGCGGGGTTTGACGAATCCCAAGTGCTGGAGCCTGATCTGGAGCGAGCTCGTCGGCACATCGAGAGAGCACAGCATGTGAGCTGGTTCTTTCCGACATGGTGGGCAGCGACTCCCGCGCTCCTCAAGGGGTTCGTGGACCGAACCTTCTTGCCCGGCTGGGCCTTTCGCTACGAGAAGGGCAAAGCGCTTCCAACGCCGCTCCTCGCAGGGCGTACAGGGCGTGTGGTGACGACGATGGACAGCCCAGGGTGGTGGTACCGCTTCTGGCATCGGCGCAGCGTGCACGCGAGCTTCATCAACGCGACGCTTCGTTTTGTAGGGTTTGCAAAGGTTCGACACACGACGCTTCACGGCGTTCGTGCGATGAGTGAACAGAAGAGAAGGGCGGCCATCGAAACGATGAAGCGTCGCGGAGTCGAAGACGCAAAGCGACTCGTGGCGAGGGCTCTGAAGGCGAGGACCTAGATGTCGCGCTCCATCTCTGGAGACATGTCGTCGCAGTAGAGCTCCGCGCGAACCTCAATGCCCAGGTCCTCGGCTTGGCGGCAAGCCTCGCCGTAAAGGGAGATGACGGTGTTGGTGTCGTTGGTAAAATCCCAGCCGCTCATGTGAGACCGGTCTCGAGTGATGGGACTCCCAGCCAAGAGCACCTGAAAGCGGTCAGCGTTGCTGGGGGCCGAGAGGGTGAAGGCGCAGCTGGTGATGGAGTCGTTGATGGCGTCCAGCGCCTCGTTGAGCTCGGCTTCGGTTTGGGCATCGTAGTAGCGACGCGGCCCCGTCGTGCGCGGCCTGCCGCCGGCGACGGCCATGTCATCCAGCACCTGCACAAGGTCCGCCTGGCGCGTGATGCCGAGGACGAAGGTTGGGACACCGGCGCTCGAGAGCATGTTGAGCTCGTCCAGAGCACGTGTGGCATCTAGGCACTGAAGAGCTGCGTCTGTGTTGTCGACGGGATCGCAGCGCGTAGGATCCGGCGACGTGCAAATGCACGCAGGCGGAGGTGTCGCCGGCTCTGGGTTGCAGTTGGGTGCGCCATCCGTGACGAGAACCACAAAAGGCACCGTCCCTTCTTCAGGCTCGGCGAAGAACTCACGGGCCACGCGAAGGGCGCCGCCGGTGGGAGTGCCGCCGATAGGCACCGTTGATTCGAAGATCGAGCGCAGACCTTCAGGCGTGCCTTCACCCGGCACAATGCTGACGACCTCACCACCGCCACACGCGCTCGCGTCACCCGGCAAAATTTCAGGATAGAAGAGCGCTCCAAATTCAAGAGTGCCCGTTCGCTCTGCAAGGCTGCCCGTCAACGCGGCGCTCATGAGCGTCCAGCGTGACGGCGTGTCTCCACGCCGTGGGTCGTCGGGCTCAATGCCGGTCAGGGAGAAGTCCATCGAGCCACTTCGGTCGACGGCGAAGAGCACCTGCGGCACTGGTCGCTCCAGTTCAATTTCCCGACATGTGGTGTTCTCGGGGACGGGGAGTCCAGTTTTCGCGCCACATCCCAGGAGGGTGAGTAAAGAAAGGGCCACGAAGATTCGCATGGGAACATCATTCCTGGTGTGGCGGAGGCGTCAACCCCTGGTCAGGCGTTCGACGGCGGCGTTGACCCCTAAAGGGGGTGGCCATGGTCCGCGACGCGTCGGTGCCTGGATGGATCGGGCCACCTGCGCGAGAAAGCGAGCGCGGGGCCAGTCTCGGGCTCCGAAGCGCGCCAAGTGCTCGGTTTCCACCTGGCAGTCCACAAGATCGAAGCCCCATTCGCGGAGCTGGCCAAGCAAGGTGACGAACGCCACCTTCGATGCGTCTGCTGTACGAGCGAACATGGACTCGCCGAAGAAAATGGAGCCGAGGGCGACGCCATAGAGTCCGCCCACCAGTTCGTCCCCACGCCACGCTTCCACGCTGTGAGCGAAACCGAGCTGGTGAAGGCGCACAAACGCATTGCGAAGATCCGTCGTGATCCAGGTCCCATCTTGACCCGGCCGTGGTGCATGGGCGCAGCGGTCAATCACCTCGCCGAAGGCTGTATCGAAGCGAATCGTGAGATCACTACGCCGCACCGCACGTTTCATAGTCCGTCCAAGGTGAACATCGTCGAGGGGCAGCACGAAGCGCGGATCCGGACAAAACCACAGCAGAGGGAACCCGCGAACGGGCCATGGAAAGACCCCCTGGGAGTACGCCGCCAGGAGTCGTTCGGGCCGAAGATCGTCCCCCACCGCCAAGACGCCTTCCGGCGTCGCGAGTTCTGGAGAAGGAAACGACAGGTCGTCGCCAAGCAAATGAACAGGCATCAAACTCTGCTGCTACGCGAAGTCGTTCCACATCGCATCGAAGGCGCTCGAGAACTGCGACACCAATGACGTGTGAGTGGTAACCAACAGGTTCTCGCGGTTGCTTTTGAAGGCGCTCCGCGTCCAATTGTAGCTGCCGTTGAGGAGTAACGAATCATCGAAGATGGCGAACTTGTGGTGCATGTGGTGCGGCGAGCGGTCCATGCGTACATCGAGTCCTTCGCGCGCCATACGTTTGATGTCGCTGCCACGGTCCTCCGCTTTGTCGTTGTCGGATGCGACACGCACCTTCACGCCGCGGGCGTTGGCGCTGAGGATTGCGTCGACCAGGTGGTCGTCGGTGATGGTGAACACGCAGATATCGATGCTTCGGCGCGCTCCGCCAATAGCGCCCGCGATTCGGTCTCGGCAGGCGTCACCCGGCGAGAAGTGAGCTTCCACCTTTTCGGCTTTCAGCGCCGCTCGGTACGTCACGGCCTTGGACACCGCTTCCAGCCACTCGATGATCGCGCCAGCGTCGCCTGGTGTTTGCGCTAGTTCCGTTTGAGCGACGGAGAACGCGATACGACGAAACTCATGTTCGTCGCCGGAATCGTCGACTTCTTTTCGAAGGCTTCGGCGTTCCGCTCGCGAAACACGCCTATCTTCGAGGGTCTCCCGAAGTAGGCGCTCCATCTCTTGAACCGTCATGGAGAGAGCATATCAGGCGGCTGCCTGAGCGTTTCGCCTAGTTGTACGAGAGCAAAAGATGCGTGTCACCGTCACGCGTCTCCACATCGATCTTGGCTGTTCCGCCGCCCTTGAGCGCGCCGAAGACGAGTTCCTTGGCGATAGGCTTCTTGATCTCTTTCTCGACGAGGCGCGCCATGGGCCGGGCGCCCATCTGAGGGTCGTACCCCTTTTCGGCGAGCCAATCGTAGGCGGCTTCGCTGAGCTCGATGGTGACATCTTTGGCCTTGAGCACCGTTTGCAGGAGCGCGACCTCTTTGTCGACCACGAGACGGATGACCTTGGGGCCGAGGGGGCGGAAGTTGACGATGGCGTCCAGGCGGTTTCTGAACTCCGGCGTGAACGTACGCTCCATGGCTGCCTTCGCGCGGTTCGCTTGAAAGCTGTTGTCTTCGCCGTCCGCCTTGAAGCCAACGCTGCGAACAGACGCGTCGGCGGCGCCGGCGTTTGTCGTGAGGATGACCACCACATTGCGGAAGTCAGCTTCACGCCCTGTGTTGTCCGTTAGCTTCGCGTGGTCCATCACCTGGAGCAGAATGTTGAACAGCTCTGGGTGTGCTTTCTCGATCTCGTCGAGGATCACAACGGAGTGCGGATGCTTGCGAACGGCGTCCGTCAGTAGTCCGCCTTGGTCAAAGCCGACGTAGCCCGGAGGTGCACCGATGAGACGCGAGATGCTGTGACGCTCGCTGTATTCACTCATGTCGTAGCGGTGAGTTTCCACGCCCATCGCTTTGGCAAGCTGTCGGGCAAGCTCCGTCTTTCCGACGCCGGTAGGCCCCGCAAAGAGGAACGATCCAATAGGCTTGTTGTCCGCGCGAAGTCCCGCACGCGAGAGCGTAATAGCGCTCGTGATGGCCTCAATGGCTTCGTCTTGACCGAAGATGTGCTTCTTCAGAGTTGGCTCAAGGTCACGAAGAGTGTCCGCTTCTTCGGCGTTGACCGCTTCCACAGGAACCCGCGCCATCTTAGAGACAACCGTCTCGATATTCTCCGCCGTGACCTTGTGAGTTCGTTCGGTGGCGGAACGCAGTCGGTCGTAGGAGCCGGCTTCATCGACGACATCGATAGCCTTGTCGGGCAGGAATCGGTCGACGATGTGCTTGTCCGCAAGACGTGCTGCGGCCTCGAGGGCGTCGTCGTCGTATTTGACGTCATGATGATCTTCGTAGCGTGAGCGAAGACCTTTGAGGATCTCGACGGTTTCGTCGACTGATGGCTCCAGGACATCGATCTTCTGGAAGCGTCGCGCGAGGGCTCGGTCACGTTCTAGGTGTTTGTACTCAAGGAACGTTGTCGAACCAATGCAACGAATTTTGCCGCTCTGGAGCGGTGGCTTGAGGATGTTGCTCGCATCCATCGAGCTGCCCGTCGTGGCGCCGGCACCCACGATTGTGTGGATCTCGTCGATGAAGAGGATGGCTTTGTCGACTTCTTCCATCCGCTTCATCACGGCCTTCAGCCGCTCTTCAAACTGGCCACGGAACTTGGTCCCTGCCAAAAGCGCACCCATGTCGAGGGAGTACACCGGCGCGTCCTTGAGAACGTCGGGGACCTCGCCATTGACGATGCGTAGGGCGAGACCCTCGGCGATGGCGGTCTTGCCCACACCAGGCTCACCCACATAGACGGGGTTGTTCTTGCGGCGTCGGCAGAGGATCTGAACGGTTCGTTCGATCTCCGCGTCTCTTCCGATCAGCGGGTCGATTCGTCCTGCCTTGGCTTCGTCGTTCAATAGCGTCGTGAACGCATCGAGGGGATCGGATTGCTCCTCCTCATCCTCGTCATCGTCGAGTTCCCTGTCGCCATCGCCGCCAACACCTCTCTCGCTGCGCGGCAAGCTGAGTGTGTCTCCAGGCTCGCCGTGAGAGATGTACTGCTTGAGCTCGAATTGAGAGACGCCGTCTTTCGAAAGAAGCCACGCGGCGTGGGAGTCGCGCTCTTTGAAAATCTGCACGAGGACGTTGCCGCCATCGATGGATTTCATCTCACTCGAGATCGCGTGGATCGCTGCTCGCTGAAGGACGCGGTCCACCGCAAGGGTTTGCTGCGGCTCGAAGGGAATGTCGCCGGGGACGGTCTCCCCGTGCTCCGCGACGAACTCCTTCAGTGTCTTACGCAGCGACTTGATGTTCGCGCCGCAAGAGTGGAGCGCTTTCTTCGCCCGCTCATCGTCGAGGAGCGAGAGAAGAAGCATTTCAAGGGTGACGTACTCGTAGCGGCGCTCCGCAGCGTCATCGAAGGCGCGGCGAATCGTCGTTTGAAGTGTCTTGGCAATCGTTGGTCCAGCCATTTAGCTAATCTGCGGCTCGTGTCCGCCAGTGTAAAGGCCTGTCGTCGGGCGGCGTGCGCTAATCCTCGTCGCCGTCTTCCGGCTCCATGGTCATCATGAGTGGAAACTCATGTTCTCTTGCCAGGCGCTCGGTTTTGGAGACCTTCGTCTCAGCGACCTCTCGCGTGTAGAGACCCGCGACGCCGAGCCCGCTCTGATGCACATGCATCATCACGCGAACCGCTTCGCCTTCGCTCTTCCGGTAGATGGTCTGCAGCACCCACACGACAAACTCCCGTGTCGTGTAGTCGTCATTGTGCATGAGCACCTTGTACAGACGCGGACGCTTCACCTTTTCGGCGGGGCGGCTTCGCGTAATGACATCGGTATCTTGGTCGTCTTCGAAATTCGGCATAGCGGGTTTGCGACTCAATCTAGGGCGCAAGGACGCTTGGCGCATCCCGGTTTTGTGACTCGGCGGCGAGTCGGGCAGCTTCGATACGTTCCGCCAGCTCGTGGAGCCCGATCCCGCGCCAAATCAGTGGAATTACGAGCTCGCCTTCATGCAGTGAAACATGGACATGGAGCCGGTCTTCATCGGCGACCACCGCGACCATCTCAGACCAGGCGATTTTAGCCTCTTTCTCTTGGTAAAGCATTCGAAGCGCGTCGGCGCCAAGCTCGAGTCGATCCCCGGTGGGGGGTCTCCTTCCTCGAAAGTAAGCGGCGAACCAACCGAGCGAGGCGAGACCGCCCAAAACCACCCAGATCCAGCGCAAGGGACCAGCGTCGCTGGCGCCGAGCAAGACGCTGGAGATGCCAACCACGAGCGCACCGACCAATCTCAGCCGTGCGACGGAGCGGTCTGCGTCAAGATCCCGCTCGAATGTCTCGACGACATCGCTCACCGAGCCACGACACGCAAAAAGAACTCTGCGTCTGTCTGGTTTCGAACCTCGATATGGGTGTCACTGACCTCTTGAATACGGGCCATGTCGCCGGCGGGCGGCGCGACGGAGTCACCTGCCGCGGAGAAGCTCACGTAGAGATCGACGCTTCGAGGAACCCGGCCGAGATCGTGTGCGATGCGGTACGTTGTTTCGCCGGCGTACTCGAGATAGCCGCACGTGGGGTCTACACTCGTCCACGGGTTGCTCTCCCAAACGCCGTCTTCGACGCTCGCGCATGGAGGGTCTACGTCGACAGGAGCCTGTGCTCCGGCCGCGTTGCAGGCCACGAGGAAAAGTAGAAGCGTAGGGCGCATCACGCTTGTTCGTAGCGCGCGACGATGGCGCTGACCAGGCCTTCCATAGAAGCCTCCTGGGCCGTTCCGGCGATGCTGTAGCCCAGCTCCTCGGCGGTCTGGCTCGTCACTGGCCCGATGGAGAAAAGCTCTGTTTTTGCGAGAGCCTCCGGCGCAGCAAGGTGAAGCTCGCGGACCATCGACGATGAGCTGAGAGCGACGGCGTCGACTTGCGTGAGGGCATCGACGAGGCGCACGCGGCCTTCGTCGCTCGGCCCGTGGGTTTCGTAGGCGGTGACGATATCGAGGGTGTGGCCCGCCGCACGAAGGGACTGGGGCAGGATCTCTCGTGCTTCTTTGGCCCGCGGCAAAAGCAGGCGAGAGCTCGGCTCGAGGTCTTTGAGCAGTGCTTCGGCGAAACCTTCAGCGTGGGCTTCCGTCGCGACGAGGTCGGCCACCAAGCCGCGCGCCGCGAGCGACTCCTTGGTCTTTGCCCCGATGCAAGCGACGCGACAGGTTCCAAATCGCCGGAGATCGCCTCCAAGCTCACTCAGCGCATCGAGGGTGAAGCGCACAGCATTGGGGCTCGTGAAGAGCGTCCAATCGTAGGTGGCGAGACGGCCTAGGGCGCTCTTAAGAGGAGCGCTGTCCTCCGGAGGGAGCACTCGAATCGCTGGGACGCAGAGCGCTTCGGCCCCCTCGGCACTGAGAAGCGCAGCCAACTGTCCGCCTTGATGCGCGGGACGCGGCACCAACACGCGGCGACCGAAGAGCGGGCGCTTGTCGAACCAGCGGAGGTGCTCTCGAAGCGTCACAACGCGGCCGACGACGATGAGCGAAGGAAGCCCGAGTCCTTCGGCAGCTTCGGCGATGGTTTCAACGGTCGCAACCACCGTCTTTTGCGAAGGTGTTGATGCGGCGTGGATCACCGCCACAGGCGTGTCTGAGGGGCGACCATGTTCAACGAGGAGCTTCATCAGCCCACCCAGTTTTCGCATGCCCATAAAGATGACGAGGGTTTCCGTCGCCGTCGCAAGGTGAGCCCAGTTGTGGCTTGTGCGGTCCTTCTCCGGCGACTCTGTGGCGGTCAGGTAAGCAACGCTCGAGGCGAGGCTCCGGTGTGTTAATGAGATGCCAGCGTAGGCGGTGGCGGCGAGGGGGGAAGGCACTCCAGGGACGACCTCGAAGGGAACGCCAGCTTTCGCCAAGGCCTCAGCTTCTTCGCTGCCGCGTCCGAACAGATACGGGTCGCCGCCTTTCAGACGCGCCACTCGTTTACCGTCGTTGGCCGCTTCGATCATCGCCGCGTTGATCTCGGCTTGTCGCGTGTTCTGTCGTCCGGCTCGCTTGCCCACGTATCGAATTTCGGCGCTTGATGGCGCACGCTCAAGCAGCGCTGGGTGAACCAGCGCATCGTAGAGCACCAGATCGGCTTCTCGAAGACGCTGGGCCGCCCGTTCCGTGATCAGCCCTGGATCACCAGGTCCAGCGCCAAGAAGGGATACAAAGCCCGAATGACGGGTCGAACTCACCATGGCGTGAGCATGGCCGAGCGATGGCGGCCCGTCACCCACCGTGTTAGTGCGACC
>JBLHKB010000149.1:0-12945 GCA_047619315.1 Polyangiales bacterium
AGGTCCAGCTACTTCGCGAGCTCGCTCATCTGCGGGGCAAAGAACTTGGCGACCACACCGGCGCCATCGACGCCCTCGAACGTGCTCGACGAGAGGTACCTTCGGACCTCGCGGTCATGCACGAGCTCTCGAGCGTCCTTTTTCACCGAGCGGAGATTGCGTCAGACCCAAATGTGGCCGCCACGGATCGCGGGAAAGCGGCGGACTTGTTGGTGTCCATGGCGCGAGACGTCCCGCCCGATCACGCCATCGCCTATTGTGGCTCTGCCCTCGACGCCGTGCCTGGTCACGAAGGCGCCCTCGCGCTCCTCGAACACCTCGCCGACGAACAAGGGCGAAACGATATCCTACCCATTCGATGGGTAGGCTTTCTCCAGGCAGTGCCGAACGGCGGCGCCTCGGACCGTCGACGCCGAAGCCTTGGCTTTGCGTATGTCGCTGCGCGGCAGACCCCCGATGCCATCACCTGTCTCGAACCCCTACTTGGCACCGGCGACGCTGAGGTCGCCGACGCGCTTGTAGACCTCTACCGCACGGAAGGCCGAAGCGCAGACGCACTTCGCGCGCTTCAAGTGTCAGCCGGGTTGAAGCCGCCGGCGGAGCGAGCGGCACGACTTCAGGAGGTCATGACTGAGCTCCTGGGTGCCAGCCGTCACGATGAAGCCGCTGAATGCGCACGGCAGATTCTCGAAGCCGACCCAGATCACACCGAGGCCTTGAGCATCCTCGAAGCTCACTATCGGCAGGTGGACGACTGGCCGGCGCTGCGAGACCTGCTGGTGAGCGCTTCCCGTCGTCCTGGGCTGGGCGCACCCAAACGCGTGGCGCGTCTGCGTGAAGCCGCACAGGTCAGCGAGACCCAACTTCGCGACACCACCGCCGCCATCGACGCCTACCGTGCCATCGGCAGCCTCGACCCCGCCGACCTGGAGGCTCCTCAAGCCATCGCTCGTCTACTCCGCGAGGCGGAGCGGTGGGATGAACTTGCTAGCCACCTCGATGAGCAAGCGCTCACCGTCGTAGACCCCGACGAGAAGATCGCTGCTCTACGCGAGTTGGCCGCGTTGCATCGCGAGCAGCGCCATGACCCATCCCGGGCCATCGTCGCTCTCCGGGCGATACTGCAGCTCGACGCCGGAGACACGAGCGCCGTTGCCGATCTCAGCGACGCGCTCCTTCAAACGGAAGATGGGGTCGCAGAGGGCGCCCGACTGCTTGAAGGGCGCGTGCACGAGGCCCCGACTGCTAGCGACCGGACGGCTCTCCTCGAGCGGCTCCTCGACACCTACGAAAACCAACTAGGTGATGACGGCCAAGCGTTCGAGACGGGCCGCCGTCTCCTGCGGGACGTCCCTGCTCACCTTGCCGCCCTCGACACGATGGAACGGGTTGACGAACGCAGCGCCAATCGACCACGCCTCATCGAAACTCTCACGTACCGAACAGAGATCGCCGAAGGTGACGCGAAGGTTGAAGTCTACATTCGCCTCGGTCTGGTGGCGCGAGAGCACGGCGACCTAGAGCGAAGCAGCACGGCGTACGCCACCGCTCTCGACCTCGATCCCGCGCGCTCGGACGTCCTCGACTCCCTCTGTGGCGTCTACGAAGAAGGCGCCCGTTTCACCGAACTGGTGAGCGTGCTCAAAACCCGCGCGGCCAAAGAAGAGCCAAGCACAGCGCGCGAACTTCATCGGCGCATCGCCCGCGTTCTGGGCGACGAGCTCAAAGACGCGACCAACGCGATCGATTCGTGGCGGCAGTTGCTCGAGAGCGGCGAAGACGCCGAAGCGCTCGGGGCACTCGTGATCAACGCGCGCCTACGTGATTCGGATGGCGACCTTCAATCCTTACTCCAGCGGCTTGGCGATGTGCTTCCCGCAGGAGAGGAGCGACGCGACGTTTTGTTCGAGCGCGCTGAAGTACTCGAGCGCCTCGGACAGGGCGAAGATGCAACGTTCCAGCTTCGGCAACTCCTGGACACCATCGACGGCAATCATTTGCCATCCATGGAGCTGCTTCAGGCTCTCTGTGAGCGGGGCAACGACACTCCAGGACTCGCCAACGCCCTCGAGCGCAAGCTCGCTCTCTTCGACGATAACGGCATGCGTCTTCCTCTAACAAAGCGCCTCGCCGACATCTACGAGCATGAGTTGAAGAACACCGAATCTGCCATCGATGCGCTCTACGCATGGCAGGCTTGTGACGAGACTGACTATGTCTGCCTCGAGCGACTCGCTGGGCTTCTCACTCAGGCGAGCCGGCACGAAGAGCTCGTCGCCGCCTTGGATGGCCTGGCGAATCTAGAGCCGGATGATGAGCAGCAAGGCGAGCTCATTCGACGGGCCGCGACCATCGCGTCCACCGAGCTTGGCGACGCCAAAGGCGCATGGGCGAGGCTCGAGCCGCGCATCGACTTCGACCTGGACGCAGACGCGCAGCTCGCGCGACTTGCGGAGGGAGCCGGCGAACAGCGTGCTCTCGTCGATGTCTACACGCGCAAAGCAAACTCTGCCTTGAGCCAACTTGAAGCCGCTCGCCGATGGCGTGACGCCGCGCGCACCTACGAGAGCTTGAGCGAGACCGCGAATGCCCTGGAGGCCATGCTGCGTTCCTACGCGCTCGACCTATCAGACCTTGAAGTATTGGCGGAGGTGGACCGTCTCGCCATCACGTCCAAGGCGTGGCCCCGGCTCGCCCAAGTCTATGACCGAGTCCTTGCCACGGTCACCTCCAACGAAGCGAAGGTGTCCCTTCTGCTCCGCCACGCCGGCATCTTAGAAACGAGTGCGGCGCTTCCGAGCGACGCTTTCGACCGCATTCTGCGCGCCGCTTCACTGTCGCCCGACGACACGTCGCTGATGGAGCGCGCCGAAAAGATGGCACCGGCTCTTGGACGAGCGGACGAGCTCCTTCACGTCTACGACAGTCGAAAGTCGAAGGCTTCAAGTGACGAGGCCCGCGTTGACGCAATTCTTCGCGCCGCCGATCTCTGTTTTCGCGGCCTGAAGGATGCCGAGCGGGCGACGCAATACCTGGCCCAAGGAGTGGCGCTTTCTCTGCGTACACCAGCGCTTCAGACACTCATCGAAGAGCACGTGGCAGACCTCGATGCGAGCGGCGTTAGAGATGCGGTCCGCAAACTGGCCGACCTCTATTCCCTGCTCGGCGATGATGCCGAAGACGATCCCGTCTCCGGCGGCGAACTTCTACGTCGAGCAGCTCGGCTTCAAGAGGAGCGACTCGGCGACTCAAACGCAGCGTTTGAGCTTCTGAAAAGGGCCACGGCCACGGCCAGTGTCCCAAGCACCCTCGACGCTCTGGATGCTCATGCGAAGCGGTACTCTCGCGAGCGCGAGGTCGAAGCGCACTACCGACACCTCATCGACGAGACCATCGACTCCAAGGCCGTCGCCGAACTAGGTGTCCGTCAGGCGGAGCTGCTCGACGATGTTCTGAACGATGCTGCCGGCGCGGCGGAGGCTTACCGCCGGGTTCTAACCGTCCAGCGATCGCCGGAGGTGGTGACACGCTACCTGGCGGCGCTTCGGCGCAGCGGCAACAGCCAAGATTTGCTCGTCGCACTCAAGCGGGAAATTTCGAAAGCCGAGACCCCGGAAGAGCGACTGCCGCTCTTGCGCGAGACCGCGCTCGTCTGGCAGAACGACCTAAAAAATCGCTACGAGGCCATCGACGCATGGAATCGAGTCTTGCGGGCGGACCGCGAGAACGAAGAAGCCAGCGCGGCCATCGCGGGGCTTCAAGAAAACAAGCACATCGACACCAGTGAGATCATGCTCCCTGAAGACGCTCAGCAGAGCGAACTCATTGCGCCACGGTCGCCGGTTCAAAATGACGAAAGTGATCGCGCCAGCGAGTTCGTCGGGCTCATCGACGCGCAAACGGAAGTGAGCGACGATAAGCTCAGCGACGTCGCCGATGATGACGCCGTCGACGAGCTAAGCGGCGTCGACGAGATCGAAAGCGCAGATAAAGCCGACGAAGTCGACGAAATCGAAAGCGTAGACGAGCTTGCTGATTTCGAAGAGGTGACAGGCGAATCCGCTTCGGAGCCGCCGGAAGATTCAGACGGCGTTGGCTTCGAGACTCTTTCGATTCCGGACAAAATCTCCCAAGAGTCGACTACGTTCAGTGGTGAAGTGACCAACCCTTCCACGGAGGAAGAGTCACCCTTTGTGGCTTTCGAGCCTCCTCTTTCTGTCAGCTCCAAAGCCATGGTGGAAACACAAGAGGCGCCGCTCGAAGCAGAATTTGAATCCGAACAGGTCGCTGACGAAGCCATGCTCGAGAGCCTGGACCTCGAGAGCTACGACGACGGCGGGACCGGTGAATTCATAGAGGAACTCAGCATCGGCGAGCTCGAGGATGCGGACGAGTTGAGCGTTAGCGAGCTCAGCCTAGAAGAACTCGACGTGGATGAAGAACTGAGCGTCAGCGAGCTGAGCCTCGACGAACTCGAAGTGGAGCGACCACGAGTGTCCCTTCCACCTCCGCCTCCAACGTCGTCCTTAGCGCCGGCGCCGCCTCCTCCGCCGGGGCACGGGCAATCCGTCCCGCCACCTATTCCTTCGGACGACTAGTGTCCTGAACGAGGGCGTGAATCCCGCGCTCTTAGCGCCCCGCCCTGTTCATCGCCCGAGTACCAACGTTCTATCGTGCTGGCGGAGCTTGTGTCGCTCGCCGCTGGGCGAGACGCCGTTCACTGCAAATGACGCTCGGCGATCGGTGCCCACTCACCTTGCGGCTCAAGAGTGAGGTATGCCCGCCAGTGCTCTTTCGCCTCGCCCGCGCGACCATTCGCCAGGAGCGCCAGGCCAAGGTTGAAGTGCGCGTCGGCGAACGCTGGGTCGCTCCGAAGTGCGGCCTCAAAGTAAGAGATCGCGGCAGCATCGTCCCCGTCATCCTGAGCGACGAAGCCTAGGTTGTAGAGCGCTTCAGGGTGAGAAGCGTCGAGCTGGAGGGCCTGTCGATAGTAGCGAGTCGCGCTGTCCTGGTCCCCCCGGCGATAGCGGAGGTTGCCCAGATTCGTCAGGGCATTCGTGAGGGCCGGGTCGAGCCGGATGGCGTCGCGGTAGGCGGCCTCGGCTTCGTCGAATGTGGACTCTTCTTCGTCGAGACGACAGCCCTCCAGGTATCGAGAGTAGGCATCCGTGTTGTCGCTTTGCGCGGGCCGCAATAGACGAACGACGTCCTCGCGGATCGAATCCACGCGAAAGTCGAGAACGAGCTGCCCCGTTTGCGCCTCGAAGGCACCCCCTTCGTCACGGACGAGCATGGCTGCGCCCTCGGCCACAACGCGGAGCTCCGAAAGTGGGCGAACCACGAGCGGAAGAGCGCTTCGGATCGCCGCGACACTGCGGCGGACCTCTTGCAGCGGCAGTCCTTTGTCGAGGAGCCCCTTCGCCGCACGAATACCGATGAGATCTTGAAACGTGTAGTACTTGCGTCGTCCGCGCGTCGCGGAAGGCACAAGGAATTCGGTTCGGTCCCAGTAGCGAAGACGCCCTTCCTTGATGCTAAACAGGCGCGCGGTCTCGGCGCGCGAATACAGCGCGGCGAGCGGATCGCTCAAGTCGCCAGGAGCAGACTCCACCCTCGCCAACACGTTGGTGTCGCTGACTGGTGGCGTCTGAATCTTGTATCCACCGTCATCTCCAAAGAAGACGTGAATGACGTTGTCACTCTTTTTCATTCCGGTCCGCCCATTACTCGCTTGTAGCCTGCGCGGTATCGCCCAGCACGAGGTCGAGGGGGGCTTCCACATCCACGTCGATGTGGAGCGAGTCGCCCTGCAAAACTACGCGAGTTTCCGATGTTGTCATCCCCCAGATTCGATCGGGAACTCGCTGTTTCGCGTCGGCGGCGCTCAAGCGCATCAGGCGGAGGCGCATTCGAACTGAACCTTCGACGGCAATTCGCAGCGCCTCGCGGTCGAGCGTACCTCGCCAAGAGTTGGCGAGAAGCCGAAGGTCCACGGAGAACATGGTGCTTCCGAAATAGGAATCGCCGGACGCCTCGCTGCGGACAGAGCCCTCGGACAAACGCGATATCAATCGCATGAGGAGCACCTCTGCCTCGCGACTGAGGACGCCGCTCCGGAGAAAAGCGCCACGACGCGCCTTTGCTAAACCTGGTCGAGACATTCGGCATCTTACACATGCCTACATTGTGCTCCAAAATACGCGTAAACATCCGGCGCCCTTTCGAGCGCTCTCCAGAGCGGACGAAAGCTACGAGTATTCAACGTGGTCTTGATGAACTTCAAGACCGTCCATACGTGGCCGAACGACGGTGAAGTGGGCAAGTCCGGAAGGAGACGCACCCACCGAGCCAACCGAGAGAATTGTCGTTCCCTCGATGTCGCGGCGGAAAGCCACATGGCTGGCGCCACAGACGATGACATCTGCCGCGTCGCTTGAGACCAGCGCTTCAAGCTCCTCGTCACCTGCGTCGTGAGCGATTTCGCTGAGCGGATCTGCGGGAGATCCATGCACAACAAGCAGCTCCCGACCGTCGATGAGCGGGATCCGGATCTTCGGCTCGAGACGGCGAAGCTGCTCGAGGATGAGGTCGCCCAGAGCACGGCGGGTTTCGATGAATTGGTCCGCCTTGGCGAACTCTTCGTCGCCGGAAGGAGATAGCTCCTCGGGATCGATACGAATTAAGGCCTCCTCGGAGAGGCCGCGCGCGCACTGTACGTTCGCCTTCTGGAGGAGTCGCCAGGTTTCGAGGGGGTTGTCTCCGCCAAGGAGATGGTCGCCGGCGGCGTAGATTAGTCGCACGTCTTGTCGGGCAAGTTCGTTCAGCACGGCCTTGAGCGCTTTTGCGTTACCGTGGATGTCCGACATGAACGCGATAGGGGTGGCTTTGGGTGCTTCACTCATTTGAAAACCTATGCTTCTACGACTTCTGTACTGCCCGCGCTCGTCAAGAGCCGGAGTTCCACGCGACTGACCCGCCGTTCGTCCGCGGCGAGGACCGTGAGTTCACAGCCTGCGAACGTCAACACTTGCCCCACCTCCGGCACTTCACCCGCGATGTGGGTGACGAGACCCCCGATCGAGTCGTAGTCCGCATCGTCGGCGTCCAGCGGCACGTCGACGACGTCTTCCACATCGGCGAGGGAGAGTCCTGCGTCGATGGACCAGCAGCCCTCCGTGAGTGCCTCGATCCGAGGAACGGCGTCGTCGTGTTCGTCCTCGATCTCACCGACGATCTCTTCGACGATGTCTTCGAGGGTGACGATCCCGGCAACTCCGCCGAACTCATCGACGACGACAGCGAGGTGAAAGCGGTTGGCCTGCATCTCTTGCAAGAGCACACCGATCTTCTGTGTCTCATGAGCGTGGAACACTGGACGAATGAGGGACTCGATGGACGCTTCGCGGTCCTCTTGGGTGCGAAGCAAACGAAAGACATCCTTCGCGTAGAGAATCCCCTCAATGTGGTCGATGGACTCTCGGTATACGGGGTAGCGGGAGTGCGCGCTGGACTCGATGCGCTCCAGCACGTGCTCCAGACTGGTCTCCCGCTCGAAGGCCTCCACAAGAGTGCGCGGGACCATGATTTCGCGCGCGATCGTGTCGCGAAACTCCAACACACTATAGAGCAGCTGCGCTTGGCTCTCAGCGATCTGACCACGCTCCTCACCTTGTCCGATGAGGTGCTCGACGGCGCGACTCGCCAGGCCAGCGGTGGGCGCCGCTTGAGGCATCGCGCTACTTGCTCCACGTCCCAACCAGACGATGGGCGCGGCCAAGGGAGCAACGAAAAGCTCGATGGGGCGCATAAGCCGGAGCAGCGCGATCGTGGTCTTGGCGGGACGCTTCGAGACGACGCCACGCACCATCTCGGCGAGAAGTGCGTAGAGCATTCCCAACGCGAAACTAGCGGCGATGGCTGCCCACCCGCCCAGAGGGAGCGCGAGGAGGACCGCGGACGCAGCCGCGATGGAGACGAAGGCTATGCGACCGACGAGAAGGCGGGTTCGAAGAGCTTCAAGACGCGAAAGCGCTGCACCCGCAACTTTCGCAGTCCGCCCCTCACCCTCGCTCAGCGCTTCAAGGTGCGCCGTCCCGAGGACGTTGAGTCCTGCATTCATCGCCGCCAAGAGCGCCGCGAGGACGGTCCCGAGGGAGAGCAGGAGGATTAAGTTGGTACTGGAAGGGTCGTTCAAAGTGCACACCGCGCGTAGCGGATCGCAAGCCTATCCTCCGCCGGAGACGTGAGCAACGTCTCCAGATGGAGTAGGAGGGCAGAAGAGGTTCTGAAGGCGGGTTTTAGCTCTTTCGGGACGCACGAAGGCGTAAGCGCAGGCCGTTCAGCCGAATAAAGCCCGTCGCATCGCTTTGGTCGTAGACCTCGTCCTCCTCAAAGGTGACGACATCCGCGTCGTAGAGACTCGTTGGAGAGCGTCGACCGACCACGGAACAGACTCCCTTGTAGAGCTTCAGGCGAACATCGCCTTCCACATCTTTCTGGGAGTGGTCAATGAGCGCTTGAAGTGTCTCGCGCTCCGGTGCGAACCAGAACCCGCGGTAGACGAGCGAAGTGTACTCTGGAATCAGGCCGTCCCGGATCCGCATGACCTCGCGATCCATGCAAATCGACTCGATGGCGCGATGGGCCTTCTGCAAGATGGTTCCGCCCGGAGTTTCGTAGACGCCTCGGGACTTCATGCCGACGAATCGGTTCTCAACGATGTCGACGCGGCCAATGCCGTGCGTTGAACCGAGAGCGTTCAGGTGTTCGAGGAGTTCGAAGGGTTCCATCGCTTTGCCGTCGACGGCGATCGGATCTCCGTTCTTGTAGGAGACCTCAATGTATTGAGGTGTATCCGGCGCTTCGCATGGGTCCGTGGTCCAGCGATAGATATCCGCTGGCGCCTCGGCCCAGGGATCTTCGAGGATCCCGCCTTCGTATGAAATGTGGAAGGCGTTCGCGTCCATCGAGTATGGCTTCTCCGCGGTCGCTTCGATGGGAATGTCGCGCTTCTTGCAGTACTCGATGCAGTCTGTGCGGCTCTTCAAATCCCAAATGCGCCATGGCGCGATAACCTTAACGCGGGGGTCGATGGCCATCGCGGAGAGCTCAAAGCGGACCTGGTCATTGCCTTTGCCCGTCGCACCGTGGGCGATGGCGTCTGCATTCTCTTCACGGGCCACGTCCATCATGGCTTTCGCGATGCAGGGGCGCGCGATGGAGGTTCCAAGCAAATACTCGCCCTCGTACAGAGCGTTGGAACGAAGCATTGGAAAGACATAGTCCTCCACGAACTCTTTTCGAACGTCCGCCACGACACACTTTGAGGCGCCGGTGGCCTTCGCTTTCGCGTCGAGGCCATCAAGTTCTTCACCTTGGCCAACGTCTGCGCAGAAGGCGACGACTTCGCAGCCCTCGTACTCTTCTTTGAGCCAAGTGAGAATGACAGAGGTGTCGAGGCCGCCACTGTAGGCGAGGATGATCTTTTTCGGAATATCGCTCATGGCGAGCGAGGATATCGGGACGAGGGGCCAGTGCAACCTCTGTCTTGCCCTTCCCGGTCCGGAGACTTGATCGAGGGTGATTTAGACGCTGATCGCGCCGACGTCGCGTAGTTCGGCGAGGGTCTTAAGCACCTCAAGCTTCTCCATGCCCGCCACGTCGCACAGCTCTTCGATCGTGTGGATACCGTTGATTCGTGAAAGCAGAAAACCGCTCCGATGATCAAGGCCAAGCCACCGGATCTCGCCAGGAGGCACGGCCAGGACCGGCACAGTCCCCATGCTACCCAGACGTGATGTGTAGAGCTGAACAAGACGACGTCTGCATTCAGACGCCACGCCAAGGGCGTCCTCATCGCTCGCATCTTGGCCGATCAGCAGCTCGGCAATACTTAGAGCTGCCGTAAAATCGTCGAGGGCAAAACGTTCACGCATCTCCGACCGCAAGTCCATGACCGGCTGCTCGGGACGGCTCGCAACAAGGCTGAGCGCTGGCTGGGTATCGTCGAAGCGGCCGCGCTTCGCAGCGAGAGCAGGGGCACTCTCGTCGTCATCTTCGTTCGCGAAGGCGAGCTGAAGGTCGTTGACCTCGAACTCAAGTGTGAGGCGCGAACCATCGGTCGCAGGCGGCAGAAGAACCGGTTCCGAGTGGCGCGGCTTTCGCGTCTCATCATCCGGTCCTTTTTCGGAGTCTTCACTCATCGGCGCGTGACGCTCACGCAGACTTGCCTACGACGCCCTTAAACATACGCTGGGTTCGCGCGAGGGAGTCGAGATGCTCCTTCAGTCCGGCGCCATCCCCACGCTCCATCAGGGCGCGTGCGCGCTCCACGTTCACACGTGCTTTGTCGATGGCATCGCGACCGAAGTCGCTTCCAGCGACGACTGCTTCGACCTCAGGGAAGAGGCGCTCGATCTCAGCGATGAGAGTCTCCGCTTCTTGCTTGGTGCCTTCCATCACTTCGTCTTCACGACGAGCAACGGCGTAGTCCTGAGCTTCTTCCATCATCACGTCGATTTCATCGTTGGTCAGGCCGCTCGTCGCGGTGACCGTGATGGACTGCTCTTTGCCCGTCTCTTTGTCTTTTGCATGAACCGAGACGATGCCGTCAGCGTTGATCTCGAAGGTCACCTCGACCTCGACCTCGCCAGCGGGTGCTCGTCGAAGACCCGTCAGAATGAACTCACCAAGAAGCTCGTTCTCTTCCGCCCGGCGGGACTCGCCCTGGAGCACAAGAATCTTCACGGCGGTTTGGTTCTCTCGAACCGTGGTGAACGGTTTGCCGCGTGAGGTCGGAACCGTGGTGTTCTGCGGGATCAGTTCCTCGAAGTAACCTCCGACGACCATGATACCCAACGTGTGAGGGGTCACATCGAGGAGCACCATTTCGATGCTGTCGCCGATGAGCGCTTCACCCTGGATCGCTGCGCCGAGGCCGACGACCTCATCCGCGTGAACGCCCTTGCAGGGTTCACGCTCGAAGAATTCCGCGACGCCCGCCTGAACGAGCGGCATCCGTGTCATGCCGCCGACCAAGACGATGTCTTCGATCTCGTCTTTCTCAAGACCGGCTTCGTCGAGGGTCATCTCGCAGATCTGAACCGTACGATCAACGAGGTCGCGCGTGAGGTCTTCGAGCTGTGCGCGAGTGAGCAGTCGCTGCAGATGGAGTGCTTCGTTGCGAGCGCTCGAGATGATGAACGGCAGGTTCACCTCGGTTTCCACCACGGCGCTCAGTTCGCACTTCGCCTTTTCCGCCGCATCTTTCAGACGCTGAAGGGCCATCCGGTCCTGGCGTAGGTCGAGGTCGTGCTCTTCTTTGAAGCCCTGCACGAGCCAGTCGATGATCCGCTGATCAAAGTCTTCGCCGCCGAGGAACGTATCACCCGCAGTGGACACGACCTTGAAGACCCCGGAGCTCGAAATCTCGAGGATCGAAATGTCGAACGTGCCGCCACCCAAATCATAGACCGCGACGGTCCGGTCGATGTTCTTGCCGAAGCCATACGCAAGCGCGCCGGCGGTGGGTTCGTTGATGATGCGGATTACATCGAGGCCCGCGATCGCGCCGGCGTCCTTGGTGGCCTGGCGCTGGCCGTCGTTGAAGTACGCGGGGACCGTCACGACCGCCTTAGTCACCTCGTGACCCAGGTAGTCCTCGGCGATCATCTTCATCTCTTGAAGGATCATCGCGCTTACTTCAGGAATCGAATACACGGTGTCGCGCAGCTGGATTCGACAGTCGCCGTGGGGCCCTTCCACGATCCGGTAAGGGCACGTCGACGTCGCGTTCTTCACCTGCGGAGTATCGAACTTTCGTCCGATAAGCCTTTTGGCCGCAAAGACCGTGTTTTCAGCGTTGGTGACTGCCTGACGTTTTGCGATGTGTCCGACCAGACGTTTGCCCGCCTCGGTCACTGCCACCATCGACGGAGTCACTTTGTACCCGCCACGGTTGGCTATAACCGTGGGCGTTCCACTTTCGACGACAGCAACGCACGAGTTAAACGTGCCGAGATCAATCCCGATGACCTTATCCATTAATTCTCCATGTGGCTTCGGCCGAGCTACGCCAAATCGCGTAACAGAGTCTTCACGATCTGATCGCTGGGGTCCAGCTTTGCGGCCTCTTGAAGTTCACCGAGTGCACTCTTTTGCATTCCCGCACCAATGTAGACCCGAGCTAAAGTAACACGACACTTCGGGTTCGTGGGCATGAGGTGAACGGCGTTCTGCGCGAGATCGCGGGCATGTTTGAGGTCACCGCCGGCACGAAGGATCGCGTCTGCGGCTCGGCACAGAGGCTCAACACTGCCAGGTCGGCCCTCACTGACTTTTTTCCAGGACAGAGCAGCTGCACCCCATTTGTGGTGGTCCTCCTCATACTTGGCCTGTTTCTTATACTTATCCGCCAAATCTACCGCGAGCTGATTTTTCACCCGTGTGTAGTTGGCCTGCATCTCAGGGCTGTCGTTGAGAGAGATGGCCAACCGATAGGCGTTGGTCGCGGCGAGTAGATCTCCTCGCTCCTCGGCATCTTTCCCCGAACGGGCGTGTTCCGCTCCCTTGTCGATGCCGCCCGTGATTCGAGCCGCGGAGCGCAGCGAACCGGCCAAGCCTCGCAAGACGTCTTGACGGGACCTCTCCACATGCTTTCCGGGCTCAGGCGCTTGCGACTCCCCAGCTCGCTGGAAGCGATGCTTCAGGCGCTCACGCGCACGGGACTTTCGGTCCTCCGCACTTCGTGGCGGGGCAGACGACGAAGAGGGACGTTCCGAACTTCGCGGCGGAGAGGACGACGAAGGGCTCGGCGTACTTCGCGGCGGCGTGGACGACACCGAAGGGCTTGGCGTACTTCGCGGCGGCGTGGACGACACCGAAGGGCTTGGCGTACTTCGCGGCGGCGTGGACGACACCGAAGGGCTTGGCGTACTTCGCGGCGGC
>JBLHKB010000150.1:0-12941 GCA_047619315.1 Polyangiales bacterium
CCCCCCTCGTCAAGCTCGAGGTCATCGGCGACGAGAGGACCCTCTTTCCGGATGTCGCAGCGACCCTCGAAGCCGCCAAGATCCTCGTCGACGAAGGCTTCACGGTGCTCCCGTATGTCACCGACGATCCCGTCGCGTGCCGACGCCTCGAGGACATGGGCTGCGCCGCAGTCATGCCCCTAGCGGCGCCCATCGGCAGCGGCCTCGGCATTCGAAACCCCACCAATATCGAGATCATCGTACGCCATGCGAACATCCCCGTCCTCGTCGATGCCGGCGTCGGCACCGCCAGCGACGCGGCCCTCGCCATGGAGCTCGGCGTCGACGCCATCCTCATGAACACCGCCATCGCGGGCGCCAAAGACCCTGTGCGCATGGCCCGCGCGATGAAGAATGCAGTATCCGCAGGCCGCGACGCGTTCCTCGCTGGCCGTATTCCCAAGAAGCTCTTCGCCACCGCCTCCTCGCCCCTTGAAGGCATCATCGGCTCCAAGCACTCATGATCAAAGGGCTCCTCTTGGCGCTCGCACTCGGCGCACCGTTTCAGTGTGCGTCGGATCCTGACCCTGAACATCGCCTTGAAGACTCGCCGGCCGAAGCCCTCTGGGATCTGGCCGCGCGCCTGGAGCGTGAAGGCCACTCAGAAGCCCGGCACTCCACCCTCGAGCAACTCATCGAGCGCTATCCCGGCTCTCGCGAAGCTCGGCGGGCGCGTGACGAACTTGGTCTCGAGACGACAAACGACGACGACGACTCATGATCCCGGCTCTACTTTGGATCACGCCCCCGGACGGCCCATTCGATTTCATGGGCGACATTCTCAAAAGGAGCCTCGACGATCTCTCGTCCCTCGCCGTCCTCTATCGTCGCCCGGGAGAGAACACGCGAGAGCGAGTGAGGCATGCGCGTCCTCTCCGCGAGCAATGCGTCCAGCGAGGCGTTCGTTTCCTCACCCAGGATCTTGAGCTCGCCCTGTGCGTCGGCGCGGATGGGGTCCATCTCCCCGAACGAGGCGTTCCCCTTTCTGCCATTCGCCCCCACGTGGGCTTGCTCGGCGCATCCCGCCACTCTCGCGAAGGTCTCCAGCGCGCATTCGACGCAGGCGCCGACTACTGCACGCTCAGTCCTGTATTCGCCTCGCCAGGCAAGGGTCCTCCACTCGGGCTTGAGACGTTTCGTTCCCTAAGCCTCGGACTTGGCCCGATCCTCGCCCTTGGTGGGGTCGTCGATTCGGCGTCCGCCGAGGCCGCCCGGGCCCATGGCGCCGCCGGCGCAGCGACCATCCGTGGAGTCCGTTCCGTCGCCGAGCTCGCAGCGCTTCTGTCCCCGTTTGCACCATCTTCTTGACACCCTCCCCCCGTAGAGGTGAGACAGTGTCATGAACGGCATCACGAAGTTTATTTTGAAAGCGGCCTTCGGTGCGGCCGTCGTTTGCGGCATCATCGGAGGAGTCATGCGCCTCTTCTTCGTGACGCCCGTGCTCATGACCCACAACGGCATGGCGCCCTCGCTCCTCGCAGGCGAACAGGCCTTTATGTGGCGGGGTGCTGAACCGGAGCTCGGCAGCATCGCCGTCTGCGCGAACCAATCGACCGGCGAGTCCGTGATTGGGCGCGTCATCGGCACCTCTGGCAACCAAATCGCCACCGACCGCGAACAGCTCACCATCAATGGCCGCTCTCCCTCGATGGACATCCACGAGTCACTTCAGTTCTTCAACTCCGACACCAACCGTCAAGAGCCTGTGCGGCGCGCCACCGTGCAGTTTGGCAACACGGACCACGACATTTTCATCCGCGAGAATCACACGCTCCGCATTCATCCCACTTCCGTTTCGTCTGGGATGCTCTACCTCATGAGTGATAATCGCGGCGACGAAACTCATGACAGTCGTGCGTTTGGTCCCGTCCAAAGCTCTTCGTGCATCGGTACGCTTTTCATGCGCGGTCGCCCCGTCGACGTCGGCGCAAACCTGGGACACGGATGGCTCGACTTCCTCTAACGCTCGCAGCGCTCCTCGCGCTGCTTCTACCGCTGCCTGTTCACGCGCAAGACGAACCTGAACCGCCGGAAGATGCCGCGGCGACGGAACAGCGCGCGCCGGCGCCACGTTATCTCGCAGCCGTGCGTGCGGAGCTCGAGCGTCTCGACGTGAATGCCAGCTGTGAGGTCCTCGACCCACTCCGCGCTCGCTGTTCGTGGCGAGTGCAAAACAGCGAACGGACCCGCGAACTTACCCTTCGGGCCCTCGTCGATGAGAGCACCCAAACGCTCTACCTCTACGCGCCCATCGCCACAGCCCACCCGGACGACGCTGAGACCACCTTGGTTCTTCGGCGCATCGCCGAGCTCAACTGGCGTTACCTGGCAAGCAAAGCCGAGTGGAACAGCGCTACCGGGGAAGTCCGGATTTCAGCTATCCAGCACCTCGACACCAACTTCGATCGGCGCGCTTTTCGCGTTCTGGTTCGGCTCCTCGCCCGCCAGAGCATCGACGCCGCCGCCGAAATCAGCACGCTGATCCCCGACAACTAATCTCTGGCGTCCGATCCCAGTACTCGGTCACGCCGGCGATAGCCTCGCCAAGACCGTGCTCTCGACGCGCTAACGTCCCTGCCACTCGATACCGAGCGTCGTCCGGTACTGCAGGTCGACGACCGATGGCGACCCGAGCACGGGAGCCGCGACGGTGATGCTGAGCAGGTCGAGTTGAATGACGACTTGGCTCTGGCGTGCGAAACGAATGCCCATCGGTTTGACCTGCAGAAACAAACCCGTGTGGCCCGTCGAATGAAGCGCGAGGTCCGTCAAGAGCACCGACACGCCGATAGCTGCAGCCATTCGAAGTCGCTCTCGGAAAAGGAAGCGCTCGCCGCCAACGGCTAGATTAAGCGTCCCAGCGCGAGCGACAAAATCGAACTCCGTCTCCGCATAGAGGTTCTGCTCGATGTGCCCATAGACCCCCCACGCGCCGCGCCGCGCGCCAGCGTTGATGCCATAGCCAAACCGGATGTTGAGCGTGGAAACCGCGAGGCGGTCGCTGAGCAGCGAGAGGTGCACGAGCCCCGAGAACCAAGGCCTCCACTGCTCTCGGGAACGGTCCAGCGTATGCGCGTCACGTTCTTCAACCTCTTCGACCTCCACCTCCACTGGCAGGCTGCTCTCGACGGCAGCCGGAGCGCTCGTGCTCTGAGGTGGCTCTTGCGCCGGCGCCTCAGCGGGGGCCTCCGCAGCGGCGACCGGGCGCTCGGAGATGTTGACGTCCTCCGCCTCCACATGCACATCGAGAGTGTCACCGTCGGCGACAGCGTCGTTGCTTGAGACGTCCAACGCCGGAAGCTCCGCGGCGACCTCCGCGTCTACATCGCTCTCTGAAAGCGTCTCTTCCGCAACGCTCGGCGCTTCCGCCGGCGTCGACGCAGTCTCGTCTTGGGCTTCAAGTTTTGCCGATGAGAGCATGAGGAAAACCGCGAGCCATGCGGCGTGACGAGCCCATGTCATTCTGACGCCCCCGACGCTTCCCTGGCTTCGGCCTCCGCCGCTTCAACCAGCTCGACCAACGTATCGCAAGCGGAGAGACAGACCGAATCGAAGACGTCGCAGGTACTGCACCCTCCGCCGATGGGTCTCCAACCATAGGTCGGTGAAAGCACCAGCTCGGTAAACCGGTCGCGGAAGCCCACCTCCACGTTGCCGCTGCTGAGTTGGCCGCCGACGAATTCCAGAATTGCATCGCGGACGGTGTAGTCGACACGGCGCAAGACCGAGCCGATGGTGATGGAGGCAAAGCGAGTGCTGTAGTCCGTCTCTGCGCCGATCAGGTACGTCCGCTCCGACTCATCGAGTGCTTCAAGTGCAGTGCCAATCCCAACCCCAGCGGGTCCTGCGATCGCGAAGATCACGTCCACATTTGGCGCCATCGCCGTGGCGAGCACTGCAGCACGTGGAGCATCAAAGAAGCCCTCTGGGCCTTCGGCGATGAAGGCCACCTCGCTAACGGTCCCGCCTCGTGCCTCAACGCCGAGTTGAAACGGAACCATGACCTCTGACGCCCCAGCGACATCGGCAGCCGCAATGACCCCCACCCGCCGCGTGGGCGCAATAGCTGGGTCACTGACCGCTGCCACCCCAGCCAGATAGGCTGGTTCGAATGCTCGGTAGCGAACGCTTCGAAGGTTCGCGCACGTATCCGCGCCCTCACCGATCAGAAGAACGCTCGCGCCGCCAAAATCACATTGGGCATCACGGACCATGAACCCGAAGAAGCCGCTCAATATGATCAGGTCGCGACTCGTCGCCTCTGCACGCCAAGTATTAAAAATGCTCTGCGCACGCTCAAAGTCCACAACGCCCGGTTCGATCTCCAAGTCAAACTCGCCGCCGATGCCGCCGCGGGCGAGGATGGCTCCCGCCGCCGTCAAGTCCCCAAGAGACCCATCCCCCGGACCTCCGGCGCTGATGATCCTCACTCGTGGACGCGCGATAAGCTCCTCACCACCGCAATGAACGAGGGACGCGAGGAGCGCGAAACAAAGGAAGGAACGGTTCATCGTGCGCCTCGCAAACGCAGCGTGCGCGGGGCGAGCCGCAAGAGCAGAACAAAAGCCAACACAGACAAGCTCACGGGGATACGCGAACGATTGGCCGTCGTTGTGCAGGACAAGACGGGCCCAGCGGGCGAGAGCCGCGCCGTCTCCAGCCAAGGAGACGAGCAGTAGTCGTTGCTCATGTCGCAAACCTCGTAGCCAAGTGTTTCCGGATTCGAGCGACGAAACCACTTCAGCAGAACCGCGTCGACTTCGAGCGCGAGCTCCTCCCCCGCCATATTCCGTTGACCGCCGCGATTGAACGCACGCACGAGGTCGGCCCCCGCTTCGATCGCGGCAAACACACGCTCCCGATTGACCAGTTCGCCGGTAACGCCGCCCACCGTCACACAGCTGTCCGCGGCGGCGGAGTGCGGCATGCCGTCACGCGCCTCGTCGAGGGTATCGGCGATGGCGGCTTCGTAGTTCATCGTGTGCACGACGGAGCGCATGTCCGGCGCGCGGATCGTGTGGGTAAAGCTGTCCTGAAGCGTGTGAAGCGCCCGACCAAAGTGGTAGCCGATGGGGCTGACGTCGACCTCGATGGTGCCGTAGTTCTCCAAGGTCATCTGCACTTCGATGAGCTCGAACACGTCGCCGTTGAATGCATCAAACGCCCTTCCTACCTCATCGCGAATGACGTTTCGGCATCCCTCCAGCGCAGAGTCATTCCCCTCCTCGTAGTCGTCTTCCGCCGCGCGAAGGCAATGAATGTACTGTCCTGCGGGGTCAGACTGCACCGAGCGGAGCACGGCCAAGTTCGTGAGCGAGAACCCCTCGCTGTCCGGAGCCCGCGCACCCGTGATGATGGAGAAAAGGAAAAAGCGCTGCGCACGTGAGAACCCCGACGCATCTGGATAGAGATGGTCGAGGATCTCCTCCCACTCCCCATCCGGCACCAGCTCATCCGGGAGCAGCTCAATGCCTGCGCCGCCAATGAGGAAGGACGCCACAGAAATGCGCTCGTGACAGCCGCTCGAGAAACCCGACTGAACAGTAAACGCATGTGCATGAGGGACGTCGATGAGACCGACGAAAAGACATGCCAGGAGAATTAGACGTGAGCGTAGATTGGGCATGATGACTACCTTGAGAGATCGAACTCGAGGGTGACCGTCGTTCTCACCTGGACGAGCAAGAGGGGGATTCCTGAGAAGTCGGGAATCAGCATGGAGAACGCGAGTGGGTCCACAACGAGCGTCTTGAAGCGCGGAAGCGGAACGCGAATTCCGACGGGTCGCGACTCGAACCCAAGACCGATGGTCCCGGCCTCATCGACGAGCGTGTTGCGCAAGAGAAGCGTGGGACCCGCCGCGAGCTGAAAGCGGAGCCTGTCCGACGCATACCGGACATCGAAGCCAACCAACAGCGCCAGGACACCTTGAGCGACACCCTCAAACGTGTCGTCCGAGTCCAAGGCAAGCTCAGCCTCAGGAAACCAAGTGTTCTCCAGCACCAACGTGATCCCCGCGCGTTCAAACTCAATGCCGCCGGTGAGGGCAAACCCAGCGCTCAGCTGCAGCGGCTCCTTGTCCAAGAGCGCTGACAGAAAGTGCGCATGAAGCTGAGCGCCCACCCAATAACTGGGCCTGAACTCATCTTCCGCCCCAGACGTCGCCCCAGACGTCGCCCCAGACGACTGCGCAGAGCGCTCGGTTTGCGCCTCCACAACAGGGGCGAAGAGCGCGCTCACCAAAAGCAGACTCACGAAAATGAACGATGGCATTGGCAGATCCAGTCCGAGTGCCAAGTGGGCACCCGATTCCGTGTACAACGCCAAGCTCCTGGACGCACTCGCGAAACACGCCAGAGTAGCGGCCCGCTGCGGACCCGTCGGACCCGTGACTCGGAATTAGGGACGAGGGGCCGTGTGGTGACGCAGCGGCACGCGCACCAGCCCAGTCCCGTTTGCCGGCGCACCCAGAAGAGACGCGCGAAGACACTCCACGCCTTCGCGGTCACCAAGAGACGAGAGCTCCGTCTCCACGTGAGCCACTCGCCCCCCCGTAACTCGCAGCCGCAACGTCACCATGGCTCGGCGCGTAGCCCCACGAGCCACCGCGCTGGTGAAGCAGGCGAGCAGCGCCGCTCGCTTGCTCTGAAGAGCCCCAGTAACGATCGCATCGCCCTCTTGGACTTCCAGCTCCCCGAAACTCAGTCCCGGCTCGGGAACATCGTCATCACGCCAGGCCCGAAGGCGCTCCGTATCTTCACGTGCAAGCACCTGACCGCGTCCATTGAGCAGCTCCACGTAGGCGACGTCGATGCGCACGGTGGTCACCGCAGCCGCGGGACGCACCAAACACGCCTGGCCGCCATCGAACGCCAGGAAAAACCCCACGCGGAGCTTACGGCCATAGCGACGAAGCTCGCCGGCGCGATCACGCGTGGCCGGAAAGCCGATGGACTCGAGGCCCGATGGGAAGAGCTCGGCCGCTCCCTCCAGGATTCGAAAGTTGCGACGGGTGTCGACGGCGAGGAGACCGCTCCTGGCGTCATGTGCGTGAAATCGGAAGTTCTCGAGCTGCGTCATATAAAGAACAGCGCGATCGCGACGCGGCGCGCTGTGGCAGGCGTCATGAAGCGTCTCAAGGCTCTCCACCTCCACCTCCGCGCTGGCGAGGGAAGGCAGGGTCAGCATCGAAAGGGCGAAAAAACCCAACGAACATGCAGAAACAAACGCGTGAGACCTTGCCATGGTCCCAGAATGACGGGTTTTCGCTCCGAAGGGCAAGCCACTGACCTGAGAGCTTTCACAGAGGCAACACCCCAGCGCCTTTGGGGCCATTGCCCACGGGCGATGAACGCGGTACTTCGCCTCCGAAGAAGGAGGCCGTTTTGCAGATCGCCGTCATTCAGTTTCCGGGCTCAAACGCTGACTGGGATGCCCTCCACGTGGCCCGTGATGTGCTTGGCGCGGACGCCCGCTATGTCTTCCACAAAGAGAAAGAGCTTGGACCGGCGGACGCCGTTGTGATCCCCGGCGGCTTCTCCTACGGCGACTATCTGCGGCCCGGCGCCATCGCGCGTTTTTCACCCATCACCGAAGCGCTCGTGTCCTTCGCGAAAGCCGGCGGACCCATCTTGGGCATCTGCAACGGCTTTCAGATCCTGACGGAGCTTCAGCTTCTTCCCGGCGCACTCACCCGAAACGCTCACCTGCGCTTCGAATGCCGAGACATTCACCTGCGGCCCGAGGGCAAAGGCGCTTTCACCGACGCCATCTCAAGCGGCGCTCCCTTGCGCATGCCCATCGCCCACGCCGACGGCCGCTATCAATGCGACGCTCAGACCCTTCAGGAGCTCGAAGACAACGGGCGTGTCGCCTTTCGCTACTGCGACGCCGCCGGTCACGTTCCCACCGACGACAACGCCCGCGACGCGTCCGGCCTCCGCATTAATCCCAACGGAAGTCTCGGCGCCATCGCCGGCGTGTATGACGCAGGCGGCCGCGTCCTCGGCATGATGCCCCACCCCGAACGCGCTAGCGAGGCCGTCCTCGGTGGACGCGAAAAGCGCGCCGATGGCCTGTCGATTTTCCTGTCCCTGAAAGCGCACCTCGAAGGAGAAGGCCAATGAACACAGGCGAACCGAAACCCGTCCAAAACGTCCACGCGATGCCCGACGACCCCGAAGTGAACCAGGCCCTCGCCGCCGAGTTTGGGCTCGCGCCCAGCGAATACGAAGACGCCCTCAAGACCATCGCTCGAACGCCCACCTACGCGGAGCTCGGCGTCATTTCCGTCATGTGGAGCGAACACTGCTCCTACAAGTCTTCGCGCGTTCATCTCGCGCGCCTCCCCACGGAGGGTCCGCTGGTTGTTCAGGGCCCGGGCGAAAACGCCGGCGCCGTCGATATCGGTGATGGCTTCTGCGCCGTCTTCAAGATGGAGAGCCACAACCACCCGAGCTTCATCTCACCCCACCAAGGCGCCGCGACCGGCGTCGGCGGCATCCTTCGCGACGTCTTCACCATGGGCGCACGCCCCATCGCAAACCTCAACAGCCTGCGCTTTGGCCGCCCAGACCATCCACGCACCGCCGAACTTCTTCGAGGGGTCGTCGCGGGCATCGGCGACTACGGCAACTGCATCGGCGTCCCCACCGTTGGCGGCGAAGTTCAGTTCGACGAGAGCTACGACGGGAACATCCTCGTCAACGCCTTCGCCCTCGGCATCGCCGAAAGCGACTCCCTCTTCTACGGTCGCGCCGAAGGCATCGGCAACGACGTCATCTACGTCGGCGCTCGCACCGGTCGCGACGGCATTCACGGCGCCACCATGGCGAGCGCCACCTTCGAAGACGACGCCGAGAAGAAGCTCCCCACCGTTCAAGTCGGTGACCCTTTCATGGAGAAGCTGCTCCTCGAATGCTGCCTTGAGATCTTCGCCACGGGTTGCCTCGCCGGTGTCCAGGACATGGGCGCCGCGGGCCTCACCAGTTCATCCGTCGAGATGGCCAGTCGCGCCGGCACCGGCCTTGAGCTCGACCTCGACGCCATCCCCCGCCGCACTGAAATGCTCACGCCCTACGAGATGCTTCTGAGTGAGTCTCAAGAACGCATGATCATGGTCGCCAAGCCCGGGCGGGCCCAGGAGGTCTTCGATCTCTGCGAAAAATGGGACATCGAAGTCGCCATCGTCGGCAAGGTCACGGACACAAAACGCTTCATCTGCAAAGCCACCCCGGGCTACGACCCCCTCGACGAGAATAGCCCCGCCCCGGCACCGATCACCGTCGTCGATCTGCCCATCGACCTCCTGACGGACGCCGCGCCAAAGTACGACCGGCCTCAACGCGCCCCCACCCCCGAGCCCATCAGCGAGAGCGACGCCGCCCTCACCAGCCAAAGCGGAACGGACCTCGCGAGTGAACTCATTCGTCTCATCGGTCATCCCAACATCGGCAGCCGCGCGTGGATCTGGCGTCAATACGACCACGTCGTCCGCGACGGAACACTGGTCCGTCCCGGAGAAGGCGACGCCGCCGTTATTCGCGCGTTCTGTGAACGCGACGGAAAGACCATCGAGAAGTACCTCGCGCTCAGCGCCGACTGCAACGGCCGCTACGTGCAACTCGACCCCTTCCACGGCGCTGCCATGGCCGTCGCTGAATGCGCACGCAACATTCGCTGCGTCGGCGGCCGCCCCCTCGCTCTCACGGACTGCCTCAACTTCGGCAACCCTGAGGTCCCCGAGAATATGTGGCGCTTCGCCCAAGCCATCGACGGCATCGCCGCGGCCTGCAACGCCCTTGGCGTGCCCGTCGTCTCCGGCAACGTCAGCCTCTACAATGAGACCGGCGACAAAGCGATTCTGCCGACACCCACCGTCGCCATCGTCGGACAACTCGACTCCCTCGACCACCTCACCACCATGGCCTTTGACACGGAGGGCGACGTCATCCTCCACTTGGGCAAGGCCAGTGGCGGCAACCTCGCGGGCTCCGAACATCGGACAAGCACCCTCGGACGAGTCAGCGGCGAGCTTCCGCGCCTCGACCTTGAAGCCGAGAGGGCACTTCAGGAGTGCCTCGGAGAGCTTAGCCGCACGGGCCTTCTACGCAGCGCCCACGATGTCTCCGATGGTGGGCTCGCCGTCACCCTCGCCGAAAGCTGCATCGCCGGCGGCGTTGGAGCTATCACCACGCTTCCACCATCACTCGACGCCAGCAGCGTCGCGCGAGCCTTCGCTGAAGAGCCATCGCGGGTCGTCGTCAGTGTGATGCCGCAGCACGCCGCGGAGATCGAACGCATCGCGCGGGACCGTCATGTTCCATGTGAACGCCTCGGCGTCGTGGGCGGAAACGCCCTGCAGATCGAAGGTGCGTCTGTGGACATCGCGACGCTCAAAGAAGCACACCGCAACGCCCTCACCTCCATCGTCGGCGACCCCGGCGCGGCGTGAGCGTGTCCCAGCGCGCGGCGCTCTACGGCTCTTGGGCACTCGCCTTGGCTTTGTGCTCCTGTGCACAAAGAGCAACCAGCGCCCCATCACTGGGGGCGCCGCCTCCAACGTACCAGCCGTGTGCTCTCGAGCTCGGCACACTCGAGTTCCCCGTCGCCGAGAGCTTCGCACTCGCCGCAGGAGACAACGCGTGCCTCCTCATCGACGAATCGAAAGAAGCGACCTTCGTCAGCGTCGCCTCCCTTATGGATGACGAGGAAGGTTTCGAGCTACTTCGCGACGACCTTCGCGCCTTTTTACGCACCTCCGGCATCGTCGGCGCTCCCCGGTTTACGGCGCGAGCCCAAAGCCCGCTGCTCGGCCAGGAGGTCGAGACGCACACCTTCGTTGCGACCCCACCAGGACTCCCGGAACGGGCTGGCTTTGTCGTCCGCGCTCGCTTCGGAGGGGGCATCGTTCTCTTCATCGGTCTCAGCGACACCCCAGACCACGCGGTAGCGCTTCGACACACTATCGACGCGGTTCGGCCTAGCCCGTAGCTTCGAGCGAACGTTCGAGCGAAGCGCTGATCTAGCGCTGGCGGGTTTGCATCCTGATGAGGTCAGCGACCATTGAGAGGATGGGTGCGTGCAGCAAAGAACTCACCGCTGTAGCTCTCACATACTCTTCGTGCCCGCACCATCGGGTCGGGATCACGGTCGGATGGAGCGTAGTAGTAATGCACGACCTGCTGGTCCTCCGTGATGCGGCAGGTCCCGGTCCGGCCAGCTCCCGGACATGGATCCGTCGTTGACCAGATCCCGTTCACGCACATCGCTTGGGTGCTGCGATAGCCTTGGCCCGTCGCCGTGCGAGCGGTCTCCATGCACTCGCTCGCGAAAGCGATCGTGTTGCAGCTCGACGCCACATCCGGTCGACCGGGTCGCGCCGAGCGTGGACTAGCTTGCCGGTCTTCGTCCGTCGCCGTCGGAGCCGAGTTCGTGATTCCCTGAAGAATGCCGTCTACTTCGTTTTGTGGAACTCCCGTCACCTCCGCGGCCTCCTCCATCAACGCCGCCGCCAAGGCGGCGGCAGCTGCCCGCTCTTCGTCGGACGCCCCAACGCTTTCGCCTGGCTTGTCCTCACCGGACGGCGGCTCTGGTGAAAGCACGGCGGCTTCGGGTGGCGGCGCGAGTACCACCTCCGAAGAAGGCTCGATGCCGACTTGCGGAGAGACGATGGGAAGCTCTTCGATGGACGGCGCCGTTGTCTCTCCGGAACAAGCGGCCAAGACGACGAGAAGAAAACGTACGTTCATTCGCCACCGTAACCCAAGCGCCGCAGCTCTTTTGGGTCCTTCTACATTTCTGCAATAAGCCCACCTCGACGACTCTCCTGAGATCAGCACCTGCACCAACGCCTGACATCACAAACGAAAAAAGCCGAGCGCCCCAGGGACCGCTCGGCTCTTCCAGTGTTGGTTCCGCTTATGCGACGGCGATGTCGCGACCGCTTCCGGGTACGGGCCGCTTCTCGCCGCGTAGTTCGACGGCGACGACCTTGGACACTCCCGGTTGCTCCATCGTCACACCGTAGAGCACGTCGGTGTACTCCATCGTGCGCTTCGAGTGAGTGATCACGATGAACTGGCTTCGGTCCGTCATCTGACGAATCGCCTGTGCGAAGCGAGAGATATTCGCCTCGTCGAGCGGAGCATCAACCTCATCGAGGAGACAGAACGGGCTCGGCTTGTACTGGAAGATGGCAAAGATCATCGCCACCGCCGTCAACGCGCGCTCTCCACCGCTCATCAGCTCAAGACTCGAGAGCTTCTTGCCCGGAGGCTGCGCGAGGATCTCGAGGCCACTACCGAGAAGGTCGTTCGGGTCGCTGAGCTTGAGCTCGGCTTTGCCCCCACGGAAGAGCACCGGGAAGAGGCGCTTGAAGCGCTCGTTGATGGCCACAAATGCTTCCTTGAACATTCGTCGGCTCTCCTTGTTCATCTCGCGGATAGCGCGATCCAAGGTCTTGAGTGCGTCCTCGAGGTCGATCCGTTGAGCATCCAGAGTCGTGAAGCGCTCGGACTTCTCGTCGTACTCCTCGATGGCCATCAGGTTGATCTCGCCCATACGGTCGATGAGACGCTGCAGCTCTGTCACGCGCTGACGTTCCGCTTCGCTTGGCAACTCCCGCGCGTGGAAATCCGTGAGGATCTTCGGCAGTTCGACGCGGTGACGCTCTTCGACCTGCTCCAGCAGGTAGCTCAGCTCCATCGACAGCTCACGGTCTCGAAGTGTCAGCTCGCCGACTTCTCCGCTGACCAAATCGATCACCGAGCGAAGCTCCTTGAGCGCCACTTCACTGTTGCCCATGACCGTTCGTGCACCGTCATGTTCCCCGCGACGCGCCTCGAGGGCCGCTCGCGCTACCTTGGAGGCGTGGACCGCTGTGTAGAGCGACTCACGTGCTG
>JBLHKB010000151.1:0-12938 GCA_047619315.1 Polyangiales bacterium
CCAGCGATGGCGGTCACCTTTGCGTCGACTCCGGCGAGTTCGATGCGCGCGGCACCTACTCGCGGCGTCGCGAAGGAAACACCTCCGTCGGTCGTCTCACGCTCACCACCGTCGACCGACCAAGCCAGCTCGTGCTCGGCGCCGGGCGCTACGTCCAGGATGGGAGCGAGGACTCCATCGCGCTGACCTCGGCGCGCTTTGAACTGACTCGCTACGAGTGCGGCGGACCCGTCGGCGGCGAGAGCGAGTGCGTTCGCAGCCTGCGCGGCGACATGGTGCTCGGCGAAGGTTCCATCGCCGTCAATGAACACCGTGTTCGATTCGACTCCGTGCACGTCGAGCGCGCCACGTTTGGCCAAGAGACCCAAGAGAGCGCGACGGAAGAGAGCGCGACGGAAGAGAGCGCGACGGAAGAGAGCGCGACGGAAGAGAGCGCGACGGAAGAGAGCGCGACGGAAGAGAGCGTGGACGAAGCCGCAGCCACGGAGGAAGCCGCAGCCACGGAGGAAGTCATCGCCTCGTCCGCCCTCGCCCTGCGCGAGATGCGTTTTGAAGGGGCCGAGATCGGCGATGGCGAGACCACGCTACGCTTCGAGCATCTTTCGATTCGCGATGTTCACGGAGACTCGTGGAATGCGTTGAGCGCGGCCTCCGGCGAAGTCATCGCGCAAAACGGACGCATCGCCGTCGACATCGGCGGCGCCCATGTCGAAGGAAGCCTCAGCGGGGAGACACGGCTCAGCCTTCGCGACTCCCGCGGCACCTACGCACTGAACGCGGTCCTCGATGGCGTTGAAGTACGCGTCGGAGAAGGACACACGGTCAGCGCGCCGCGCCTTGAAGTCGAAGCCAGAGCGACGAACGGCGAAGGCTACTTAGAGCTCCACGCGCCAGGCGACGTGCAGGTGCAATCCGCCGGCGAGATCGCCATCGAGGACCTGCGCCTTCAGTTCCGTTCCATGCGCATCGAGCGCCAAAATGGAACGCTTCGTTTCGCCACCGAAGGCCTCCGGCTTTCACTTCCAGAGGAGGAGGTCCTCGCACTCTTGAGTCCTCAGCTCCCGCCGGCGATCTTTGGCGAAGAGCAAGACTTCGACGCCGCGACGCAGGCCATGATGCAGTCCACCACGGGCGTCCTCATGGCCCGTAACCTCTCGCGTTTTCGCGCGCGTCTCGATACCGCGGGCTTTGGTGGCTGGGAGCTCGGCTTCAACCGTGGCAGCCTGCGGGCGCGCGGCTCCCTGGCCCTGAGGCTCGTTATCCTCGCCGACGAGCGAGAGGTCGACCTCAGCGTGTGCCACCACGAGGTCAGCGAGACCGTCTCGCTGCCATGCTTCGACAACGGGCTCCCTGGGTTCTGCGAACATTCCATCGAAGGCCGGGTGCCCTACCCGTGCCTCGAAGAGAACCAGAGCCTTGTCGAGCTCCTCAACACCACCGTGATCGTCGATCTCGATGTGACTGCAGGCGTCGAGAGCAACGCCCCAACGCTTCTCAGCGAGCTGGCGCTGAGCGCATCTGTGGAACGGTGCGACCACTTTCAGATACGAGGCATCCCGGCGTCGCTTCAGCGAGCCATCGATGTCCGAGGGACCATCTGCGAGCGTCTCCGCGCCGAGCCACAGACCGTCGCGTTTCGCGACGTCGCCCCTGCCATCGCCGCCTCACCCCTTCTCGCGGGCGCTCGCATCGAGACGCTCCGCTTCGACAGCGACGGTGAACGCCTCCACCTGGACCTCGACATGAGCGTCGAGATCCCAGACCCCACAGCGCCCCCGGTCCTTCAAGCCAACTAAGCTGGGGACGGGGTCATGACTATGACTATATGATGACCATAGCTCGCCCGGCTTAGCCCAAGTCATCAAAGAGTCATAGCCATGACCCCGTCCCCATCGCCTCGTCCGTCGTGGTCCCCATCGCCTCGTCCGTCGTGACCCGCTCGCCCGGCTCAGCCCAAGTCATCAAAGAGACATAGTCATGACCCCGTCCCCATCGCCTCGTCCCCATCGCCTCGTCCCCATCGCCTCGTCCCCATCGCCTCTTAAGGAAGCAGGCGCTTCTTCTGCACCTTACCCATCGCGTTTCGCGGCAGCGCATCGATGAAGTGCACCGCACGTGGACGCTTGTGCGGGGTGAGCGCCGACGCGACGCGATCCATGGCGACCTGGGGATCCACGGAGGCCCCTTCACGGCACACGATGTGCGCTTCGATGCGCTGGCCTAGGTCCTCGTCCGGCACGCCCACAACGGCGCACTCGGCAACGCCCTCGATCTCGAGAATGCACGCTTCGACTTCGCCAGCGCCCACTTTATAGCCACCGGTTTTGATCAGGTCGACGCTTCGTCGCCCCATGATTCGAATCGCGCCCTCTTCGTCGCGCGTCGCGAGGTCGCCGGTGTAGAACCAGCCCTCATCGTCCATCGCCGCCGCCGTCGCGTCTTCGCGCCCCAAGTAGCCGCCGAATACCGAAGGACCACGCACCACGATCTCTCCGATGGTGGTCCCGTCGTGGGCGTCGAGGACGTTTCGCGCGTCGTCCACAAGTCGCAGTTCGACGCCGCGAAGGGGAAAGCCGACGGTGCCCGGCATGGGCCCGCGCTTCTCAGGCACGGCACAGTTGATCAGAGTCTCCGTGAGTCCGTAGCGCTCGAACACGGCGCGACCGATGAGCGCCTCGATGCGCCGATGTTCACGCACAGGGAGCCCGGCAGACCCCGAGATCAGGAGTCGCGCGCACTTCATCTTGTCGACGATGGCCGCGTTGTCTTCCGCCGCCGTGGCCCACCGATGGTGCATGGTCGGAACCGCGAAGAACATCGTGCCCTCGCCGGCGAGAGCGTCAGCGATGGCGTCCACCTCGAAGCGCTCGAAGGTCCAGAGCGCGCCGCCAACCCGCAGGCTTCCGAAGAGCCCCAGCACAAGTCCGTGCACATGAAAAAGAGGCAGCGCGTGAACCACCACGTCGTCGTCGGTCCACGCCCACGCTTCGGCGAGGCCGTCGATGTTCGCCGCCACCTGCGTGTCCCGCAGGACCGCGCCCTTTGGCAAGCCCGTCGTGCCGCTGGTGTAGAGCACGAGTACTTCGTCGCCGGAAGTCTCGCGCCTCGGCAGCGGTGCTTCTCGCTCCGGGATCGACCGCACGTCGATACCATCGACTTCACGCGCGACGGCGGAGTAAACACGCTTCGGCGCGCTGTCTTTTAGGATGTGCCCGCGCTCTTTGCTTCCCAGCTTAGGGTTGAGCGGCACCACCGTCACGCCTGCGGCGATGGCGCCCATCATGGCGACCACGGTACCGGGGTGTGCGTCGCTAAAGACGCCGACTCGATCGCCACGGGTGACGCCCTCCTCGGACAGCTCGGCGGCGAACCCACCCGCACGCGCCGCGAGGGCGGCGTAGCTTAGCTCGACGTCGCCGACGCGGAGCGCGAGCGCGTCGTCGGCGAAGTTCAGTCGTGGAAAGAGCAGGCTCATGTTTGGATCCTTAGTAGCTAAGTTGTGCTTCGGCGCTCTTCGCCAGGAAGAGCTGCGCCCGGGCGCGCATCTCATTGTGTTCGCTGGAGGAGCCGAAGCGCTTCTCGTCCCAGCGAAAGTAACTCTCCTCGAACGCGTCCAGACAGAAGCGCGAGGATAGCTCGAGGGCGATTCGCTCGGGACCCAGTGGAATCGCGGCGCGTTCGGCGTCGCTCAACCACGGACCCACCTCGTCGAAGTAGCCGCCGATGGCGGCGTCGTAATAGTCCCTGCGAAAGTGCGGCTCGTTTGTATCCTCGCCTTGAGGATTGCACCACGAGCGGAGAGCGTCGCCGAGCTCCACCACCACGTTGCCCCACTGGAGCGTATCCAGATCCACAAGGGCCACAGCTTCGTCACCACGGAACAGTATGTTCGAGAACTTCAGGTCCCCGTGAACGATGCGTTTGGGCAACTTCGGCAGTCGAGCGAGCGGGTATCCCGTGATCGCGCTGGCGAGGGGAACGAGGACGTCCGCCCGTGGATGCGGCTTCTTTGCGCGCTCGGCCAAGCGACCTCGATGCGCTGCCGTGTCGTGGGCACCTGGACGCGAGAAGGCGAACTCATGTTCCATGCCGATGAGGGCGCCATGAAAGCGAGCGACGAGGCGCCCTGCGGAGGCGAGCTTGTCCGGCCCATCGGTGGCGTGAAACGCCTCGCCCTCGAGCCAGGTGATCATGCGCCAAGCGTTGCCCTCGTCACCGACAAAGGCCGCTCCGTCCGTGGTGCGCAAGAGCCGCGGCGTGGGGATGCCAGCGCCGTCGACCCGCGTCGTGATCGCGTCGAGGTCGTCGTTGAGCGTGCCGGCAAAAGCCGGATGCAATCGCTGAAGGGCGTAGGAGCCTTCCCTCGCGTCGATGCGAAAGGTCTCGTTGATGAGCCCCATCGTGATGGGCGTGGCTTTCGCGCTGTTCAAGTCAAACGCGCTCAGCACGCGGCGGACGTCCTCTCTCATTCGGTCTCCTTCGCTTTTTCCTCTTCTTCGCCACGTCTGCCGCGCACGCGCTCGCGAATCCGACCTTCCAGACCATTGCCGCTTGGCTCGAAGTAGACCTGTCCAACCAGCTTGTCGGGCAAGTAAGTCTCGCCGCCGGCGTGACCCCCTTCATCATGGGGATAGCGGTAGCCGTCACCGTAGCCCCAGCTCTTCATGGCCTTTGTCGCGGCGTTTCGAAGCTTCATCGGCACGGGCAAAGCGCCGTGCTTTTCGATGTCGGCGCGCGCCCGAAGAAACGCCTGGTAGCTAGCGTTGGATTTCGGCGCGACGGCCAAGTAGACCGTGCACTGTGCGATGGCGTGGGTCGCTTCGGGCAAACCGAGGCGAGACAACGCGGCGTCGGCGGACATCGCCAAGGTCAAAGCGCGCGGGTCGGCGACGCCGATGTCTTCGCTCGCAAAGATGATGAGGCGCCGCATGATGAAGCGCGGGTCTTCGCCGGCATCGAGCATGCGCATCATCCAGTACACGCTGGCGTCGGGGTCGCTTCCGCGCATCGACTTGATGAACGCGCTGACCACGTTGTAGTGCTCTTCGCCGCCCTTGTCGTAGAGCAGCGTCTTGGACTCGAAGGCCTCGGCGACCATCTCCACGTCGACGGGTCGGCCATCGGCGGCGAGGGACTCAAGCGCCGTCAAAGCACGACGCGCATCTCCTTGAGACGCCGCTGCGAGCGCCGCGATGGCGTCATCGCTGATCGTCGTCTTGCCCGAAAGTCCACGCTCGCTCTCCAGAGCATGGCGGAGCACCAACGAGATGTCGTCGTCTTCAAGGCTCTGCAATCGGAAGACACGCGCTCGACTCAAGAGCGCCGCGTTGACGGCAAACGAAGGGTTCTCCGTCGTCGCGCCGATCAGAGTGACGGTGCCGTTCTCAACGTGGGGCAAGAGCGCATCCTGCTGCGCCTTATTGAAGCGGTGGATCTCGTCGACGAAGAGAATCGTGCGCTTTCCGAGGCGGCTGCGTTCCGTAGCTTCGGCGATGCGCTTTCGGAGGTCCGGCACCCCTCCAAGGACCGCGCTAAACAGCACGAAGTGCGCTTGGCTTTCACTCGCGACGACCTGCGCGAGAGTGGTCTTTCCAGTGCCCGGTGGGCCCCAAAGCACCATCGAAGGAGGCTTGTCGGCGCGAATCAAGCGCGCGAGGAGGTGGCCCGGCCCAAGGAGATGACGCTGGCCAACAACTTCGGCGAGACTACGCGGTCGCATGCGGTCGGCGAGAGGCACCTCGCGCTGACTGTCGAAGAGGTTCACTGCTCGTCGAGGTAGTTGCCGATGGCGTCGCAAACTGTGCCGACGCTGGGCGTAAACTGCTTCACGAAGAATCGCTCGATGGCGGAGCCAATCGGTCCTGCGATCATGTCCGGGACCATGCGAAGTTTGGAGAGATCGATGCGGATCTCAGCGCGCACTTCCACGCGCGTCTCGTTGCCCACGGCGACGAAACGATTGACGCCTTCGCAGCGAATCGCGTCCGTGAACACTTCGCTCTCGATGCGCCAGGTAGCCTCAAGAGCCGCGGAATCCCACGACGCATGGTCAAACCAAGAGGCGCGCGTCGGCAGTATCTTCGCAGCGATGGCGGGCACCGGCGAATCGCCATGCCAGAGGTTGACGAGCTCGACGATGGTTCCGGACTCTTTGCGAGACTGAACGATGACGGCGCGCACCTGTGGGATCTGCTCCACGAGTCGAGGCAGCACATCCCGGTACGCCCTGAACACTTCGTCCGCCGGGTGGTCGACAAAAGCGTCTGCTTCGATTTTCACGCGTCCTCCGCCGCCGAGCGAAGCGTCGCCCGGTGTGTCGTCGCCTGCTCAAGGAGCTCTTCGAGGGCCCACTTCACTTCACTGAAGTCGACATTCTCGGTGGGCAGCTCAATGTTGATGGAAACATCGCCGTCCTCATCGTAGGCGAACTTCGCGAGGGGCATGTCTCGGTTCATCCGGAGCAGCCAACGCCCCAGCTCGAAGCTGTTGTCGCCCTTCGTCGCCAAGAACGGGACCACCGAAGCGACGAGCCAGTTCGCATGAAGGCGCAGGTACACCACCATCTCACCCTCGTCCGTCTGGTGCACGCTGCGGAGCGTGCCCGCGCCGTGGGGCTTCACATCCCAGCCGAGCTGGTCAAGGTGGCCTTTGAGCGTGGTCGGATCGAGCATAGAGAACGGGTTTTGAGCCTTGGTGGTGCTTCGCGCAAGGAAACGTTTGAGGGTGAGGCTCCTGCGGCGGCCAGGGAACTTCCGAAAAGTTCCCTTCTATAGAAACGTTTGGGTGTGGCCGTCGTCCGTCAACGGACCCATTCAAACGACACCACTTCGACGGCGTCACCGACCATTCCTACGGAAACCTCCGCGGTCTCCCGCCGGACCTTCACCAAGCGGGCTCTACGACCAGGTTGCCGAAGCTCCGCCGGTGGGTCGATGAGCTCCACCTGTGAGCCGTCGTCTTTCACGAGAGCCCACAGGCCGCCTTCGAGTCCGAGCTTCTGAATTGTTCCTTCGAGGGCCATGCCTTCTGGATAGCAGCTGTGCTCAACCAACGCTGCGCGTTTTGGTCTTCCCAGGCTTCGCAGACTTCTCGATAAACTCGATGATCATCCCAGCGACGTCGATACCGGTGGCCTTTTCGATGCCCTCAAGACCCGGCGACGAGTTCACTTCCATGACGACGGGGCCACGCTTCGATCGCAAAAGATCAACACCACAGACGTTCAGACCCATCGCCTTGGCAGCCAGGATGGCGGCCTTCCGCTCCTCGGGAGTGATCTTGATGGACTTCGCAGACCCGCCGCGGTGAAGGTTCGAACGGAACTCTCCCTCGGCACCTTTACGAAGCATGGCCGCCACGACCTTGCCGCCGATGACGAAGCAGCGGACATCTTCGCCATTGGCCTCTTCGATGAACTCTTGGACGAGGATGTTTGTGTTCACACCACCAAACGCCTCGATGATGCTCTCTGCGGCGCGCTCGGTCTCGCCGAGGACGACGCCAATACCCTGAGTGCCTTCGATGAGCTTGATGACGACGGGTGCGCCACCGAGCATTTCTAGGATCGCGCCGGCTTGGTTGGTTCGGTGGGCGAACACCGTCACGGGCAGCCCCACGCCTTTGCGCGCAAGAAGCTGGAGGCTACGAAGCTTGTCGCGTGAACGGCTGACGGCGACGGACTCGTTCAACGGGTAGACGCCCATCATCTCGAACTGGCGAAGAACAGCACAGCCATAGAACGTCACGGACGCGCCGATGCGCGGAATCACCGCGTCGTAGTGCGGCAGCTTCTCGCCCTTATAACGAACGGATGGGGCGTTCGATGTGATGTTGATGTAGCAACGAAGGTGGTCCACGACCTCGATATCATGGCCGCGCTCCTCGGCGGCCTCGACGAGACGACGATGAGAGTAGAGCTTTTCGTTTCGGCACAAGAGAGCGAGCTTCATGATGGTTTCCGATCGTGCAAGAGGGTGGGTCCGGGAGCTTCGTTGCTCGCCAGGGTAGAGTTCGTTCGATGTAAGGACGCGCGAAGTGGGAGAGCTACTGGTCGTCTTCGCCCGGGAGCAGCCCGGCGTCTGGAACTCGCCGGTTGTTTTTAAGCACTTCGCGAGGTGGCCGCCCGGTGAGGTACGATTGACCTGGGTCGACGAGGAATCGCGTCCGAAGGGCCTCTCGCCCGAGGAGCATGCGAAAGCCCATCTCGTCGCGCAACGTGAGCGTGAGATCGATCTCGTGCTCTTGGTCACCCACGACGACGCGGGACCGGATGACAGGACGTTCCTCGCTCTTGCCAGAGGAGCTCTTCACAGAGCGAAGGTCGGCCAGTGGGGCTTCCGTCCGCACCGCGTCCATCGCGGAGCCCTGCCACGGATGAACTTCAAAGCGAACCCACTGGGCTCCGTCACGGTCGAAGAGCTCGATGTCAAAGGCGTGAAGGGACGACGAGCGCGCGCCCGTGTCGACCTTGCACTTGATCCACTCGGTTCCAAGGTCGGGAAGGGCAACCCACTCCCGCCATCCGATCGCTGTGTGTGACTTTTCCAAGGTGCCGCCAATTCTGACCGAGGTCTTCCGCGATCCTGACACCGCTCGTGTCTAGGAGCCCGCCGAATCTCAGACCGGGCGACCCTCTATAACCAATGTGTTGGCACGAGCGCTAATCGAAATAGAGGACGGCATCTTCCCCCTGCGCCGAGATGAGCGCACCCACGTGGGAGAGCACGACGGCGGCGCGTTCGAGAACCGCATCTCTTTGGGTTGGATGGAGAATCTCAAGTCCCAGCCCTCGGCGCTCTTCTTCGCTGTTGAAGCGCTCGATGACGCCCTGAAGCCCCTCGGCATCGAGTTGACTCAGGCGCGCGAGCACCGTCCGTGAAAAGCGCTGCGAGGCGAGTACTTCGCTTAGGAGCCTCTCTTCTCGTTCCGCTCCGACGCGACCGAACGCGACGTTGTGGTCGCGGAGGGCGACGCGCTCGACTTCGCCACCAAAGAGCTTGAGGTTGCCACCGCTAAATCGGTCCCAGTTGCCGATGAGGTAGTCGAACACTCGCACATTGGAGAGGTCCCGCGCCAAGGCGACTCGCTCTTCCGGGATGTCCTCTCCGGCGAGCCAACCTTCCCACTCGCGGCGCGATGCGCCCTGGTCGAGCTCCGTCTCGACGAGGTCGGGCACCCAGTAGATAGCGGCGCCCGGCGTCTGCGTCGGCGAGCGGTAGAAGATGCGTTCTTCAAGGTCTTCCCACGTGTGCACGTCGTCATAGCGCGAGTGCAGATGCTCGGAAATACGCCGCCGAGATTCCGTTCGAAGCGTCGCAGGGACGACATTGTCGAGACCCAAAAAGCGCCCAAGGGCGTAGGCCGCTACCTCCGCGAGGTGGCCGCGCCGATGACGGCGGGTCCGGGGACGGAACGCTGCGTTGTGCTCGCCTTCCAGCCGCATCCGGAAGACCACGCTGGTGTGTCCCACGGGTTTGAACTCACGCGACGAGGCGGTGCGCAGAGCTTCCAAAACGACGTCGTGATCAAACGCCCCCTCACCTGGCACGATGAGGCTCGGCGTCGGTGTCACATCCTCCGGTCGAAACGCGGCAGGTGTTGCAGAGACAGGCGCCATCACGGCCGGCGTTGTCGCGGCGCGCACCTGCGCTTCGGCGGGCACCTCCGCCAAGTCCAGCGGCTCCACAGCTGTCTCTACCGGCGCACATGACATCAAAACAACGAAAAGAATCGTATATTTGGAGCCCATTTTAGATCGGAGAGACATCGCTGGAGCATACCGCTGTGCGTACGATTTCCGAAAATTCGGCGCCAACGTACCCTTGATTGGGGATACTATTCGAAAAATCTCGGGTTTGAGTGCTCAAAGTAATTGAACGTCAAACCGTTAACGAGGCATCAGGAGAAGCGATGACGACCTTGAAGAGCGATGTTGGGAACATGCTGGCGATGCTGGTCCACGACCTGCGGAATCCGACGGCGACCCTCACGGCGAACGTCGACTTCCTCGCAGAGATCGAAATCGCAGATCCCGATGGCAAGGAGGCCCTCGATGATCTTCGAACAGCGCTGCAAGACATCAAGGCGGGACTGACGCGGGTGTCGTGGATCGCCGATGGCTTCCTCGGTCGTGGTGACGCCATGAGTCGCGACGGCGACGTCGCCGCATCGGTGATACAGCGCTACCCCGTCGCGCAGGTTCAAGGCGAAAACCACATGGCAAAAGGCGGAGCCACTTTCGCCGATGTCGTGGCCATCTTTGTCGAAAGCGCAGAGCGACACGACCGGCGAAAAACGCCTGAGCTCTTCGTCATCGACGACGGCGACGGCGTCATCGTTCGCGTTGATGCACACGGAGCGCCACTCCGCGAGGAGTTCAATGAACGAGCGTTCACCCTCGAAGGGCAAGAGGCCATCAAAGGCAAAGCTGGCGGTCGCTACGCGCGCTACTGCGGCCTCCTGGCAGCGTCGTCCTACGTCGAAGCGCTGGGCGGCACTATCACGCCGAGCGAGTTCGACGGCCGTGCGCGAACAGAGCTTCGACTCCCTCGGCCATAGGCAACATGTTCACACGCCAGCCTTCGCCGGCGCGTGGAGAGCCCTCAAGCCCTCAGATCGGACGGTTGCCGGCGAAGATGTTCTTCGCGATGACCATGCGCTGAATCTGAGAAGTACCCTCGTAGATCTGAAGAAGCTTCGCGTCGCGCATCAACTTCTCGACGGGGTAGTCCTTCATGTAGCCAGCTCCGCCAAACACCTGCACAGCGTCCGTCGACACTTCCATCGCCGCGTCGGCCCCGAAGGCCTTGGAGTACGACGCGACAACGGAGTTGCTGTTCCCGCTGTCGATCATCCACGCCGCCTTAAGCACGAGGAGCCGTGTCGCTTCGTACTTGATGGCCATGTCCGCGATGATCTTCTGGACCATCTGATGCTGAGCGATGGGCACGCCGAAGGTCGTGCGCTCGAGGGCAAAGGCAACGCTCTCGTCGAGGGCGCGGCGCATCAAGCCACAAGCGCCGGCGCCGATGTCCGGGCGCGTACGGTCGAAGGTCTTCATCGCGACCTTAAAGCCATGACCGGCTTCGGCGACGACGTTTTCCTTCGGCACCACCACGTCTTCGAAGTTGATGGTCGCCGTATCGCTCGCGCGCTGACCGAGCTTGTTCTCCTTCTTGCCAACGCTCAGGCCGGGCGTGTCGCGGTCGACGACGAAGCACATGATGCCCTTGTGTCCGAGAGATGAATCCACCGTCGCAAAGACCGTGTACCACTTCGCCCACGAGCCGTTCGTGATGTAGCACTTCTCGCCGCTCAGAACCCAGTCGTCGCCGACCTTCTTGGCGCGCATCTGAATGCCTGCCGCGTCGCTGCCGGCGGCGGGCTCGGTGATGGCGTAGGCGGCGAAGATCGGCGCCTCCGTCAGCATGCCAATGTACTTCTTCTTCTGGGCGTCGTTGCCGGCGAGGAGCAAAGGCATCGACGCGAGAGTGTTCGCCGTGATGGACGTCTGGATGCCAGTGCAGCCGTAAGCGAGCTCTTCCGTGATGAGCACGTTCTCGGTCTCGTGGAGGCCAAGACCGCCAACTTCTTCCGGGAACACCGAGCCCACAAAGCCAAGCTCCCAGGCCTCTTCGAAAACGCCCTTGGGGAAGATACCCGTCTCGTCGGCTTCGCCGGCGACGGGGATGATGCGCTCTTTAGTGAAGCGCCGGGCGCTGTTGACGAGTTCTGTTTGTTCGTCCGTGAGATCGAAGCTGAGCATCGCTATTTCATCCTGTCGCGCTTCTGGCGCTCAAATTCTTCGCGCACGGCTTTGGCGCCGAGACGAAATCCAATGGCTAAACCCAGGAGAAGAATCCCTGGGATGTAAAAGATGTGCCCAATCGACGGCATCAGCTCTTACCGTCCTTTTTCAAGTGCCGATCGACGACGGAGGCAAGTCGCTCCAGCTCGCCGGTGGCGCGTTTCTGCTGGCGGTCGATGCGAAACCACATGAACCCGAGGATCGCGAGCCACGCCAGGCCGTAAGCGCCGATGAGGAGCTTGCCGCCGGGAACGCGATCGATCTGGGGACCCGCGCTGGTTCGAAACGTCGTCGCGCGGTCTTCGGTGTCGCCGGACTCCGCAGTCTGAGCGCCGCCCTCCTCTTGGGCAAAGACCGGACTCGAAGCGAGTAGAACGCCCGCCAAGGCAAGACTTCGGAACGTATGTTTCACGAACTGCCTCATTGATTCTCCATCCATCCACGCTCAGCGACGAGGAGCTCGATCCGTTGTGCTTCTTGAGCCGTGCGTTCAACGGAATAACGCGCGTCGAGAAGCCAAATCGCCAAGAAGCCCAGGCTCACAAAGCCCAAGATAAGTGCCGGGTACATCGCCGGCGCAATCCCGCCACCGTTGGCGCTCATGACCACCGGGTGCTGACCACTCCAGGCCTGCACGCTAAACTTGATAAGAAACATCAGCGGGAAGCCGAGCATCGCCAAGGTCGCCGCAAAGCGTTTCTCCGTCGCGCCAGGGTTGCCCGCGCGCAGCGAGAGGAACGCCATGTAGACGAGGCCCGCGAGGAGCGTGCTCGTCAAACGCGGGTCCCACACCCAATAGGTGCCCCAAGCTTTGCGGCCCCAGAGAGGCCCGGTGATCAAGACGATAACGCAAAAGAGCGTACCCACTTCGGCGCCCGCGACGGCCAGCGCATCCCAGCTGTCTTTTCGCGTGGCTAAGTAGCCAAGTCCACCGACGGCGGCGAGTGTCCAGCCCAGGTACATGCCGTTGGCACTTGGAACATGCAGATAGAAGATCTTCTGCACGATGCCCATTTGCTCTTCCATGGGCGTCTCCATGAACACCACGTACAGAAACGCAGCGACGCTCCCCAACGTGAGCAGAGGCAGCACCATTCGGAAGGGCCGATAGAGGCGTTGGGGGAGGGACGGG
>JBLHKB010000152.1:0-12882 GCA_047619315.1 Polyangiales bacterium
ATGAAACGACTTCGCCCGCGTCAGATGTTCGAAGCCGACGCGACCCAGCGTCGCTCCGCGTCCCGAGTCTTTGACGCCCACCCAGGGGAGATCTGGATCGAGCGCATCGCAACGGTTAGCGAAAACGGTTCCAGTTTCGAGCTGGCGTCCCAGCTCTACGACCCGGTCCAGATCCGCGGACCAAACGGATCCCGTCAATCCAAAGCGGCTGTCATTCATCAACGCGACGGCTTGGGCGTCGTCTTCCACGGGCATGATGCAGGCGACGGGGCCAAACGTCTCTTCGCGCATGATGGTCATTTTGTGATTCAGACCCGAGAGAACTTGAGGACCCAGATAGGAAATGCCGCGTTCGCTGCCAGGGTAAGCCGTGTCGATGTGAGCCTGGGCCCCGTCGTGAACCGCGGCATCGATTTGTGCTTGGATCGCGAGGGCGTTGCGCTCGCGTACGACGGGACCGAGCGTCGTGTTTTGTTCCCGGGGGTCGCCCAAGACGTACTCCTTTGATTTGGCCACGAAGGCTTCGACAAAGCGGTCGTGGTGAGACTGATGCACGTAGATTCGTTCCACGCCGCAGCAGCTTTGCCCGGAGTTGAAGAACGATCCGTCGACGAGGTTCTCGACGGCGAAATCAAAGTCCGCATCCTCACGTACATATGCCGGGTCCTTGCCGCCGAGTTCAAGACCCATCGCGACGAAGCGAGCCGCCGCGGCCTGGTGAACAGCGCGTCCGCCTTCGACGGAGCCCGTGAAGCAGATGTGTGCGATGCGTTCATCCGCGACGACTTTCGCGATCTGGTTGTTGTCGGCGTGAAGAAACTGAAACGCACCCGCCGGAAGATTCGCCGCGAGTGCAGCTTCTTGGAGACGCTCCGCCACGAGGGGAGTTTGCTCGCTGTGTTTGAGCACGACGGTGTTGCCTGCGAGAAGCGCTGGAATGAACGCGTTGACGCTGGTGAGCCACGGGTAGTTCCACGGAGAGAGGACGAGGACGGTTCCGAGTGCCTCTCGTGTGACGAAGCGCCGAAAGCCATCTTTCTCTGGGGGATGCATGGTCGCGAGCGCCTCTGGGGCCAGCTCGATCATCCTCCGCGCCCGCTCCTCGAAGCCGGCGATCTCTCCCGGTGTGTAGCGAATCGGACGCCCCATTTGTTCCGTGAGCTCTTTTGCGAGCACGTCTGTTTTCCCAACGACGGCATCGACCATCTTTGCCACCGCGGTGATCCGCTCCTCAAGCGGCATCCTGCGCCACTCGCTCTTGCCTGAGGCATGAAGGGCGGCGTCGATTTCTTTGTCACTGGCGAACTCGCGCTCAAGCAGGAGTGAACCGTCGATGGGCGAAATGGTCTTGAACATGCGCCGATGGGACTCCGAGACGCGACCGCCCGTCAACGTCGATTTTCGTGAAGTGATTCCGCGGCACCGAGCCGGGGTAGGCCAGCCCTACTTGGTCGCGACGAATGTGAGAGCGATGGACGGCATCGTCCTAGATTTGACCGTTGTCGCGGTACCAAGTTCGGGTTCGCTGAACGCCTTCGTCTTGGCTGACGCTCGCTTCAAAACCAAAGTCGGAACGTGCTTTAGCGCCGCTGCAAAGCCACGCATCCTGCTGGCTCATCTTGGCTTTTTGACGATTCAGCAGACGCGCTTTCCCGTCGACGCGGGAAGCAAGTTCACCGGCATGCGCAGCGAGGGTCACGATGCCTTCGGGCAGGTTGAGGCTGAGGGCTCGCTTGTTGCTGGCCTTGACGACCTTTGCTTGGAACTCCCCCCAGGTGGTGGGAACGTCATCCGTGAGGAAGTAGCCTTGCGAAATCGTGTTCGCATGAGCGGCGCCATCAATGATCGCTCGAATGCAGTCGTCGACATAGATGGCGCTGAAGGCGCGTTCGCGATTTCCGAAGAAAACGTTGAGCCGCTTTTCGGCCATGCGGAAGAGCTCGAGGTAGTCGACATCGCCGGGGCCGTAGACGCCGCTTGGTCGCATGATCGTCCAAGGCACCTCAGAGGATTCCACCACCTCCTCGGCGGCGCGTTTGCTTTGACCGTAAAACTCAACCGGCCGCCGCTCATCGCTCTCGACGAGGGGTCGTTGACGGCTCGATGGGCCGTACGCCGCGAGGGAAGAAATGAGGACGAAGCGTTTCAGCGATGAAGACTCTGTGGCGGCTTCGAGCAGGTTCTTTGTCGGCATCACGTTGCCGCGCTCGAAGTCTGCGTAGCTGCGACCCTTCGTCACTCCAGCCACGTGGAGAATGACCTCGGGCTGTTCCTCCGCGACGACGCGGCGCAGAGAATCGGTGTCAGCGTAGCTCGCGACGGTGCTTCGGCCTTCAGCGGTCGGTGGCGAACCGTTGCGGCGAATGGCGACCACCTCAGTTCCCGCATCGAGAAGCTGGCGCCGTAGACGGCGTCCGATGAAGCCACTGGCACCGCTAATAAGAACCTTTGAAATCGTTGCCATACCCGAGCGTTTAGCGTTCGCGACGCACAGAGCAAGGGGATTTGCCGCCCGGACCATTCGCGGACGCTCACCGACTCTTCACCGGACGCCTGCAGGAGTTCTGCTGAACTCCAGAGTGCCCTGAGTGTTGTTGTGGTCATTGTCGATTTTTTGCCCGCAGATCGCCGCTCCGGTATCGCTGCAGTCAAGCGTGATGGGCGAAATCGCGCGGGAGGATCTCATGTTAAAGAAATGTTTTTGGTCGGTCGCGCTAGTGACCAGCGTTGCCTGCGGCACACAAACAGCCACCGAAGTGGCACCGAACCCGTATCTCACGAGCGGCGATATTGCCGCCGCCGAGGCGCCGCAGTTCGCTGCGGTGGAGGTCGCTGAACTTCGGCCTTACGGCGAGAGCGATGGATTGGCGGTGCTTCCAGAGGCGCCTTGGTCGGGTGCGCTCGTGCCTGCGTCCAGCCTCCCGGAGACTGTCGCGACGGCGCTCGAGAGTGCCGAAAACCGCAGCTGGTGCGCACCGATGGTTCCGGCGAGCGCTGGTGAGCCTGCTCGCGCCGCGACTTTGGCTGGAGGCTGGTCCCTTGAGTTCGATCAGCGCGGTGCTCCCGGCGTCCGCGCCAACGGAAACTCCTGCATTCGATGTGGCCGCGCCGCTTTTGGTGTTGCTGGGACGTCCATGGGGACCGACGAAGCCGTCGATTTCGACGAAGAAGCGCCCATTGCTATGTTCAACGATGGAAGCACCCAAGATGTCGTCGCTGAAGACGGCGTCGCCTCCGCAACGCTCACCGTTGGTGGTCAAGGCTGCGTGTACCAGGTCTGGTCGTTCCTCGGCGAAGACCACCTGAACTCTCTGCTCGAAGAGCTTCGCTTCGTGGAGTTGGAGACGGCAACGGACAGCGCCGTCGCTTCTCACTAAGCATCCGTTGAAGGAGCCTCCGGCTTCGAAAAGAAAAAGGCCACTGCGTTTGCAGCGGCCTTTTCTTTTGCGTTCGTCTCGCGATCAGATGAGCGGGTTGATGCGCGTGAGGTTGGAGCCGCCCGCGTAGCCGTAGCTTCCGACATTGTGGTAGCCGTACACCATCACACCGACGGGAACATCCGAGTCGATGGTGTGCACGCCACCGTTGACGAGACAGGTGTAGGTGATGAAGCTGGTACCCCCAATGGAGCCTGCGGGTTCCATGGCACAGCTTGGTGCCGCGCCATCGACGGTGAAGTTGGCTCCTGTCGGGGCGCTGATCACGATGTAGTTGGTTGCAAAGGTCTCCGGCGTGAGAACGATGTAGTTGTCTCGGTACTGCTCGAAGGGCGGGAAGAGAATCATCGAAGGGTCTCCGCCGTGGTCGGGCTTCCAGCTCACCAGCCAGCCCTGGCTGACAAGGAGTTGCTGAATGCTGATGCCTTCGTTCGACTCCATCGTGAAGCTCTGGTCCGCGTAGAACTCAATCCACTGGCCGGCGGCGAGAGTGAACTGATTGTTCGGTGCCGCCAGAGACGTCGTCACGACGGTGCCATCGCGGTCCGAGATGATTCGGTAGACATCGGGCTCTCGCCAGGTCGGGTGGTCCGTCCGAACAGGTGAACGCGTGATGACGAAGTTCTTGCCCCAAGACGTCGTCGGGAACACCTGCTCTTCGAGATGCTCGGTGCAGCAGAAATCATCCGGTGCGCCGTCGGGGTGTGCGGGAATGGAGCCGCCGCCCACGATGCCGCGTTCACCGCCGGAGAAGACCGCGACCGGCGCCGACGACTCCACGAGCGTGCCGGAGAGGTCACCGGGGATTCCGTCGCTCTCAAGGTTGAGGACGTCGTAGGGGCCGAGGGTCATCGTGATGGTTTCGCCAGCGCTGTAGGCCTGGATGCTTCCGCCACCTTGGATGCCGCCGGCGACGGTGTCGCCGCCGAGAGTGACGCTCACTTCGGTGCCTTCTTGAGTGCCTACGATGGTCACGTAGCTGTGGTCGGGAATGCCGGGCATGTCACCGATAGGCTCGATGGGATTGGCCGTCGGCCACCCGAGGACTCGGTAGCGAGAGTCGAGCGCGGGCACTGGGAGAAGCAGCGATGCGTCGTTCGATGCGCTCTCGATGATCGGATTGAACTGATAGGCCACGACCGGAAAGTTGGTCTGAATGCGGTACGCATGATTCGAGAGGAAGGTGCCAGGGCCTTCAACGGTCGGCGTGCTTCCGTCGAGTTCCCGTGGGTCGAGATTGATGCGCACCAGTCCGTTGGGCGGGATGACGTATGCAGGGCCTACCTGCGTTTGTGCCGCAACGTTTGGGCGCCCGACGCTCTGGTAGACAGTGGCTTGAACCGTCACGTTGCTCGGGTTGGCGAGGACCACCGCGAACTGTTCTTGGGCTGGGGGCGTGGCGCCAAAAAACGTGGCGTACTCATTGTCGAGGTCGACGGCGAAGTAGTCACAGCCGATATTGCTGCGGTTCGCCGCGGCTGCCGCACAGGCATCGACACAGATACCGCTTTGGCACCCCTCGTTGATGGGGCACTCCCGGACGACGGTCGATGTGGTTCCATCGGGGGCGCACTCACGGATAGCCTGTCCGTCGCAGAAGAGAGCGCGGGGAGTGCATGCACCGCAGCCAACGCCGCGGACACACTGGGCAGGAGCCTCGCAGGTCTCGCTGGTGGCGAAGACGCCGCCGCTGCAGATCTGCACGTCGAAGCCCGAGCACTGAATCTCACCGTCTGTGCACGGACCGCCGCTGGTGTCGGCGCCGCCGCCAGGGCCCCCATCACGTCTGGGTCGGTCGTCATCGCCACATCCAAAGCTCGCGACCAAAAGGTAAAGGAGGGAAAAACTCATCCGGCTCATGCCGAACAGACTACGCACCAGCGGGGCCAGGTCCAGACCGATTCCTTGGATAGGCGCCGAACCTCCCTCAGATCGAACGATACTAAACGCCTGAGAAGCGCGTGGACTGGCATCGAAACGCCATCCCAAAGCCGCCATCCGAGCTTTCGTCGATTGGGGCTGAGTGTCGCCAGGCCAAGGTTCATTTCCCGTCGACGGCGTCGCTGGCGAAGAATGAAAGGTTTTTGACGCTGCTGTTGGGGCTGAGGCTGCTATCTTCGCCCGGTGAACTCATCGGCGGACGAAGAAAAGCGGGCAGAAGCCCTCCGTACCATCTTTGACGAGCTCGTTCTTCCGCTCCTAAAAGCTGACGGGGCGAACGGCGAAGTGCTTGGGTTTGACGAAGACAAGCTCGTCGTTCGTGTTTCCGGCTCAGCCGCCTACGGCGTGGGCTCCCACTATGTTCGAACAAACGTCATCGTGCGGGCGTTGCATGAAGTCGAGCCGGGCCTTGAGGTGCAATTCGAGAAGACCGCCGAGCTTCCCGTCAAGCTCCCCGCCAAGGCGCCCTAGGTGACCGCGCTGCTGAAGCTGCGCGGTCTGAAGACTGCATTTCACACAGACGAAGGAATCACTCACGCGGTCAAGGGCGTTGACCTGACTCTGGAGCGAGGCCGCACCTTAGGGCTCGTGGGGGAGTCCGGTTCCGGCAAGTCCGTGACCTCGCTTGCGGTCATGGGACTCTTGCCTCCTCGAATCGCGCGGGTGTCTGCAGACTCGATGCTCTTCGCGAATCGCGCGCTCGACAAGATGAGCGAAAAACAGATGCAGGCGATTCGCGGCAACGAGATCGCGATGATCTTTCAGGAACCGGGGACGTCTCTGAACCCCGTGTACCGTGTGGGAGCACAGATCACCGAAGCGATCCGCCAACACGAACCGGTCACCAAGAAGGAAGCGCGCTCGCGTGCGCTGGAGCTCTTCCACGAAGTGGGCATTCCAGATCCCGAACGCCGCTTGGAGAGCTATCCCCACGAGATGTCCGGTGGTCAAAAGCAGCGTGTGATGATCGCGATGGCTTTGAGCTGCAATCCTCAGCTGCTCATCGCCGACGAGCCGACGACTGCCCTCGATGTGACCATCCAGGCGCAGATCTTGGACCTCTTTCGACGGCTTCGTGACGAGCGCGATATGGCGATGCTCTTTATTACGCATGACCTCGGGGTCATTGCGGAGATCGCCGACGAGGTGGCGGTGATGTATCGCGGTGACCTTGTGGAGCACAGTGACGTGCGCTCCATTTTCGAAAGCCCGAAGCACCCCTACACAAAAGGGCTCCTCGCCTGTCGCCCAAGGCTGGAGACGTCCTGGCGCCGTCTACCGACGGTGTCAGACTTCATGGAGGTAGAGGGCGAAGGGGACGACGCGAAGCTCATCGAGAAGGAGTTCGACCACGCGACGGCGGACGAGCGCTTTGGCCTTGGCCGCGGCCGCCTGCTGCATCCAGCGAGCGAGCTCGCGGCCATTGGCCACGAAGCGCCGGATGCATCCTATACCGACGAAAAGAACGCGTGGATGAAGGACGCGGCGTTGGTGGAAGAAGGCGCCGAGCCCATGCTCGAAGTGCGCGACCTCAAAGTTCACTTCCCGATTCGCGGTGGGCTTTTTGCGCGAGTCAAAGACTGGGTTCGCGCCGTCGATGGCGTGAGTTTTCGGATTTACGCCGGCCAGACGCTGGGCCTCGTCGGTGAGTCAGGATGCGGCAAGACCACCCTTGGACGTGCGCTCTTGCGTTTGCAGGACGCCACGGCCGGGGAGGTGCTGTTTCGCGGTCAGGACGTGCTGCGCTTGCCGAGCAAAGAGCTGCGCAAGTGGCGACGACACGTGCAGATTGTTTTTCAGGATCCGTACGGCTCCCTCAACCCGCGCATGACCGTCGAAGCTGCGCTCATCGAAGCGATGAGCATTCATTCGATCGGCGAGAACAAAGAGGACCGCCGGCATCGCGCGGCGAAGCTCCTCGACGAAGTGGGCCTGAACAAAGAGCACCTGACTCGCTATCCCCACGAGTTCTCCGGAGGCCAGCGACAGCGTATTGGTATCGCCCGAGCGCTGGCGGTGGAGCCGCAGCTCATCGTCTGCGACGAATCCGTTTCCGCTCTCGACGTGAGCGTCCAAGCCCAGGTTCTGAACCTGCTCAAAGATCTGCAGGAAGCCCGCGGCCTTACCTACTTGTTCATCAGCCATGACCTGAGCGTCGTGAAATTCATGGCGGACATGATGCTGGTCATGAACGACGGAAAAATCGTCGAAGCGGGCCCTTCGGACGCCATCTACTTGGATCCGAAACAGGATTACACGCGAGCGCTCATCGACGCGATCCCCGACGACTCCCTCGCGAATATCGACGCGAGGCGTGAAGCCCGCGAAGCCGCCAAGAACTGAGCGTTCGCTTGTACGGCGAAGAGGGCGAGTACTTTTGGGTGGACCATTTAGACTCCGTCGGAGACGTCCTTCGAGACTACCCCGAGGTCGTCGTCAGGCACCGCGTGGTCATCACGGCCTTTGACTCCGGCACGTTTCGAGCGTCCGCGGAGGAGGTGAGTCAGGGCTGGGTTCAGCGCGGCGTCGTCGTCGTGAGCGCGCTCATTCGTTCGTCGGCCGAGGTGCCTACCTCCGGTGAAGGAGACGAGCTGTGGGTCTACGGCGAAGATGAAGTCGTGCCTTCGTTTCCGGAGTGGGAACACCTCGGGGGTTACTCATGCATCACGCTGGCCAACCCAGAGCTTCGCGATCTCGAAGCACCATCGGAAGATGAAGAGTGGCTTCGAGCACACCGCGCCAAGCTCCAGAACGTGGTCCGTGCGGGTCTCAAAAAGTACCGGCCGCTCACGTTTCTTCGTGACGACCTCATCGCTACGCGCGACCCCGTCCTCGTCGAAGCGCTTCGAAAACGCCTCGTCGAAGCGTCGCGTTGTCATTGCGAGGTGCGGGGAAACGCCTGTTGGATCACGCCAAGCATGGACGACTTCGCCGCTCCCTACGAGCTTATCGCACTAAGCACGGCGAGCGTCAGTGGCCTGTACCGATGTCGAAGCTGCAGCACGGGCTGGATCATCGCGTCAGGGCGTGAGCGACGCTTGTCCATCGCGCTTCGCATCGAAGGCGCCGAGCATTGGGAGTCGACGGACATCGCGGCCGCTCAACGTGACTTGCTCACGCGGCGCGACGGGAAGAGTGAGCAGCTCTGCCGCTGGGCCAAATGCGGTCGGCGGGCTCTGAAGGATAGGGAAATCTGCGCTGACCACTCCTACCCCTTAGGCCCTGCTGAGCGAATCAGCCAACAGCGTTTCGATTAGTGCTGCCCCTGGCACTTGAGGCAGGGCGGAGACTCGCATTGCGCCTCGCCGTCTTCACTACAGACGCCAAGTAAACCGTCACGTAGCCGGCACTGATCGCCGAAATGTTCGCAAGTTTCCGGCATGGTCACGCCCGGTGAACCGCAGGCGACGAAAAATAAAAAGAAAATATATTTCATGGGTTGGTTCCAGGTGTTCGTTTGGCCGGCGTCAGGACGGCTCGCTCGATGGCATCGGCGAGCGGCGTGAGCGTTGAGAGAGCACGAAACTCCGCCGCCGTCAGCCAGCGATGCTCGTCATGTTCGCTCGAACGAACGACATCTCCGTCCGCGGCGTCACCCCGAAACAGCACTACAAAGCAGTCGATACCGGCGATCGGGTAGGCGCCTAGGGGACGCGCGTGGAGGACGACATCCAGTCCAGTCTCTTCAAGGACCTCGCGTGCCGCAGCATCTTCCACCGTTTCGTTTTCTTCGAGGCCACCGGCGACGACCTCCCACAATCCGGCGCCTCTCTTCCACGCGGCGCGGCGCAAAGCGAGGACCCGGCCTTCGCGAAAAATCGCCACGCCGGCGACGAGCGCGTAGCGTTTTTGCTCTCGTTTTCCAGTATTTTTCACCGCTAGTGCCCGTTTTTTGAAGGTGTTCGTCAATGTCAACAATAGTGGATCGGTGCAGTTTTTGGATCCACAGCACCATCGCTTCGTAGCATTCGGTCACGACTTGAGGTCAACACCAAGTCGTCTTTCGTATGGACCTAATACAAGAGCGAATCCTCCCAACACGTTCGGCCCTTTCTGAGCATCTGCTCGCAAAGGCGCATAGCGATCTTGAACTGCCCCCCTTGTCGGAGCTTACCACTGCGTTGATTCGCTTGGCTCAAGGGAAGCGAACCAAGTGCTTGCTCCCAGTCGGTATCGCGCCGCTCGAGTATGCCCTCGTTCGTCGCGGGCGACGTGTGTGCGTGAGCGTCTACGAGACGTCGAGCGCGCCTGAAGTGCATCAGCTGGAGCGCCCCGTCGATCTGTCGCGTCTCATCCGCGCGTGCGCCGACGAAGCTCGCGTGCAAGCGCAGAGCGAGCCAGACAAGGCCGCGCGACAGATCGCGCTTCACTTCGCGGACCGTGTCCTTCGCACGGAGATTTGCCCAGATGTGGCGCCTCGCCAGGCACGTCTTGTGAAGGGCGGCGCGAAGAAGCCAGGGAAGGGCGTTCTTTCCTTCGGCTACGAGGTTGAACTTGAGGAGCGCGATGGACCGACAAGTCGAGCACAGCGCGCGGACGTGCACGCGTTGCTCGTCAACGGTACGCTCTGGGCCCACCTGCACGGTCGCCGCTGCGCCATCGCCAAGGGGCCCATCCTCCTGGCGGTTCAGCGAATGGTCGTCGCCGTGCGCGCTCTCTTCGACGCGTGGGAGTCTGGACGCCCGACAAACGTGCGCCTTCGCGCCGGGGAGTTCGGCGTCGGCGTGCGGCTGACAAAGCACGACATCGCGTCGCTGACGCTCCGGACCACCGCCGGTGAGCTGAAGTTGAGTGACGTTCGCCCTGATGAAGTCGCCTCGCCGATCTTGTCGCTGGCGGCGGATCTCATCCGCTCCTTGGTCCGCGCCGATCGCTCGCAGTCACGCAACCTTCGCGTCGTCGCACTTCGCGATGAAGTCCGTGCGCTTCGTAAGGCGGTTCGTCAGCAGGGTCGCCCAGACGGATTCATCAACGAAGACGCCGACCGCATGCGCCTCGCGTCTCCTCTCAGTGAGGCGCCTCCAAACGCCGCCGCCGCGGATGCGCCTACGGTTCCGCGCCGGCCGAACGCACCGGCATCGATGCGCTTTGAGTCACGCTGGCGCCTTGAGCTCGATGGCCTCTTCGCCGCCGGAACCTATTTCTGTGGCGACCGACTTGTCCTCAGCGGTCCACAACACACCCTTGCTGTGGATCGAGGAACCGGCGATGTGCTCTGGGCACGCGAAGGCGCCGAAGCCACCATCATGGCAGGCCCCGCGCTGCTCCGTATGGGTCGTGAAGGCGAGGTCGAGCTGTGCTCCGTCGCAGATGGAGAAGCCTACGCATCCACACGCATCGCTCCGCGCAGTGGGCCTCAGCAGGGCTTCTACATGAGCGCCCCGGGGATCGCGCCGGTCGCCGTTGTCGCCGAAGGCACGGCGGGTTTGGTCGCCCTAGACCTTCACACAGGTCAACCGCGTTGGCGTTTTCAATCGCGCCGCGCCGGTGCCTTCCATGCGCGCCGCGCTGGGCGCATCTTGCTCGTCGCAGATGAGGGCGCGATCCACGCCATCGACGCCGGTACCGGCGAAGATCTCTGGCGCTTCGCCATCCGAGGCCGCTTCTCCCACGCGCCGGTGGTGACTGGAGACCGTGTCATCGCCGTCGCCGAAGGCCGCAAAGGACAGGTCTTCGGGATCGACCTCTACAGTGGCCAGGAAGCATTTCGCCTCTCCCTTGGCGAAGCACCCGCGGCCGCTCCCCTCGGGGCGCCGGGGCTCGCCATGGTGACCCTTGCGGACGAGCGACTTGTCGCCATCGATACGCAAACTGGAAACGTCCGATGGGACGTGAGCGACCCAGGAATCAGCATCGGTGCCTCAGCCCTCGTGGTCGACGAACTGCTCGTGACGAATGCGCCAGGTGGCGGTCTAGCTGCGACGGAATTGAACAATGGTTCCCCGCGATGGACCGAGCTTCTCGGCGACCCCATCGGCGACGAGGTGCCTCGACGCCTTGAGCCTGTGCTTCGCGGCGGCGCTCTCTTTGTGCCCGCCGGGGATGTGCACATCGTTCGTCCAAGTGACGGCGAGGTCCTCGGCTCCATCGATGGCGACATCGTACCGGACCGCTTGCGCGTCGACGAGCGCGGCTGGGTGTACATCGCCGAGGAGAGCGGACACGTCGCAGCGTTTGCGCCCGTCACAACGCTTCGCTTGATCCGCGGAGGCGCCTAGGCTTTCGAGCCAGCGGCGGCGAGGGGGACTTGATATTGGCAAAGTCCCCCTGAATGGGTTCGCTTACTCACACCACCCGCGGGCTTCACCATCAAGGCCGCGGGCGCAGAGATCTTCGGGGCCCTGCGCGTAGTGTGCTTCGATGAAGGCGGCCATGGATGCTTCGTGAACGCAGGTTCCAAGGTAGACATGTTCCCAGGCGGTGATGGCGAAAGCCCCTTCGCTCAGGTCGGGGTTTGGAGAGACGATAAACCGCGCGCTCACGCCGTTTGCTCCACAGGCCGGGTCATCCCCGTGAGCCTCGATGAGCGAGTCGATGGTCTCCATAAGTGACCCGCAGTCATCGCCACAGCCGAGCTGAAAGATGATGGCGCCATGTTCCATCGCGTGGACCAGGAACCCTTGGGGGACTGGCTCCTCGTATCGGAGAAAGTCCGCCCAGCGTGAGTAGTGATCACCACTCGCCGGCGTGGAAAGACCGTAGCTGAGGGGCTCACAAGGGGTGATATGCCCCGCTCGCCCAGTGATGTGACGGGCCGTTGTGACGGTGCACTCGGCGAAGCCGCCAATCGCGGGCTCGTCGGGCATGATCGCTTCAACCTCCGTCAATGGGTCGACTGGAGCATCGGGCCCGGCATCCGCTGGAGCGTCAATGGAGGCGTCAACGGAGGCGTCAACGGAGGTCCCAGCGTCCGAAAACGGATCATTATCGTCACTACAGCCGACGGCCAGAAAAAGCAGAAAACCCACAGGAAAGCCGTATCGCATGAGGCTGCGTATATCAGGTACCGTCAGGGATATCACCTGCTCACGTGACCGCCGGGGAGGAGCGTGCTAGCAAGCGCGCGCCATGGCCGAACCAATTCCAGCTACTCCCCGCGAAAAGCTTCGCAATATCGCAATTATTGCTCACGTTGACCATGGGAAAACGACTCTCGTCGACGCCATGCTCAAGCAAACGGGCGCTTTTCGTGCGAACGAGGCGGTCCAGGACCGCGTCATGGACTCGAACGACCTCGAGCGAGAGCGCGGCATCACAATCCTCGCCAAGCACGCCTCGGTGCGCTGGGAGGGGTACAAGATCAACATCATCGACACGCCCGGCCATGCCGACTTCGGCGGCGAGGTGGAACGTACGTTGCGCATGGCAGATGGAGCCCTGCTCCTCGTTGACGCGGCTGAGGGTGCATTGCCACAGACGCGCTTCGTCTTGGGCAAGTGCATTGAACTCGGAATGCCCGTCATCGTCGTCGTCAACAAGATCGACCGCAAGGACGCACGACCCG
>JBLHKB010000153.1:0-12866 GCA_047619315.1 Polyangiales bacterium
GACCAGCTGCTTCCAGGCGTCGACAAGGACCTCGTGAAGGTCGTTGAGAAGAAGCTCACGAAGGGCAACAACCCAGCCGAGGTTCTCCTCAACGCCCGCGCAAAGAGCTGCAAAGTATCCAAAGGAACCGCGACCGTCGTTGTGGACCACGGCGGCGAAGAGAAGACCTTCAAGGCCGACAAGGTGCTCATGGCCGTCGGATTCAAGCCCAACTCCAAGGGTCTTGGACTCGAAGAAGCAGGTGTTCTGCTCGACGACCGCGGCCATGTCCTCGTCGACGAGCGACTTCAGACGAACATCCCTGGGATCTTCGCCATTGGCGATGTCACAGGTGGTCCCTACCTCGCGCACAAGGCCTCTAAAGAGGGTGAAGTCGCCGCAGAGGTCATCGCTGGCCACAAGGGCGCGATGCTCGACGTTCGTGCGATGCCGGCTGCCATCTTCACGGACCCAGAAATCGCCACGGTTGGCGTGACGGAGTCCCAGGCCAAGTCCGTTGGCAAGAAGATCAACATCGGCAAGTTCCCCCTCGCAGTGTCTGGCCGCGCCATGGCCATCGACGAAACCGATGGATTCATCAAGGTCATCACGGACCCCGACAACGACAACAAAGTACTCGGAGTTGGCATCGTTGGACCCGAAGCGTCCGACCTCATCAGCGAGTCAGCGTTGGCCATCGAAATGCACGCCTACGCCCAAGACGTCGCGTTGACGGTCCATCCTCACCCCACGCTAAGCGAAGGCGTCATGGAAGCCTTCAAGCATGCGCTGGGCGAGGCCATCCACATCGGCAACCGTAAGAAGAAGTGAGTCGCCACCTCGACATCTGGCGCGTGGGGCGCATCGGCTACGGCGAAGCCCACGACCTACAACGTCAGCTCGTCGAGGCTCGTCAGAACAAGGCGATAGGAGACACCCTTCTACTCTTAGAGCACCCCCCCACGGTCACGTTGGGGCGGGGTGCCAAGCCGGAAAACCTGCTCCTCACGGAGGCGGACTTCGCCGAGGCCGGGATCGAAGTGCACGAGGTAGGACGCGGCGGCGACGTCACTTACCACGGGCCCGGTCAAGTCGTGGCGTACCCCATCGTCGACCTCAACCCCGACCGAATGGACGTCCGCAAGTACGTCGCCTCACTCGAGGAAACCATGATTCGCGTGTGTGCGGACTATGGTGTCTCCGCGACGCGCCTTGATAAGTTCAACGGTACGTGGGTCGAGCCGGAAGGCCTACGCCCACGAAAGATTGGCGCCGTGGGCGTGCGCATCAGCCGCTGGGTGACGATGCACGGCTTCGCTCTCAACGTCGCTCCCAACATGGCGCACTTTCAGGTCATCGTCCCCTGCGGCATTCAAGGCAAAGGCGTCACAAGCCTAGGGCTGGAGTGTGACGAGACACCCGATTTCAGCGAAGTCGTACAGAAAGCTGGGGAGCACTTCGCCGAAGTGCACGAAACCGACAGCACCTGGCACGACGGTCGCCCTAGCCTTTAGGCGCCGCGATAAGCTCTTTCGCCGCGCTCATAAAGATGTCCGCCATCGTCGCGTAGAGTTCTTCACCTTCGGCGACACTCGCGTCGGCAGGCCAGCCGAAGTACGCATCCGGACCGCCAGCTTCGACAAAGTTCTTTTTGCCTTCGCGAATCGCCACAGAAAGCGAAGCCGGATTGGGCGCAAGCTGTGCGCGCTTTTCTCGAACGAGTTCAGGTCGACTTGCGAGCACCAAACTCGACTCGTAACGGCCCGCATGACACGCGCCAGAACGAAACTCCTCGCCGAGCCGAAGCGCGTGAGGTTTTCGTGTCACGTCGGGAAACGCGACCTTGGCGCCTTTTGCCTTCGCCTCATCCATCGCTGTCTTCAGTGCCCGAATATTGTCGGGCTCAAGATGCGCATTGCACAGCACAACGGCGGGAAAACCGGCTCGAACAGCCCCCAGGATCACGTCGCGAATCATCGCCTTTGCCGTGTCAAACGGGAGCGAAATCGTTCCCCCAAAAGTCGCCGCGAACTCGGTCACTGCGTAGGCCAAGGGCGGCAACACCACGGCGTCGATACCTTCTTCTCGAAGCGCGAGGGCAGCACGAAGAGCCCCCTCCCGGGAGATCACGACGTCCGTATTGAGCGGAAGGTGTGGACCGTGCGCTTCCGTCGCGCCCGTCGGTAGAAAGGCGACTGCGCCAGCGTGGGAGACAGCGTCCTCAAACGTCATCTCTTCAAGGAAAATGCTCATCGTGACTCCAGTTCCCGGCGCTGTACTTTGCCGCGGTCATTTCTTGGAAGTGCGTCGGTATAGGAAAACGCGTGAGGAAACTTGTAGCGCGTGAGATGACTTTGACAGTGGTCTTTGAACCCCTGCTCAAGCGCCTCGGACGCTTCAAACCCATCGCGTAAAACGACGAACGCCTTTGGCACCGTGAGGCCGTCCGCGTCGAGTGTGCCGATAATGGCGCACTCACGAATGGCCGCGTGTGTGGCCAGGCAGTCTTCGATCTCTAGCGGACTGACGAACTGCCCCCGAACCTTCATCATGTCGTCCGCCCGACCCGCGTAATAGTAGTAGCCGTCAGCGTCACAAGAGAACACGTCCGCCGTCGTGCACCACTCACCTTGGAAGGTCTCCCGCGACTTGTCCTGGTCCCCCCAGTAACAAAGCGCCGTCGAGTCGCCGCGCACCCGTAGGCGTCCACGTTCACCAACGCCCACCGCATTACCCTCGCCGTCGACAATTTCGACTTCGTACCCTTCCACGATTCGGCCGAGGGAACCGAGCTTCACGTCGCCGAGCCGGTTGGTGATGTAGATATGGAACATCTCCGCGGAGCCGATTCCATCCAGAACTTCAGCCGTCGGAAAACGAGCTTTCCAACGCTGATAGAGTTCTGCCGGCAATGCCTCACCCGCGCTCAGACAAATGCGCACGCTCGAAAGATCCGCATCTCGTTCGCAGTCGACCATCTGTCGAATCATCGCTGGAACATTGGTGAGGACGGTCACTTTGTGCGCTTCGATGTGTTCGATAAGCCGGTCCGGCGTGGGCTTGTCGGGAAAAAGCACAGCAGTTCCCCCGACGACGAACGGGAACATCAGGTTCGTGCCTGTTCCGTACCCAAAGAAGAGCCGCGACACGCTCACAAAGACATCGTCTTCGTGCAGACCCAGCACATTCTTCGCGTAGCACTCCGTGCTGTAGGCAAAGTGTCGATGAAAGTGCACCGCGCCCTTTGGCTTACCGGTGGTTCCGCTCGTGAAGAGCCAACCCGCGATATCATCGCGGGATGTGTCTTCGTTTGCGACATCCTCGCTGGCAGATTCCAGCGCCGCTTCCCAGCCTGTCCACCCATCGGCGGTGCCGCCCACGCAGAAGCGTGCCCGGCACGAATACGGCATCACCGCATCGAGTTTGGATGTGAGCGAGACATCGGCAACCACCGCCGAGCAGCCCGTGTACTCAAGCAGGTAACGAAGGTCCTCGGCCGTGCCGAGAGGGTTTGCCATGCAGAACACGGCGCCGGTCTTGAGGATCCCAAACCATGTCTCGACGAAGGGCAGCCCATCAAAGAGCAGCATCAACACCCGCTCTTCGGGCCTCACCCCAGCGTGCCGAAGCGCATCACAAGCGCGATTCGCGCGGCCCTGCACTTCCGAGTACGTGAATGACTCCTCGCCGACGACGAGCGCTTTGCGGGCTCCGCGACCTTCACTCACTCGGTCATCGAGAAAGTAAGAGGCTAGGTTGAAGCGTTCAGGAAACTGGGGAGGCTCAAACGTCACACCGAGACCGTACAAGGCCGGCGGACCCGGCTCAACCGCCGTCGGGAGTGGGTGCGCCTAGGAAATAGCGTTTGGCGCTACGACCCATCGCAAGCGTTCCCGCTCCAGCGATTCCCGCCGCGACGAGACTTCCGGCTCCAGGAACAACTTTCACGACCTGTCGGGCAAGGGTTCGAAGCCCGACTCCAATACCACCCGCAACCCCGATGCTCGCAATCCATTCGGACGCGCCGCCGTTAAGGCTTCGCCCAGCCAGGTGGGCAATGGTGGACACCATCAAGCCTTGGAGCGGGGCTATGAGCGCGATGTCCGACAGTGGAACAGGGGCAAGCGCCACGGTCAGAGCGAGGGTCGAACTCGACTGGATGACGCTGTCAGCGACACGACTCTGAGCTTTGGGCGCGACGAATGCACGCGCCGTCTCCACCAGTGCCTCGTCGGGTACAAGTTCGGCGATCGCCTCCGCCAACGCTTCCGTTCCTACCGGCGGAGACCCCTTTCTTTGCTCGCTCGCCGAGGGCACGGAGACGGCATAGACGTTTACCTCACCAAGACCCGCGTCGAGGATCTGCCGGGCATAGCGCTGACGAACCATCTCAACACTTGGCCCCGCTTCATCCAGCGAGTCGCTCTTGGTGAGCACGGCGACAAACTTTGGTTCACCCTTGAAGGCACTCCCAGCCGCCGACACCAACGCTTCGAGATGGGCACCCAGGCCCGCCGCCACTTCATCCGCCGTCGCCACCAGAATGATGACATCCGGGGTCTGCCCGTGAGGCCAAGGAGCCGCAGGCACGGCTGGCTCGAGCTCCATCCACTCCATGCTTCGCCCCTCGGCGTTCATGAACACCCAAGAGCCCCAATGTGTCTTGTCGCTCTCACGAAGCACTGGTGCGCCGATGAGGCCGTTCACGAGTCGAGACCGCCCGCTCCCGGTGTTTCCCAGGATCACGATACGCGGAGCCCGCCGTCCGACCACCAGACGCCGCAACGATCCGACATCACGCTTTACGCCAGCCACGAAGGGGACCTTGTCCAACACCTTCATCAGCTGATTCCAGCCATCATCAGCCGGCACCACCCGGAGCGTGTTTGGGCGCTTCTCTGTAGGAATCTGCGGGGTTTGATCAGAACTCATTGCACCAACATGGGTTCGCCGCGGGTGCTTCGCACGCCCCATACGCCTCAAACACGCAAAAAAGGTGCGACTTTGCAGCCGTACCTTTCAAGACCTTGCATTTTCGAAGGGTTATTGACCCCTCGAAAACATCAGTCGGAGCTCTTCTTGCCGTCCGGATGGATCGGGAATTTAGGCGTGGTGCCTTCCTTCGCGAGAAGCTTCTTCCGCTTTTTGCCGAAGTTCTTGTGACGACGCTTCCGTCGAGTCTCTGTCTTGCTGGTAAGTGACATTGGACCGGCGGTCTAGCAGCGTCGTTCGTGTACCGCAAGCGCCCACTAGCGATGATCGTTTCGAAGCGCTTCCCCGAGGCTTCGTAACTTCAGGCCGCTTCCAGCACTGGGTGCTGCGATACGGATCTCAGCGCCCTCCATGGACCAGCGCAGGAGAAACGTTTCACCGCCCCAATCAAGCTCCTCGTCTTTGAGCTGGCCAAGCGATGAGAGGCGTTTTTCAAGGAAAACGCGCGAACCAGGCACCATTTCCTGCCGAAGCTCTCCCCAGTCACTTCTTAGATCCTCCTCGTAGCGGCTTCGGAGCGCGGCAAAAACACTCCCGAGACGAAAGGGCTGCCCATCCACTTGTCGCACTGGGATCGGCCCTCGAATGGCGCTCGTCATAAACACCTCATCAGCGAGAGCGAGCTCACTAACCCGAACACGGCGGCGATCTGTGTTGATTCCCAGTTCAGCCGCGAGCTCGACAACCCTCCGCAATGTGACGCCCTCAAGAATCCATGGACTCATCGGAGACACCAACACCCCCTGCTTCACAAGAACGATGTTGGACGACGCGCCCTCCAGGAGTTCGTCTCCGAAGTGAAGAAGACACTCATCGAAGCCAGCGCCCCGAGCCTCCCGGCTAAACACACGGCTGGTGACGTAGCTCGTCGTCTTCATCGCGAGCGGCGTCACGATTCCTTCACGCATAGTCAGCCGCGCTCCCACCTCGAGAAGCGCACTCGGCGCGAAAGGCTCCGCCACCAGTGCTCGCATCACACCGTCGTCCGTACGGCTTCGGAGCAGGCGAACCCGCCACGGTCCCTTCCCCGCCAACGACAACATACCGAGATCGTGGACAAGGTCTTGTTCCAGACCTGCCGCTGGAATATCGAGTCTCTGGCAAGTCCGCCTCAGCCGGGCGAGATGCCTCGACGCGAGAAACGGACCATGAGCAGTTGTGCGAAAGACTTCGAGGGCGCCCTCGCCGAAGGAGGCCAGGGCACCACTCACGGGAACAAGAGCTTCCTCAGCGAGCCGAAGCTCGCCGTTCAGCACAACGGCAGGACTCACTTGAGCGTGCTGAGAAGCGCCTTTGCCGCCTCGTGCTCTGAATCCTCGCTCAAGGAGCGTTCAAGCATCGAGATCGCCTTGCGGGTGTCTCCTTCTTGGTTCGCGATGCTGCCCAAGTAGAAGTATACGTCGGCTTTTGTGATTCCCGCATCCTCCTTGAGCTTCTGCAGTAGAAGCGCTCGGAAGGTCTTCTGCGCGCGAGCGAGATCGCCCGTCTCAAGGGCGAGTTTACCGAGGTCGCGAAGGATCGCGACGTTGGTCAGATCGATTCGGAACGCCGCGTCGAAATGTTCCATGGCGCCTTGGGCGTCGCCCATTCCTTGGATCGCCTTGCCGAGCCGATGGTGATACTGAGCCAGCTCTTTGCTTCTGCGACCACCGAAGCTCTCGATGATTTGGCGTAGCACCGGGACGGCATCTGATTGTCTCCCAGCAGCGATATAAAGATCGCAAAGGGGCAACAGAATTTCTCGGTCGTCGGGGGCGAGCCGGCTCGCCCGTTCCAGGTAGTTGGCGGCACTGCCTGGGTCGTCAAGCTTGCTGACGTAGACCTCAGCGATGCGCTTCAAGAGAGCCGCCTGTGCTTCCGGTTCTTCGACCTCTGTGGTCTCAGCGTCCAGGAGCATTGCGTACTCGGTCCAGTTCTCATGCTGCTCATGGTGCGTCCGCAGCAGCTCCCGCGTCGTCGCGGTCGGCTGCAGTTCGTAGGCGCGGCGCAGTGCAGCCAAGGCACGCGGAGCATCATTCAGCTGTTCTTCGGACATCGTTGCGAGGCGATGATAGGCAGCCGCGGCGGCGGGCGCTTCGAGGTGAGGCGCCAGACGCTCAAGGGCATCCGCGGCCGATTCGGTGTGTCCCGACGCATCGTGAATGGCTACCACTCGCTGAAGCGAGGGAATATGCCCCGGCTCGGCAGTGAGGATCATGCCGTGAATCTCCAGGGCAGAATGTGCGTCATTCCGGTGCTCCTCGTGGAGGTTGGCAATTCGGTCCAGAGCGTCTCTCTGCGCGGGCCAATCGCCCGCCGCGTGCGCGTTCGCAGCCCGCCGCTCAAGCAACGTAACCAGCTCTTCCCAGTCTTCTTCGAGAGTGAGAAGGCGTTCGAGTTCATCGAGCGCTTCACCGTTCTGCGGATCGATCTCAAGGACCCCCCGAAGCTGCTCCAGCGCATCATCACGCCGGCCGAACGCACGCTCAGCGAGCCGCGCAAGGCGAACCCGAGCGGACACCCGCTCTGAATCCGTCGTGGCTGCATCCAGTCGCCGGTCGAGAAGCTCGCGCAAATCTTCCCAGCGTTCCGCTGCTTCGTAGAGCGTCTCCAGCTCCCCGATGGCCTGCATATCCGTGGGCTGCTCATCGAGTACACCCTCCCAAGCTCGCGTCGCCTCTTCTAGATTCTCGAGAGGTCCCGCCAAGAGTGTGGCAACCCGGCGCCGAAGCTCCACGCGGCCCGTGGGGTCCATCTCCAGATCGATGCGGCGCATGAGCAGCTTGGCGACTTCGCCCCACTTTTCCTCGTCCTCACGGATCTCGGTCAGTGCCCGCAACGCCGCCTCATGTCCTGGCTCAAGCGCCAACACGTTGTCGTAGCATTCCGCTGCGGCGTCTTTGTCGCCGACCGCCGATTGACTCAGACGTGCTGCCTCGAGCAAGCGTTCAACCTTGTTGAAGTCGTCGCTGTCTGCTGCAGCCCATTCCTTGAGCGCTACGACCAACTCGCCTTCGCGTCCTGGGCCTCGAAGCAAATCCACCAGACTGCCGTGGACCTCAGGGGTCCCGTCGTCGATGGCCAACGCCGCGCGAAGTTGTGTCTCCGCAGCGACACCGTCGTTCAGACTGTCCGTGTACCAGCGGGCGGCACGAACATGTACGTCGCGAAGCGCACGCCCTGTTGCAGAGCCAGCCTCGACCACGCTCTCCGCAAATCCACGCAGAAGCTCCGGCTTGCCGCATGCATGCGCCAAACGCTCAAGTTCGTCGAGCATCGAGTCATCAAGAGGGTCAAGTTCTGCCGCGCGCCGAAGCGATGAGAACGCCTCGTCGGGTCGGCCCAGTTCTCCCTCCCATAGCTGCGAGGCCTCTTGGAGAATGCGAACGCGTTCGCCATCCGTATCCGCCAAGTTGACGCGCAATGCGTAGAGGCCTGCGACCCGTTCAAGCGCACCAGTGTCTCGGTATGCGCCCTCAAGAACATCGATGACATCGAGGGCAAGCTCAGGCTCACTTCCCAAACGCTCCAGTGCTTCCGTTGCGCGAGCGTCCCCAGGGTCTCTCTCGATCACCTCTTGATAGGCCGCGAACGCTCCACGGTTATCGCCAAAGTGCCCTTCCCTCAATTCGCCGAGGCGAATGAGGAGCCCGGCGCGCGCGCTGGGGTCCTCGCAGAGCGTGATCCGGCGCTCCACAACCTCACCAAGGTTCGACCATCGCTCGCCTTTGACAAAGAGTCTGTCCAACGCTTCCAGCGCTTCTTGGTCGTCGCCAGCCTGCTCGAGCGCATGCTGGTACGCACCGATCGCGCGCTCGTCATTCGACAGCTGGTTTTCGGCAATTCGAGCTACGCGCCAGTACAGGCTACGTGCCACCTCCGGGTCCATGACCGCGCTCGCGCGTGTTCCAAACTCATCCACGAGTTTGTCGTAAGCACCAGTCTCTCCTGCCAAGCGTTCGAGGCGCTCCGCTGTTTGTACGTCCGTTGGGTCTTCGCCAAAGGCAGCGGCCGTCGCGTTGAACGAAGCGACCAAGTCTCGTCGGCCATTCTCTTCCACCTCAGCAAGCCGAATGTAGTCCGCCTTCCGGTCGAACGAGTCGCTCGCGCCTTCCGCGCGGGTTCGATAGAGTTCCGCGAGGTCATCCCAGCGCTCTTGGACGTGTAAAAGCGGCTCAAGAATCTCGGAAGCTTGATGCCGGTAGTCTTCAAGCCTGCTGATTCGAATCAGCGCTGCAAGAGAAGGTTCATGTCGGGCATCAAGTTCAAGCGCCTGCTGGTACTGAGTGATCGCTTCATGGACATCATCCAGTTCGCGTTCGTAGACCTCACCGGCCCGATGAATGTGCGAAAGGCGAACCTCCGCGGCCTGCGCCGTCGACGCGCGAACCTGGAGATTGTCCAGCAGCTCAGGCCACATGGCCTGTCGCTCGTAGAGTCGACCAAGACTCTCAACCGCGATCGGTTGCGTCGGTGACAGCTCGAGGACTCGAGTAAAAGCATCGATGGCTTCGTGGGGCTGATTGAGCTGTGTTTCGGTGAGCTGACCGAGACGCAGTCCGACTTCCACACAAACCTCTTCGTCCGCTTCGATCTCGGATCGGCGTCGCAAGATGACCGCGAGTTCCTCCGAACGCGACGCCGCTCCCAGCAAACGGTCGAGGGACTCAAGCGTGATCAAGTCCTCTGGGTCTTCTTCGAGCGCCCTTTCGTAGTCCTTGATCGCTGCCCCGGAGTCACCAAGAAGCTCTTCAAGAACGGAGGCGCTTCGACGAAGAAGTTCAGCGCGTTCGATCGGGTCAAACCGTCGAGCGACCTTACGACCAAGGACATCGACTAGGCCGCGCCAATCGCCAACCATCGTGTGCAGGCCCTCCAGCGCGTCGAGCGCAGCGAGGTCCGCCTCGTCATGAGCCGCAAGCCGCTCGTACGTTTCGATGGCGGCGCGTGGGTCGCCGCGCCTCTCATCGTGGGTCTGGGCAACGGTCATCAACAGGCGACTCTGGATATCCGGATCGTCGCATTGTTGAATCGCCACTTCGTAGGAGGCGACGTGTTCATCCCACGCACCGAGCGCGCCGGCGAGTCGATCGACCTCACCACGCACCGCTTCATCCGCAGCGTCGGCGGCAAACGCCCTCGACCAAGCGTGGAACGCGAGGGCGCTGTCGTTGCCGCGCTCTTCATGCATCTTCCCGATTTCCGCGAAGAGAGGCACCTGATCACTCGGATGAGCGTGCGCCGCTCTCGCTTCGAGAATCGCGACGAGCTTCTTCCATTCATCCGCGTCGCGGTAAATGGGCTCAAGCAGCTCGGTGATCCGGCCCTGATGCTCCTTGTTGACCACGAGCTCTTCGAGAGCCGTGATCGTGCCAACATGACGAGGGTCTCGTGAAATCGTCTCTTCGTAGACGTCCACCGCGCCGCGGACATCTTCCAGCTTGTCGCTGGTGAGCCTGCCAAGGCGTAGTTCAAGGTCCGAACGAGTGATGCCTTCGGCGGCGTCCACCCGAAAGCGAAGGTGGTCTGCGAGGTCCGCGAAACGTTCGCTGTCGGTGAGCAGCTCGTCGAGCGCCTCCACCGACCGAGCATCGCTTGGCATGTGTTGAACCGCTTCTTGATGCACATCGATCGCGGAACTCGTGTTTCCGACGGCCTGGTGCAGATCCGCAATCGTGTGAAGTAACTCAAGCCGCTCGCCATCACTATCAGCCACGTCAACACGTCGGCGCAGCAACACCAGCAGGTCGCTCGCGCGCTCCGCTCGTGTGTATACGCTGCGAAGCGCATCGAAGGCCTCACGGTCAGTCTCGTCAAAGTCGAGGACCTTTCCGTAGAGTGACGCCGTTTGATCGAGGTCTCCCACGCGCTCGTCGTAGAGACGAGCTGCGGTCTTGGCGAGACGCGCGAAGGCATCATCACCTACTCCGAACTCATCCACGGGCCCGCGATAGATATCCGCCAAGCGCTCCCACATCTCGAGAACTCGCCCCAGCCGCCCGAGAATATCCCAAGCATCTTGATCGCGTGGTTCCTCACGGAAGAGCGCTGCGTATCGCTCAAGTGCGCCCTCGAGATCCTCGAGGTAGTCCTCATGAATCTGCCCAAGCCGACGGTGAATATCTTTCCGGCCCTGTATGTCGTCGGTAACGGTCAGGCGCGCCTCAAGCGCGCTCACGACACGTGGCCACTCCATCCGTGCCAGGAAAACCGGTTCGAGGAGTTCAGCAGCGGCACCGCGGAAATCATCCCGGATCATGAGCTGCTCAACAGCACTGATACTCGGTTCATGATTGCCGTCGATGGCCAAGGCTTCACGCCATTTATCGATGGCGCGGTACGGATCATCGAGGTGCTTCGCTGCCACCGTCGCCAGCTTGTGTCGGAGATCCACAGGGTTCCCGCCGCCAACATCAAGCCAACGTTCGTAGAGTTGCGCGAGGTCGTCCCAGCGCTCGGCTTTGGTCAATAGCGCTTCCTGCGCTTGATACGTCGCGACGCGCTGCTCGTCTTCAAGCAACAATTCCTCAAGGGCGTCGACAGCCGCTGGGACATCGTCTAGTTCTTCCTCAAGCAGCTTGGCAAGACGCTCAAGCAGCTCGATTCGCTGAGCGACATCCTCTTCAAGCTCGAGCTTACGGCGAAGTGTAACCCGGAGCGCGGTGTGATCACCGTCCGAAGCCTGGAGTTCAAGGAGCGCATCCAGAGCCCGCACGTCGTCAGGCCGGTTCTCCAATACGCTTTGGTAGAAGGTACGTGCCCGAGCGCTGTCGTTGAGGCGCTCGCGGGCGACGAACGCTGCACGCATGTACACGTTCGTCTGCAGATCTGCGTCGAGAATTTCTGGTGCGACCTCTTCCAAAAGTTGGACGTGCTCCTCGTGCTTCTCCGCCGCGATGGCAAAGCGCTCAACGTCAGCAAGCATCGATTCGAAGCTCTCCTCAGCGGTCCCTGCCCGAACGGCGCGTGACATCAGATCGAAAGCCTGTGCTGGATTGTCGTGCCCCACATCAGCGACCTCAGCAGCACGACGCAGACTACGCAGCCTTTCCTCTGGGTCATCGCCATCGGCGACAACCTGCAAGACTCCAATGAGCTTGCCGTGATCACCGGCGGCTTCGTAATGTGGAACCAAGGCGCGCGCCGCCTGAATGCCGATGTGGTGCTCGTCATTTTGCACCAAGCGATCAAGTGCCGCGACCGTTCCCTCGTGGCTCGGGAGTACGCGCAGGACCTGAGAATATAGCTCAATGGAGCGCTCTTCCTCACCCGTTCGAAGACGCATGAGTTCCGCCATCTCGAACTGAAGACTTGCGCTCAGCTCTGGATCCGCCGCGGCATCAAGTTGCTGCTCACGAACCTCAAGGAGGTCTTGCCAACGCTCTTGACCCTCATACAGAGACGCGAGCGACGACAGAACATGTTCGTCTTCGCCAAACCGAATGAGCGCATCGTTGAACGATGCGATCGCGTTTTCCGGATCGTTCAGTTTCTCCTGGTATACAGCGCCGATTCGAACGGCGAGCTGACGCTGCTCGCCCTCGTCGTCCACAGCGGCATCACGACTGCGTAACATCTCAATGAGCCTTGGCCAGTCCTCCTGGTTTGTGTAGAGCCGCTCAAGTGCGCCGAGGGCTTCCAAGTCTGCTGGATCGAAATCGAGGCGTTGCCGGTATGCGCTAACCGCACCTTCTAGGTCGCCGCTTTGTTCGAGAAGCGCGCCCAACTTCTCAAGAAGCTGCGCGCGGTTCTCTTCGTCGAGACCAAAGCGAATTTGCTGTCGGTAAGCATCCGCCAGCTTTTCCGTGTTGTTCGCCGCGAGATGAATCCGCTCAAGCGCCCTCGCCGCAGGCAGCACTGAATCAGCGTTCTGCCCATCCAGTTCAATGAGGCGTTCGTAGGTGTGCTGAGCTTTC
>JBLHKB010000154.1:0-12856 GCA_047619315.1 Polyangiales bacterium
GTAGAAATACTCGTGCCATGAGTTCTGATGCCGCCCACAAGAGAGGAGAGAGAACCTTCGCGTTTGCAGCTCTTCTTTGGTCGCTGGGCACCCTCGCACTCGCCTCGCTGGTCCTGGTTCATGCCGGTTCCACCGAGCCCTCATCGCACGCTCTTTGGGCCCTGCTCATCAGCGGCGTTCTCTTCGCTCCAGCGCTAGTTGCGGGCCTTCGGACTCGCTTTGTGTTGGGCCGCCAAGGCGTCTCCATCCGACTGCGGCGTCTGAGCGGCAGCCTCAGCGTTGGCTGCTTCTTGTTCGGTTGGTGTGTTCTTGCCTACGCCTATGCCTTGGGCGGTGATTCCGCTGTCTATTCAGCGATTCGACACGGAATGCCCACGACCATGGGTCTTAGCTTCGGCGTCCTGGGCACCGCTTCACTGTCTCTCTTTCTGTGGGAGTCCATGGCGGCGGTTTCCGAAGTTCGTGAGACCGAGAGCAAACGAAACCTCGTCCTCGCGACCGTTCTGTCTGTGACGATGGCGCTCATTTGCTTCGCCGCGCTCTCAGGCGTCGTCGTTGGCCGAATGTTTCTTTTTGGGGGCTCTTGATGGGGCGCGCGTTTGCTATCGCACTCAACACGCTCCGTGAAGCGATCCGCGACAAGGTCCTCTACGCCGTCACAACCTTCGCCGCGCTCGTACTTCTCGGAACCCGTGTTCTCGCCGAACTCTCCCTCGACCAGCAGGAGCGCGTCGTCCGTGACATCGGGCTCGCGACGATCTCCCTCTTCGGTGTCCTCGTCGCTCTCTTTCTCGGGTCGTCGCTCCTCTACAAAGAGATCGAGCGTAAGACGCTCTACGTCGTGCTGCCCAAACCCATCCACCGCTGGGAATTCTTGGTCGGGAAGTTCGCTGGCATTGTCCTGACGGGCCAGATCTTCCTAGCGCTCATCGGCGGGGTTTTTCTTTTGCTAGTCGGACAACAAGCCGGAGGAGACACATCGGTGCTGTTGTTCGGTCTGCTCGCTGGAGTCGTGGTGCTCATCGTGCTGGTTCGAAAAGCCTCCGACCCTACCTTCGTCGTGGCTCCGTTTGCCTTCGTCCTTCTCGCAGCATCTTCGCTCTACGCAATAAACGCAGGCGAGAGCATCGGAGCGCACCTTCGCGCGCTTATTCTCATCGGCGCAGAGGTCTCCGTTCTGACGGCGGTCGCCCTCTTCTTCTCGTCGTTCTCCACGCCTTTTCTGACCGGCACCCTCAGCGCAGGCGTTTGGCTCGTGGGGCGAAGCGCCGACGCACTTCAGATGGTGCGCTCGCGCTTGATCCCCGATGAACTCAAGTCGCTCCTTCGAGGGACGGCGGAAGTAGTACCCAACTTCAACCTCTTCGTTCCGGGAACAAACGTCATCGGCGAAGCCGCCGAGGCTCCTTGGTCTTACGTCGGTGTGAGCCTCGTCTACGCTCTCTGCTACACCACTGTGCTCCTCGTGCTCGCGAGCCTTATTTTTCGGCGACGCGACCTCGCATGAAACGCACCGTGCTCCGAGCAGCAGGTGTCCTTCTCGCCGTCCTCTTCGTCATTAGCGCTCGCACCGTTTTGGCGGCGCGAAGCGAGCTCGCTATGGGGAACGAGGTGCTCGCCCAAGGCGACAGCGATGGCGCGCTCATACACTGGCGTCGCGCCGCAAAGTGGCATGTCCCCACCAGCATCTATTCCGGTGACGCTCTTACCCGCATGGAGGAGCTCGCGACGGCAAGGGAGAACGGAGGAGACCTTTCCGGATCGCTTCGGGCGTGGCGTTCTATCCGGGCCGCGATTTTTGGCGCACGCAGCTTCTATATTCCCCACGAGGACCTGCGAGAGCGAGCGGACGAGAAGATCGCCGCGCTCAGCCAAGGCGAGTCAACCGTAATGCTGAGTCTTCTCGGTCGTGACTCAGCGCCCAAAGCGCCGTTTTACTTGGCGCTTCTCGGCTTCTTCGCGTTTTGGCTCGGTGTCTTGCTAGCGGCGGCCAGGGCCATCGACGAGGAAGACCGCATCCTTCCTGGCCCCGCACGGCGCTATGGCGCCCTCGCCCTCTGCGGTTTTGTCCTCATGAGCGTCGCCCTCGCGCTTTAGACACGGTTCGAAGTTGCCTCAAGGGGTCGCATCAAGTAGCCCTGCCTCGTGGACAACCTACGTATTCAAGGTGGCGCTCGACTTCAGGGCAATGTGCGAATCAGCGGCGCCAAGAATGCGGCGCTGCCCATTCTCTGTTCGGCGCTCCTCGCGGACGGTGCGCATTGCTTCCGAAACGTGCCCGATCTGCGCGACGTCAAGACCATGGGCGCACTCCTTCGACAGCTGGGCCTCGACGCCAGCTACGAGAACGGAACGTTCAACATCGAGAGCCGCAAGGTCGCGAACCCCGTCGCGCCCTATGAGCTCGTCAAGCAAATGCGCGCCTCGGTTCTTGTGCTCGGCCCGCTCGTCGCACGCTACGGGCATGCCAGCGTCTCGTTGCCCGGCGGCTGCGCCATCGGGGCTCGCCCCATCGATCAGCACCTCAAGGGTCTCGAACTGATGGGCGCGAAAGTGCGCCTCGAACATGGCTACGTGCACGTTGAGGTGCCGAAGGGCCGACTCGAAGGCGCCGAGATTCACCTCGACATGCCCACCGTCACGGGCACGGAGAATCTCATGAGCGCCGCGGCGCTTGCACGCGGTCGAACGGTGCTGACAAACGCAGCGCGAGAGCCCGAGATCGAGGAGCTCGCGCGCGTACTCAACAAAATGGGCGCTTCCGTCGATGGCGCGGGCACCGACCAAATCGTCATCGAAGGCCGCGAAGAGCTCCAGCCCGTCGATCACGCCATCATCGCCGATCGTATCGAGGCCGGCACATACATGGCCGCAGCGGCAGCGACGCGAGGCAACGTCTTCCTGGAGGGCGTCCCTCTCGATCACCTCGAAGCCCTCGCTTCGAAGATGCGCGAAGCGGGCGTCATCGTAGAGCGTGAAGGTTCTGGTGTGCGCGTTGTCGCCGAGGGCGAGCTTCGGGCCACGGACATCACCACAGCACCCCATCCGGGATTTCCGACTGACATGCAGGCACAGTTCATGGTTTTGATGACGACTGCGAAGGGTCGCTCCGTGATCCAAGAGAACATCTTCGAAAACCGCTTCATGCACGTCCCAGAGCTCAATCGTATGGGCGCCCGCATCGATGTTCGTGGTCGTACCGCCGCCGTGGAAGGGGTCGACTCTCTTCAGGGTGCCGAAGTCATGGCCACCGACCTTCGCGCCAGCGCGAGCCTGGTCATCGCCGGGCTTGTGGCCAGCGGCACCACCGAAGTTCTTCGCGTTTACCACATCGACCGCGGCTACGAGCACATCGAAGAGAAGCTCCGCGGTTTGGGCGCCACCATCGATCGCGTGCCAGGTCGCATTTGATGAACATCGACTCGATGGAGCTTGTTGAAGAAGATGATTCGATCACCATTGCGATCCCGAAAGGGCGCGTGCTCAAACAACTGGTGCCTCGTTTCGAAGCCGCCGGCATCAACACAGAGGCTTTGACGAAGGAGAGCCGAAAACTGATTCGCAGCAGCACCACCGAAGATGGCGTTGCGCTTCATTTTCTTCTGCTCAAACCCGATGACGTTCCAACCTACGTAGAGTACGGCGCCGCCGATCTCGGCGTCGTCGGCCGTGATGTCCTCCTTGAGCGACCCTACGATCTCTACGCGCCCGTCGACCTAGGTATCGGGCGCTGCAAACTCGCCGTGGCCGGGAAGCCCGGCTTCTCGATGGAGACCGCCAAGATCCTTCGCGTCGCCACCAAGTTCCCAACCATCGCCGCCAAGCACTTCGAAGAAAAAGGTCAGCCCATCGAGCTCATCTTCGTGCAAGGCAGCGTCGAACTCGCGCCCATCACGGGCCTCGCCGATGTCATCGTCGACATCGTCGAAACCGGCAAGACCCTGCGATCCAACGGCCTCGGCGTCCTCGAAGATGTCTGCGAAATCTCGAGCCTCGTCATCGCCAACCGCGTCGCGCTCAAGCTAAAACAGAAGCGGATTCGCCCGCTTCTCGACAAGCTCAAGTAAAAGCGCCCGAAATTCTTCCGGGTCCGGCGCTCCTCCGCCGTGCTGTGCGAAAAACCGCTGCTCTTATCGCGGATACGAGGTAAACCTTGGTCATGAAGCTACTTAAAAACGGTTCACGCGGTGACGATGTCACCGTTCTTCAGGGCAAACTCAACCAGCTTGGTTTTGGACTCGATGCTGACGGCATCTTTGGCGACGGCACGCACAAAGCCATCGTCGATGTTCAGTCGATGTTTGGTTACACCGTCGACGGCCTCGTCGGCGAAGGCACGATGAAACTCATCGACGCCCAGGTCGGATACGGCTGGAACGTCACCGCACCCGATGCACAAGAGAAAGCTCTTCGCGCACAGGGCAAAGACCCCGCGCAACACATGAAGGCCGCCGGCGGAAAAGACGCCAGCGCACCGATCAAGAAGGACGGCGCCAAGCCTATCGGCAATGGCCCGGACCCAGACGTCCAGGCCGCCATCGCCGCCAAGAAAGCCGCCGCCGCGAAGAAGGGCTGAACAGCTCGTTCATTCCAAAGCGCCGCCCTCTCCGGGCGGCGTTTTCCGTTAATGGCCCTAACGGCCGCGGGAGCGAAGTCCGAGGAGCGTTAGGCTCTCGGACGAGCGTGAGAGGCGAATCTCTTGGCCGATGTCGACGTCTACAACTCGTTGAGCGCCGTCCATATACATACGCCCATTTCGCGTCTTGGACTTGAGGATAAGATCCTCGCCCGGCGCGACGAGGCCGCGCGAAAGCGCCAAGGGCATATCGTCGGGGCGGTAAGGTTCTCGGACGACCCACTGGATCTTGCGGGAACCAATCGGGAGAATCTTTCCGCCGGCACTTCGCTGCGCTGCCGTTGAACCCGCCGCTGGCCCCGCCCAAACGCCACTGCTCGTGTGGGACTCCTGATCGTCCCCGTGATGAATAATATATCGCGTCGTCGCAGCGGGCACGCGATGGCAGAAGAGAATGTCGTTGAGCACTCTCCCCGAGTGCTCTTCGCCGTCCACTTCGACGCGCATTCGCGTAAGCTTTGTGCCGCGCAGCTTGCCTGAGAGAGCGCTCTCCAGAATCGCGGCGACGTCATCGCCGTCGCCAGCACAGAAGTAGCCGACGGACGACGTAGGAGCACTGTTGATGGCCACCATCGGCGTTTGGTCGTCCACTTGGTGGGAGGCCCACAAGAGCGTTCCATCACCGCCCAGAGTCACCACCAGATCCCACGCTTCGCTTCCGCCATCATGTCGATGTCGGAACGTGGCCTTCACCCCGAGCGCGCGGAGTGCTTCCTTCGCACGGGACAGACTGCTGAGGTGCGCTTCATGGGCTTCCATCAAGATCGCCACGCTGGGGTCCTGCCGCGCGAGCAGGTCCTTGATGGTCGGATCGTTCTCGCCGTAGCGCTGAAGCGTCGTCTTCTTGTAGATGACGAGAACACGCTTCATCCGACAACTCCAAGTTGGGCCATCAAACGCCGAATGCCGAGTTCAGTCTTCACATCCCGTGTCAGCGCCAAGGCCGCCGCAAAGGGAAAGAAAGCCAACGCGGCACGCTCCTCGACGGGCGAGCCATCGCCGAGAGCTGTGCCGACCGTCGCGCTCGAGAGCTCCGCGGCGAAGTAATGAAGCTGTTCGGCGATGACACCTGGACAGAGAAAACTCGGCGCGCCCAAGAGCGTCAGCGACTCTCGCGTGAGGACGACTCCGGTCTCTTCCAGCGCCTCCCGCACAGCGCAGGCTCGAATGCCCTCGTGACCCTGCTCCTCTGGCTCGATAAGCCCCGCTGGGACCTCCCAGAGCATGGGCGAGTCAGTCTCTTCGCTAGGAAGTGGGACCACAAGCTGCGTGCGAATCGCGAGTGGTGGACGGAGCGAGGTGCGAAGCAGCACCTGACCGTCGAAGTGCATCAACAGCACCACGGCATCCGTGGCCTTGCGCTCCACGTGCTCATACGTGAACGGCTCACTCGAGGTTCCATCCGCATACACGGCGCGCATCCGCGGTCGCCGATGACGTAGCCACGCGCCGGGAGGAGGTTCTGGGCTTTCGTCCTTGAGCCACTCGACTCGAGTTTTCATCGCGTCGTTCATCATGGCCCTTAGTGCGTCTCGGGGTTCCATCGCAACGAAACCATGGGTGTAACGAGAGAGCGGGACCCGCTCCCGAAGAGCGCCCAGTAGTCGACGCCGAGCGCGAGCGCGAGCGTACCGAAACGGATGTCGAGGCTCGCTCCTCCCGTAACGAACGCGCCAGCGACCAGTCCTTCAAAGTCCGCACCGCCAAATACTCCGGCGCGTGCCGTGATGTGCCCACCGACCCGCTCGCCGCCAATACGATACGCAAGCGAAAGACCCAAGGGTGCGTAGATGCGGTTTTCTTCGTCTTCCCCACGAGACAGCGCCCCAAGGCCCGTCGCGAAGCCGAGACGAAACGCCCCAAGAGGCTTGTAGATGTCGACGAGGACCACGCCGCCCAGCCGTGTGCCTTCACCGGCGAGATCGATGTGAAGGCCTGCACTAATCGCGCCCGCAGGCTCCCATTCCGCACGAGCGTCGGCGGAGAAGAGACAGCAAACCAGGGTAGCGGCCGCGCAAAATGTAGCCTTCGATCGACTCATCGCTTGGGCTCGCGCTACGAGCTCTTCGCGTCCGCGAGGAACTGAGCAAGTCCGGTGTCTGTCAGCGGATGCTTCAGCAACTGGTGAATGAGCTTTGGTGGAATCGTCGCCACGTGCGCGCCAAGAAGCATGGACTGCACGAAGTGCATGGGATGACGAATACTCGCAGCGAGCACCTGAGTCTTCAGTCCGTAGTTTTCGTAGATCTCAACGATCTGCCCGACAAGTTCCATGCCCTCGTGCTGAATGTCGTCGAGGCGACCGACGAACGGGCTGATGTAGGTCGCGCCGGCCTTCGCCGCGAGGAGCGCCTGCCCTGGGCTGAAGCAAAGCGTGACGTTCGTGTTGATGCCCTCACCCGTGAAGGTCTTGACCGCTTTGATGCCCTCGGCGATGAGAGGCACTTTCACCACGATGTTCTTGTGCATCTTCGCGAGCTCTCGGCCCTCGGCAACGATGCCTTCGTAGTCCGTGGAGATGACCTCCGCGCTGATGGGGCCGTCGACCACTTCGAGAATGTCCCGAATCACGTCTTCGAGCTTTCGCCCGGAGCGCTTGATGAGCGTCGGGTTCGTGGTCACACCATCCACCACGCCCATGGCCGCGGCATCTCGGATGGCGTCAATATCGCCGGAGTCGATGAAAATCTTCATGCTCACGCAATAGAAGCAAGTGACCGCAGCCGTCAAGCGCCGACTCCCCAGGGCCACGGCGCCCCGCGCTTTTCCGTCGAATGAAGCGCTTTTCTATCGGATGAGGCGTGATTCCAGACGATACCCCGCTTTGTTTCCACCACCGCCGTCGCGGACGTAGACAATGTAGAAGCCAGCTTCGACGAGAGCGGACACACTCTCCGTCCGTTCCTCTCCCTGACTCGATTCGATGGCGTCGGAGCGAATATCCCGAAGCTCAAGGTCGAGGTCCGTGTGGTCTTGAGGACTCCCGCTTCCGTCGATGGTCAACGTAAGCTCAAGCGTTCCCGGCTCTGGAACGTGAATCCGATACACCGCAACAGCATCGAGGCCATTGCTCGGCCGCCTCGGACCCCCACTCGGTGCTGGGCTCGACAGCCCATCAACCTTGCCCGCGACACTCCCATTGATCTCAAACGCGAGAGGCCACGGGTCGCTCTCAAGAAGCGTCATGGGATGTCCACCTAGCTGAAGCAGGTGACGAAGTGCATCTCGTTCAACCCGTCCAGACTCGATGAGGAATCCAAGAAACGAACGAATCGTTGGGAACGCGCCGGGCTGCTCGGCCATGGCCACCATCGCCGCGAGAACCCCATCGGGTCCGAGCGCGATGCCATCAAGATCTTCATCCGGAAGCCCACCAGGCGTTCCATCGGCGAGGTCCCACAAAATCTCGGACACCCCCCCCTCACTGCCGATACCACGGAGGTCCGGCGGAATCCCGCGCTCCACATCGTGATGCACGCGAAGTTCCCCGTTGGGCTCAAGGCCCACCGTGTCTTGATACCAACCAACGCCCAATACCGCCGTCGCGAACCAAGTAGCCCGTCCCTCTTCCCAAGCGAGACCTGGATCGATCAGAACTCCCCGAGGATGAGAGCCGCCGTGAGAGCTACTCGAAGAAAGAACATCCATCACGAAATGACCAAACTCATGGAGGATGATGCCTTCATCATGCTCGTCGGTGTCTGTGGTCGTTTGCGCGTTAGGCTCGCCACCAAGAAGCTCGATGGTGTAGCGCCCTGTGTCGCCGCGCTCACCGGAGTAGAAGCTCCAGTTCGTCGTGATTCCGCGGTCCCAGTAGCAAAAGAAGGGCGGGAGCGTTCGTCCCGTCCAGCGCTTCGCCGCGCGCGCCCCACGCAAGAGCGCCTCGAGAATATGAAGCGCGCCCGCGATCTTCTGATCGTCGTCGAGATCAATCAGCTGAGCATCATCGGCGGACACAAGGACTCGGAGCGTGTGGGGTAGTTCGCCGGCGCCGTCAGTGGTCACGCTCAGCACATGACCGTCGGTTTCGAGGTTTGTGACCACCTCCAGCTCCACCGCGGGAATCGCGTCCTCAAAGCGAAAGGACCCATCCTCGTCTGTTCGTGTCGATGCGAGAACATCCCCTTCCGCGCCGATGGCACGTATCAAAACAAAAGGCGCAGGCAAACGCCCTCGCTCCCGAGACGCGCCCGTCGGCGTCGGCGAGCGGGTGGCAAAAATGATTCGGCCCTGGAGGCTTCGAATCGCAACCGCTTCGTCCGCGAGGACGGGCCGGACTTGTCCGCCACCACAGGCCGAAAGTGCAAGGCAAAGGACAAGTGCACGCATGACGAGAGCATACCCCAAAAGCAGCGCGCCAGACGAAAACGCCGACTACCGGTGACGCATCGAGCGCGAACGAAGCGAGCGAACAATCATCACCTGTGTCGCTGCCGCAAGGCCGTGGGAAAACGCGTCATCATCACCGATCATCCGTCGAATCACTGCGCTTGTTTCGCGCATATTGTATCGGGACCACCCGCGAATCGCCGTGTCGTGGGGAGAGATTACCGTCGTGTCGAAACGCCACTGACTAGAGCCAAGGCTTCCGCTCATCCCATCGACGCTGATGACGCCGTCCGACGGCGTAAGCCGCATGCTGCCTTCAATACCAATGATCGGGAGAGGAATGCCCCATTCGAATACGACGTGGTCATCATGAGTTTCCACGACGTGGGCGGTGCTTCCCGAAATCAACGCGCGGCCAAACTCCTCCGGATCGATCATGACTGCGCGGGTGTGCTCTTCATTGCGGGACGAGCGTCCGATTGTCGCCATCCGGTCGATGCGATTTCCCGCTAGCTCCATGAAGACGAGGTCGCCGTCTTCCAAGAGGGGCCAAAGGTGGCGCGCGTTCATTTCGAGAGGCTGGAGGTCGCCAATTTCACGCTCAGGTTCTGAGTAGCCCGCCACCCGCTGCGCCTCGTTTTTGGTACCGAGCAACATGACCATGGCCATCGAGATGTTGATGGTCCTCTGCACCGAGCGCCCGCCCGACGAGAGCTGATCCGCGACGTAATTTGCGCCGCGCATGTCCGTTCTCGAGGAGAGGACCACGAGGGAACGGTTCTCGCCTGCAGGATGAATACGCCAAAGAAAGCGCCCCTGACCGAGGTCGCCTTGAGTGCTTCGAACATCGACGCGGTAGCCACGCGTCGCGTTGCCGCCGTAGTTCGTCATCACGTTTCGGCCGCGCAACGTGAAGAGCGCGAGCTGCCACGTCCACGAGTACGCGGTCTGTGTCGCGTGCTCGGATTCGATGTCCACGGAGTCGAGCGCAGGCATGAAGCGTGGGTAGTCTGCGGGCTGTGTGACCACGCGCGCGACGGCTTCCGGCGACGCCTCAACGTACGCGGCTATGGACACCGCGGGCATATCACTATCCGCGTTGTAAAAACGGGCGAGCACCGCCGGTCCGCGCTCCAAATACGGCGCGAGAAGGGTTCGTTGGCGGCGGTCTAGGCTCTCGAGGCGAGCCGATGCGGCTCCTCCCTCTGTCGTGGGCTGAGCGCTCGCTCCGGCAGATGTCCCGAAAAGAAGGAGTGAAATCGCTAAAGAAAAAGCCCGCATGCACCTAAGACGGTGCGTGCGGGCCGATCTTCAATCATCGCTCGCCTACGGGGCGTCGATGTACGTCACGCCAGCGCGCATGTTCGTCGGGTGAAAGCGGCATCGGTAGGTGTTGACAGCCGCCTCAAAGCCCGCGCTGACCGTGAACAAAATGTCCTGGCTGTCCGACTCGTCCCACGCGACGCTCGCGTCCGCCTCGACGTCGCCCATCGTGGCGCCTTGAGCGAACTGGATGACGTCGGGTGTACCTGCGAGAACAAACTCGAAGGGATGTCCCACCGCCGACACATTGCGGATGCGGTAGCGCCGTTCGCGGACGAGCTCCATCGTTGGATCTGCGCCGTCGATGGTAACCGTCGAGGGTCGCGCCTGGGAGAAGTTGTAGTCCACGAAATCGCCGCTCACGACGACCTCAAAGTCCGGGAGCCCGGCGGCCAATGCGACGGTGATATTGTCGATAACTTCCATAGCCATCGCGTCCGTGGCGGCGACATCGACACCATCGTCAAACACCCCAACGGTCCCCAGGTCTTCGAAGAGCTGGACGTGAATAACCTCGTCCATCACTGCAGGTCGCGACAGCTCTATGTCGAGGTCTACAGAAACGCCGGCGGAAACGGCGACAGCGCCGAGGGCCAAGTTGGGAACACCTGCAGCGTCGTCAAACACGACCGCGATAAGTCCGCCTTCGCCGCCATCGACGGTGGCCAAACGAATCAGTGTGCTCAGCTCAGGAAATGCCGGAGACGCGATGGCCAGGGAGCAGCTCGTCGCCTGGCAATCCGTCACTGCATCGCAAGTGTTCACGGTGCAGAGATTGGCGTCATCACAGAGGCTATCCATGGGCGTCTGAACGCAGCTCATGTCCGTGCAATCGTCCACGGTGCACGTCACCGCGTCATCGCATTCGCTCGGCATAGTGCATTCGGGTGGGCCAGCATCGGGACCGCCGTCAGGACCGCCGTCAGGACCGCCGTCAGGACCGCCGTCAGGACCGCCGTCAGGACCGCCATCAGGACCGCCATCAGGACCGCCATCGGGACCGCCATCAGGACCGCCATCAGGACCGCCGTCCGGGCCTCCGTCCGGGCCGCCATCGGGACCACCATCATCGGGATCGGGCCCAGCATCGCTGGCATCCGGTCCGCCGTCAGCCGTGTCACCATCGACCATCACAACATCCGCCGAAGCATCCACGATGAGGGAGCGGTCGAAATCCACCACAAGTTCACAGGCGCTCAAGAAGAGCACCGAGGCCGCAAGGAGGCTCAAGCGTTCAAGCTGCATCTTCGTTACCACTTTCCGCATTTTCGAGTCAGGCATCTTAGAACCCCACCTGAGCAGCGACGCCAGCACCAAACGGACTGACCATCGGCGATAGGCTCGCGCTGGCCGCCTCAGCGTCTTCGTCCTCGTCGTCGTCACCCTTGGTGAGCAGCAAAACCACGGCGGTAATCGCGCTCACTGCGGCGATGCCAAAAGCTACGTCTGCAAAGATCGCGTATCGCTCACCTCGGTCAGCGCTCGATTCCGACGGCTCATCGTCGAAGCTGCTCTCCTCCGAAAGCGCTAGGAAACCCAACACCGTGCCGCCGACAAGGCCGGCGGCGGCAAGTCCGCTCGTGACCCAAACGGCGGTGCCAGGACCATCGTCTGCGCTTTCTTCTTCTTCCGAGTCTTCTTCTTCGTCGAGTTCGACGGGCTCATCGTCCACAACAATGGATTCGGGGCTTGTTGCCTCCGCAAGCTCCACTGCGACTTCCTCTTGAGACGCAAAGCCGAGTTCGATCGTCGACTCGGCTGGCTCACGCCCATCAGCGCGTATGACGATCACATGAGTTCCCGGTGGCAGATCGAACTCTGCAGGGGTGATTTCCCCGGTGTCCTGTCCGTCGAGTGAGATGCTCGCGCCGGCGGGCGTTGAACTTATTGTCAGATGCCCGGGTGTCGCACGAAGCGCCGCTGTGCGTGCTTCGACTTGTGCGCGATCACTCGCTTCGGGGTTCAGCTCCAAGTACTGCTCAAGAGTCGCAACAGTCTCGCTGATCTTGCCTTGGCCTTCCAGAGCCCCTGCCACGCCGAGTAGGACGATGGGGTTCGGGATGATCGCGAAGGCCGCTCGGAACGCCGTCTCCGCTTCGGCAAAGTCCTCGCTTTCGATATGCGCCTGGCCCTGGCCATACGCTGCGCGAGCCTCACGCCGTTCACGGCGCGTCTGAGCCAACCCCGGAGCGGCTGCACCGAGCACCCAACATCCAACCAATAATCCTAGAAACAAGCGTTGCATTCGCACTCCCATCGATTCGCCCGCGAGCCTAACAGACCTGCGGCCAGACCGGGGAATACTGACGAATACGACTGTTCTCGTATTAACGTGTCCGACCGCCGGAGCTCTTAGGCGAGTGACCCAGCGGCGAGAAGGATCCTCCTAAATCCCATCAAAAAGGCGCGCAAATAAACAAAAATCCCAGGCATACACCCCTATTCAAGTTGGAGTGAATCGTTCAGAGGCGCTTGAGAGCGCTCAGTAGCGGAGCATTTCAAGACCGGCGCAGCTACTCCCAACGACTTCGGATTTTCGCCTCAACACGGTCGAGGGGCAGTCGAAGC
>JBLHKB010000155.1:0-12780 GCA_047619315.1 Polyangiales bacterium
ATGGAGAAAAAGCATCGAGCGTTTGGGAGCGTTGCCGGCGACAACTTGGCTGTGGAGCATCCATTGCTTGTAGCGTGTGTGGTCCTCAGGGCCAGATTAAGGCTTGGCGAAAAGCGCCGTTAGTCCCAGATATCCTCATTCTAGCGTGGATGTCGCGCATTCGTTGCTCGCCCTCCGACTAGACGATCGAGTACCCTCCCCGTCGACCGCGCTATTGCGGCGACGCCCACCCTGCAGCCGAGGAGCAGCATGCCGAACGATACCCTGAGCATTACCGATAACCGAACGGGAGAGTCCTACGAGATACCTGTCGAGAACGGGACCATCTCTGCGATGGACCTTCGGCAGATCAAAACCGGAGCCGATGACTTCGGGCTCATGGCGTACGACCCGGCCTACAAGAACACGGCATCGACGAAGAGCAAGATCACGTTCATCGACGGTGACAACGGCATTCTTCGCTACCGCGGGTACCCCATCGAGCAGCTGGCCGAGCATTCGAGTTTCCTCGAAGTGTCGTACCTGCTCTATCACGGAGAGCTCCCTAGCAAGGACGAGCTTTCCGATTACCAGCACTCCATCACCCACCACACGATGGTGCACGAGAACGTCCGCGAGCTCATCGACGCCTTTAGGTACGACGCTCATCCGATGGGCATTCTCGTTAGCACCTTCGGCGCACTGAGCACCTTCTACCCAGAAGCCAAGGACGTTCGCGATCCCAAGGGGCGCGAGCTTCAGATGCATCGCCTCATCGCGAAGACGCCAACGCTTGCCGCGTACGCGTACCGTCACCGCCGAGGACTTCCGTACGTCTACCCGGACAACGACCTCAGCTACTCCGGCAACTTCTTGAACATGCTCTTCAAGATGACGGAGGTGAAGTACCAACCGAACCCTGCCATCGAGAAGGCTCTCGATGTCCTCTTTATCCTTCACGCGGACCACGAGCAGAATTGCTCGGCAAGCGCGATGCGAAGCGTTGGCTCGAGCGAGACCGATCCCTTTAGCGCAGCAGCCGCTGCGTCAGCCGCACTTTACGGACCTCTTCATGGTGGCGCGAACGAAGCCTGCGTCCGCATGCTTCAAGAGATTGGCTCCGTCTCGAACATCAAGAGCTACGTCGAGAAGGCCAAGAAGGGCGAAGTCCGACTCATGGGCTTCGGTCATCGCGTCTACAAGAACTACGATCCACGCGCGAAGGTCATCAAGAAGCTCGCCTACCAGGTCTTTGACGAGGTTGGTAAGAACCCACTCATCGACATCGCCGTCGAACTCGAGAAGATCGCGCTGGAAGACGAGTACTTCGTCAGCCGCAAGCTCTACCCGAACGTCGACTTCTACTCAGGCCTTATCTATCAGTCGATGGGTCTCCCGATGGATCTCTTCCCCGTCCTCTTCGCCATCGGCCGCATGCCGGGCTGGGTGGCTCAGTGGAATGAAATGATCGGCGACAAGGAACAGAAGATCGCTCGTCCTCGCCAGGTTTACCTTGGTGCGGATAAGAGGGACTACGTACCCATCTCTTCGAGGTAACGCTTCTCTGCCCAGACCGCCGTGCTCTGCGTTGAGCTGCAGCTCGGCATCGAAAGATGCCGTCGCTTTGCTCGCCTTGATCACGACGGCCTGGACGAAGAATCGTCTGGGTGTTTCTGGGTTCCTGGGATCCTGGATAAAAACATTCTCTGCCCAGAATCTACGTTGCGAGGCTCAGCATCTTTGGTGCTGGGCCTTCTGCAATTAGAGCACTGTCTCGTATCTAGTAGATGCTGAACCCGCCACCGAAGGTTGGGTGGACGCGTCCCTGGGTTGCCCAGAAGCCGCCGCGAAGATCGAAGCTCAGACGGGTCGTGAGCTCGAGCTGAAAGATGCCTCCGCCCCCGTAGTAGCCGTTCGCTTCGATGAAGTCTCGGGTCTCTTCGCGGCGTCGAGCGCGCACGAGGCCACCCTCCAAGTAGAGACCAAAGTTCGCTCGCCCCGCGGCAGGGGCGAACCCTTGGAGCTCGCCGCCAAAACGCACGTTCAATAGTCCCGTCGCGCCTTGAATGTCCGTGACGACCTGAACGCCCAAGTGGTGAATGGGAAAACCACCAATGCCGAAACGAACACCACCGCCCCAGACGCTTTCAGGCGCGAGGGCTTCGAGTTGGCTACCCCCTCCAGAGGCCGACAGAGCGAAGCCGCGACGGTTGAGGGGGGCACGGCCGAGCTGAAAAACACGACCTTCTTCTGGATCGAGAATGGCGCCGTCGGCCCATGCCGCGACCTCCGGAGTGATGTCCATCACGGGAACACTCACCCAGAGCCGGGGCTGTGTGGGGCGGCGGCGAAAGAGATGAAGCGGGTGGTCGCCGTCGAGTTGGAGCCAGCCGTCGTAGCGAGCTCCCTCGGAGGCGGCGAGAGCGATAACACCAACGCCTACCGCCAAGGCGGCGATCGCAACGATGGCCAATGCTGCGCTCCCGTCACGTTCACCGCTGGTGCGACGGCTACGGTTTTCGCGGTCGCCGCGGGAGGAACTTTCGCGGGAGGGATCACCACCGCTCCCAAGGCGCCCTGCGCGCGGTGGAGCCGAACGAAGCTCTTCCGGTGGAACCTCAAAGCGACGTGCGCGTGATCGCGGCCTGACGATTGCGCTGACGGTTTCCTCCGCGATCGCGCGAGCAACAAGTGCGGAAACATGCGCCGCCGCACTCACGTCGTTGTCGCCGATGTCCCCCTCGCCGATCGAGAGCTCTTGGGTCGCCCGGAAGACGGCGCCTCGCTCACTTCGGGGCTCTTGGGCAATGCGGTCCAGCTCGCCAGCGCTGACGCGGTAGTTGGAACCCAAGCAGCCACTAAGCAGTGCAAGGATTGGGACGAGTGGAGCCATTCGCGAAACACGAGCGCCGGGTTTGCTTTGCGTCATCAACGTCCTCGCGGGAGGAGCGCCAATGACAGCGCAAAGGGCACATCGCACACCGTGGCAGCTTCCACGACGATGAGCAGGGTCTGGCCCGCGTCGATGCCGTTCGTGGTTTGACTATTGTTGGTGACACCACAGGAGGTCGACGTTCCAGTACAGCCCCCATCGCGCACTTCGATGCCGTAGGTTGCTCCGCTTGCAAAGATAATTTGAAGGAGCCCGGCTTCGGCAGCGGTCACGGCAACAGTCCACTCGGAGGTTCCTCCGCCCCCGCAGTTCGATTGGACGACGTCGGCCTGTCCTTGCACGAGTGTACCGCTGACCTCGAAGGTGTCTCCGATCTCAAGTGTCGTCGCCGCGCTTGGGCATGTGCTCTCCGTGGGCGCGCAGTTCCCCGCCAACATTGACCCGTCGAGCGCTGGAGCATCGGCATTTGGAGCATCGGCGCTTGGAGCATCGGCGTTGAGGATGTCAGCAAGGCTCGATGAATCCACTGCCGCATCGTCCGCGCTTTCGACGCGTGTGAGTCCGCAAGCAGACATCCAGAGCAGGAGTGGAATTACGCGCATGACCAAAGAACTATACGCGGTGTGTCTTGGCGTGTCTCAGTCTGATATGGCGTTTAGTCAACCCAGTGAAGGAACGAGCGTTGCGAGAATATCGTCGAGATGAACGACCTCATGTTCACCGCTTATTCGTTTGGCGCGTGCGGTGATGCGTGGGTCCGTGGGCTCTCGTTGCGCCTTCGTCATGTTGTGACGCAGAAGACGGCGTGCCTCATGAACACGCCAGGCAACTGTGCCTTCACCCGTGTTGAGAACGACGGCGGCTTCTTTGTAGGAGAGGCCCTGAAGCGTCGTCAGCACGACGGTCGTTCGAAGCAGGGGAGAGAGCGCGTCGAACGCCGCCAATAGATGGCCGTACTTCTCCTGGAGCTCGAGAGCTCGGCGTGGGTCCCCCGCCGCGTCGACGGCGAGAGCAGCGGACACACGAGCGTCTTCCAAACCGACGGTGGGGCGTCGCCCACGGTTCCTCTTGATGTTCAGGGCTCGGTGCAAAGCGATGCGGTAGAGCCAGGTGAAGAACTCGCTACGGCCTTCAAAGGCATCGAGTCGGCGATACGCTTGAAGGAAGGCGTCTTGGGTGATGTCGTCTGCATCGCTTGGACGTCCTGTGAGGTGCAAAGCCAGCGCATAAATGCGTGGCCTGTACAGCTCGACGAGCCGAGCGAAGGCACTCTCGTCGCCCTTCTTGGCAGCCGCCACCAGCTCCTGCGCCTCACGGCCTCGGCGTTCAGCAGCCTGCTTTTTTGTGTCTTGTGCGCTCATCACTCACGTTGGACCCCCAACGTGCCAATGAATTGGGAGGTTCATCAAAGTTTTTTGACGGATCGCTCAGGAAACCGCTCACCGGCGGACAGTATCACTGTCGATCGTCTCTTATACACCAAACAGGTGAGGCGCATGCGTCGTGCCTCCTTGATCGACCCCTATGGATCTGTTAAGACGACCAGTCCGCAGAGCGCTGTGTATGCAAAAGCACTGTGTTTTTAGAGTCTTGCCCCGATTATCGGGGTGTTTCATTTTACGCGGAACCGTTACCCCTGATGATCTTCGACTGGCTCTACGGACTGTTCTCAAACGACCTCGCTATCGATCTCGGTACGGCGACGACACTTATCTATGTCAAGGGTCGTGGCATCGTGTCCTGCGAGCCCTCCGTGGTCGCGGTTCAAAGCGATCCTCGCGGCGGTAAGAAGGTCTTAGCCGTCGGCAAGGCCGCCAAGGAGATGCTCGGTCGAACGCCCGGCTCCATCCACGCGGTTCGTCCTCTACGGGACGGTGTCATCGCGGACTTCGAGATCACTGAAGCGATGCTTCGTTACTTCATCCGCCAAGCGCACAACCGTCGCACGCTTGTGAAGCCGCGCATCATCATCTGCGTGCCATTTGGCATTACCGAAGTTGAGAAGCGAGCCGTCAAAGAGAGCGCTGAGGGTGCGGGTGCGCGCGAGGTCTTCCTCATCGAGGAGCCGATGGCTGCGGCGATCGGCGCGGGTCTTCCCATCACGGAGCCCAGCGGTAATATGGTCGTCGACATTGGCGGTGGGACCACCGAGGTCGCCGTGATCTCCCTCGCGGGAATCGTCTACTCCCAGTCTGTCCGCGTCGGCGGAGACAAGATGGACGAAGCCATCGTCGCGTACATGAAACGCAAGTACAACTTGCTCATCGGCGAGCAAACCGCCGAACGCGTGAAGTGCACAGTCGGTAACGCCCACCCCGATGATGACTCCCGCACGATGGAAGTGAAGGGCCGCGACCTGGTCGCGGGTGTTCCCAAGACGGTCATCGTCAACGGCGACGAAATTCGCGACGCGCTCAGTGAACCCATCAACGCGATTGTTGAAGCGGTCATGACGGCTCTGGAGCGTACGCCACCCGAGCTCTCCGCCGATATTGTGGACAAGGGCGTTGTTCTCACCGGGGGTGGTGCACTGCTCCGCAACCTGGATGTTCTCTTGAGGGAAGAAACAGGCCTCCCCGTCATGGTTTCGGATGACCCTGTTTCGGCAGTTGTTTTAGGGTCTGGCAAGGCCCTCGACCATCTCGACCTCCTCAGGGAAGTCACGATTTCCTGAGTCGTTACGTGCGCTTGTCGTCACGTGAGCTGGACAAAAAGCCAGCACGGGAAGATTTCCATCACCTCGAGCGTTCCGTGTCGAGTCGAGTCGGGATGAACAAGTGAACTATTTTCGCCGATTTAGAGACGCTGCAATTTGCGTCGTCCTTCTCGTGCTGCCTTTCTTGGTGTTGAGCGCGAATCTCAAGGAGCCTTCGAACACGAACCTTCTCGATGACATGCTTCTCAATGCGAGCGCGCCGCTGCAGTGGGTGGCCGCGAAGAGTGCTCACGCGGTCGGTGGCGTTCTTGAGGAGTACGTGTTCCTCGTCGACGTGAAGCACGACAACGACCGCCTCGCGCTCGACAACGCTCGTTTGCAAGAAGAGACGCGGCGCTTGCGCAGTGAGGCTCGGGAAAACGACCGCCTGCGACAGATGCTGCAATTGCGTACCCGTATTGGCGGTGAGTCCATTGCCGCGCAGGTGGTTAGCAAAGAGATCTCTCCGTTCTTCCGCGTGGTCCGCTTGCGCGTCGACCGCGGCATGCGTGACCGCGTTCGCGAAGGGATGCCCGTCGTCTCCACCCAGGGTCTCGTCGGACAAGTTCGCCGCACCATGGGCCGCCATGCCGATGTCCTTTTGACCGTTGACGCCGAGAGTGCAGTCGACGTGGTTGTGCAACGCACTGGCGCCCGCGGCATGCTTCGAGGCACAGGTGAAACGAATCGTTACCTGAGCCGCATCCAGTTGCTCTCGCGCGACGATGAGGTCGAAGTGGGCGACGAGATCTACACCTCGGGTCTCGGTCGACTCTTCCCTGCCTCGGTTCTCGTCGGTCGCGTGTCGCGCGTGTCGCGGGAAGAAGTGGGTCTCTTCCAAGAGGTCGACGTCACACCCGCGGTTTCTTTCGGCAGCCTGGAAGAGGTTCTGATTCTCACAGCGACTTCGCGAGAGAACGAAGTTCGTCATGGTCGAGAGGCCGACGCCGAGGCCGACGAATGAATCCAGGGCTGCGCGCCGTGCTCATCGTTGGCGCGGGTTTTGTGCTGCTCCTGGTGCAGTCGGCGCTTAGCGTTGTCGCACCCATGTTCCCTTTTGTGCCGAACGTTGTTCTTCCAGCTGTCCTTTTTCTAGGCGTGTCTCAAGACGTCTATATTACCCGTGGCGCGGGCATCGCCTTTGGTCTTGGGTACTTGGTCGACCTCTTCTGCGGCAACTTGATGAGCCTCCACACGTTCTTGTGCGTCGCCACGTTTCTTCTCGCTCGCGGGATGGGGCTGCGACTCGTGCTTCGGGCTCCGGGGTACCAAGCCGGCGCTGCTTTTTTCGTCGCGGTGCTCTACGGCGGAGCTTCGCTGACTCTTCGAACGGTCTTTGGACGCTCCGTGCCTTTTCCCGCCGGCGGATACATGGAAACGCTCTGGGCTCTCCTGCCACAAGCTGTCGCCACGGCGGTCGTGGCTCCATTGGTGTTCCTGCTGGTCACGCGTCTCGAAGGCGTGAGCGCTAAACGTCAAGAGGGAGCGACCTCATGACAATGCTCTCCGTTCGCCGCGAGGTCGGCGAGTTTCGTAAGCGCTACAAATGGATGGCGCTTGTCGCCTGTTTGGTGTTCGCGCTGCTCTTGGGGCGCATGCTTCAGCTCCAGGTTCTTCAGAGCGAGCAATGGGTCGAAGAGGCCCTCGAGAACATCACCAAGACCATCGGTCTGCCTGCGACGCGAGGCGTGTTGCGCGACGCGCGTGGTCGAATCATCGCGACGAACCGGCCGGCGTTCGTCGTCTACATTACGCCGCAGTTGCTCACGCCCGAGGACTTTCGTCTTCTCGTTGAGTTGATGGGTGTCGACGAAGAAGAAGCTCAAGACCTGCGCCGGCGTGTGGCTGCGGTCCCGCAACACCGCCGCATGCATCAGATCGAGTTCTTTCGTGACATCGATCGAGACCAGCTCGCAGCCCTTGAAACGCACGGCCGTCAGTTACCCGGCGTCGACGTGGTGGCTCGTCCGATGCGAACGTATCCCTACGGCAATCTGGGTGCGCATGCCGTTGGCTACCTCAACGAGGTCAGCGCTGAAGACTTGGAGCGCTTGGGGCGTGATGCCGGGTACCGTGCCGGCGACGTCATTGGACGTATGGGCGTCGAGCGATGGGCTGAGCGTTTCTTGCGTGGACGCCGCGGGCGCCGTCGCGTTCTCGTCGACGCCCTTGGCCGCCGCCAGACAGACCAGCCGGCGCTTGCGGCACAACGCGAAGAGCACGTACCTCCTCAGGCCGGCCTGGACCTTGTTCTCACCTTGGACATGGAGCTCATGCGAACCGCGCAGCGCGCTTTCGGTGGCCATCCTTCGGGGGCCATTGTCGTCGTCGACGTGCAGAGCGGCCGTGTGAGAGCGCTCTACTCAAAGCCGACTTACGACCTGAACGACATTACAGGTGGAATGAGCCACGCCGCCTACGGGGCTCTGCGTGACGACCCGTTCCGGCCGCTCATCGACAAGACCATTTACGAGTCTTACTTCCCGGCGTCGACCTTCAAGCCGGTCAGCGCCCTCGCCGGCCTCTTCGGCGACAACATCAACCCGAACGAGCGCGTTGAATGCATCGGCTACTACCAGATTGGTACGGACCGGAAACGATGCACTTCGTCGCACGGCGAAGTCGACATGGTCGAAGCTCTCGCTCAGTCCTGCAATGTTTACTTCTATGCCCTCGCCGAGCGCGTTGGCCTCGAGCGGCTCAACGTATTCGGCCGGCACTTTGGTTTTGGCGAGCGCACGGGCATCGGTATCAACAGCGAAGCCCGCGGTTTTCTGCCGTCGCGCGAGTGGTACGTTGAGAACTTCGGCCGGTACCGCGAAGGAAACACACTCAACGCTGCCATTGGTCAGGGAAATACGCGCGTCACGCTGCTTCAGCTGGCTCTCGCTTACGCCGCGCTCGCGAACGGCGGAACTCTCTACGTGCCTCAAATCGTGGACTCGATCAGAGATGCGGACGGAGGAGTCGTCGAAGAGTTTCCGCCTCAAGTACGTAGCCAACTCGGTTTTCCAGAGGAGCATTTGAGGCTTATCAACGAAGGCTTGTGGGGAGCTATCAACGTCCAGAACGGGACCGCCTACGACGCCCGTATCGTCGGTGGCATCGAGATGGCCGGCAAGACGGGTACGGCTGAAATCTCATCCGGCAGCTCTCGCACCGACCTCGACCCAAACCGCGCTTGGTACTTCAATCGCTCCCACGCTTGGTTCGCGGGTTACGCGCCCGTCGAGAACCCTGAAGTCGCCATCGTTGTGTTGGTGGAGCATGGTGGCTCAGGTGGTCGCTCTGCCGCGCCGATCGGCACGCGTGTACTGGAGGAGTACCTCGGTAGCCGTGGCGCTGGAACCGTGACCGCATCCGCAGGTGGTCGTCGCTAATGGCCCTCGTTCGCACCCTTCGCGATCAGTTCGACTGGCCGCTCTTTGTCGCTGCCTGCTCTATTGCGATCCTTGGCGTCATCAATCTGTACAGCGCGACGAGTGCCCCAGGCGCTCGAGCAGACATGTACATCCAGCAGATCTACTGGCTGACGCTTGGCGGCGGCGTCGCCGTCATGATCGTCGCCATCGACTATCGTCACTTCGAACGTCATGCCTGGCTTATCTATGGCGCAGGCATCGTGTTGTTGGTGCTTGTGTTCCTGCTGGGCAAGAGTATTCGAGGATCGACGCGCTGGATCGAGATCGGGGGTTTCTCACTTCAGCCCAGCGAGTTGATGAAGATCTTCCTGATCATCGCGCTGGCGAAGTATCTCCACAACGACCCAAAGACCGAGGGGCGAACGCTCAAAGATCTGGTGATTCCAGGTTTCATTCTCGCCGTTCCGATGGGGCTCATCCTCGCGCAGCCCGACCTCGGTACGGCTCTGATCTGCGCGTTCATTTTCGGCACCATCATGGTCTTGACCAACCTGAAGCTGCGCTCCCTCGTGACGTTGGCCTCAGCGTTCGTGTTCAGCGCACCACTCAGCTGGACGTACCTGCTTCAGGACTATCAAAAGACACGAATCTTCGCGTGGTGGGACCGCCTCATGGGGCAGGAAACGGATCTGCTCAACAGTGGTTGGCAGCCGCATCAGTCGCTGGTGTCGATCGGGAGTGGTTCGTTTTTCGGAAAAGGATTCATGAACGGCACGCAGAACCAGTTCCGGTTCTTGTCGGATCAGCACTCGGATTTCCCGTTCAGCGTCTGGGCCGAGGAGCAGGGCTTCCTTGGAACCATTCTGATTATCGGCCTCTACCTGTTCTTCGTGATTTGGGGCCTCAAGATCGCATCGCAGGCGAAGGACCGATTCGGTGCCGTCGTCGCCGTGGGCGTTTCGGCAATGATTTTCTGGCAGGCCATCATCAACATTGGGATGGTGAGTGGCCTTCTGCCCGTGGTGGGGATGACCTTGCCGCTTTTTAGCTATGGCGGCTCGTCGGTGCTCACCATCATGATGGGCGTTGGCCTCTTGATGAACGTCTCGATGCGGCGCTTCAGCTACTAAACTAGGCCGTTGAACTCGGGCACGAAACTGAACAAGGGAACACGATGACTTTGGTAGCGGTCACACAGATGACGTCGAACGACGACGTCGACAAGAACCTCGACGCTGTGGAGCGAAACATCGCGACGGCCGTCGCGAGGGGCGCGGAGCTCGTCTTGGTACCGGAGTGTTTCGCGTTCATGGGGCGCGAGGCGGACTACTTCGGGATCTCCGAGGTGCTTCCAGCCGTGGGCGAAATAGGCGGTCCAATCTACGCACGCTGCGAGGCCATGGCGCGAGACCATCAAGTCGAGGTTATCTTTGGTGGTTTTTGGGAGCGCGGTAGTGACCGCGTGCGCAACGCCAGTGTTCAGATTCGCGCCGACGGTTCGCGCGGTGAGGTCTACCGGAAGATTCACCTCTTCGACGTGGACCTGGCTGATGGAACGAAGCTCTGTGAGTCGGCCATGGTCGAAGCCGGCACCGAGACGGTGCTCGCGCAGACGCCGGCGGGTCTCCTTGGCATGAGTATTTGCTACGACATCCGCTTCTCGGGGTTGTACCGCGAGCTCGTCGACCAGGGCGCGAAGATTCTGACGGTCCCAGCGGCGTTCACGCTCATGACCGGAAAGGATCACTGGGAGGTGCTTCTGCGAGCGCGTGCCATCGAGCAGCAGTCTTACGTGCTCGCGTCGGCGCAGGTAGGAACTCATGTGTTTATGGATGGCAGCGGGACGCGTCAATCCTGGGGCCACGCGATGATCATCGATCCTTGGGGAACAGTCCTGGCGCAGTGCGGCGCTGGAGAAGGTGTGGCTGTCGCCGATGTCGACTTGGCGGAGGTGGATCGCGTTCGTCGGCAGCTCCCATCACTTCGTCACAGACGGCGCTGAAGACTAGACTTTGCGATCTGGGGATACTCGTTGTACCCCTTCGTTGTGAACGGCAGAAATCTACTCGTCCTCGTCGTCTTGGGGCTCACCGCGTGTGCACCTCAAGAGTCATCCGAAGCGCCTTCAACCTCGCCGGCAGAAGAGCCGCCGGAGACAGCAGCGCCAGAGAGCGCTCTCCCAGCCGAGGCTGCATCGCCGGTGGCGGAAGCCGACCAGACTGTGTTTGGCGCGGGCGTGACGGACCGGGAACTGACTCCTTTGAGTGACCTGACCGCGTCCCCGGAACGATTCGCCGGTCAGGTGATCAAGACCGAAGGGGAAATTACCGCCGTCTGTCAGCGAATGGGGTGTTGGATGGAGATGCGGTCTGAAGAGGGCGCTCCCACCGTCCGCGTGCCACTCGCGGGTCATGATTACTTCTTGCCGCGTGATGTCTCCGGGCGACATGCGACGATCGAAGGACAAGTCGCCATTCGCCCTCTAAGCGACGCGGAGCGGGAGCATCTCGCGAGTGAAGGTGCACAAGCCGTCGCGACGGCGTTGCAGGTGAGCGCCACCGGCGTCGTTCTCTCTGATCCATCATGATCGTTTCGACGCGTAATACCTGGCTTCACACTCTCTTTCAGGTGCGCGGCAGCACCATTGTGCGCACGTGGCGGCGTTTACTTTTGGCGCTCTTCGTGTCCATTGTGGTGACCTTCCTCCACGAGTCTTACCTCAGGGATTCTGCCATCCTTGAGATCGACATGACGCCCTTCAGCTTGACGGGGTTGGCGCTCGGTATCTTCCTCGGCTTTCGCAACAACACCAGCTACGACCGGTTCTGGGAAGGCCGTAAACTCTGGGGCCGTGTCGTCAACGCAAGCCGAACCCTGACTCGGCAGGTCTTGACCCTGGCGCGCCCCGCCGGCGCCGAGTTTCACCGCGAGTCCGTCTACCGTCTCATCGCTTATGTGCACGCCCTTCGCCTCCACCTGCGAAAAAGCGACGACTTTTCGGAGCTGAAGGAGCTGCTCAGCCCAGAAGAGGTGGCTGCGCTCGAAGGGGAGTCGAACGTTCCGATTTCGATCCTTCAGACGATGGGCGAGCGCTTTCGTGACGCTTGGGAAGACGAGCACATCGACGCGTTTCATCTTCCGGTTCTCGAGGCTTCACTGACGGAGCTGGCCGGAGTCCAGGGTGGCTGCGAACGTATTCTCGCGACGCCGATTCCCTTCAGCTACTCCGTATTGCTCCACAGAATCGTGGCGGTCTACTGTCTGACTCTGCCGTTTGGCTTGGTGGCATCGACGGGCGTGCTCACGCCCTTTGTCGTGCTCTTGATCTCTTACGCGTTCTTTGGCCTTGATGCCGTCGGCGAAGAGATCGAAGACCCCTTCGGCCTTAACCCCAACGACCTGCCACTGGATGCCATCACCCGGATGATCGAGGTCAATTTGCGCCAGCGCCTGGGAGAAACCGAGCTGCCCAGCATGCTTGAGCCTACGAACAACGTCCTCACCTGAGGGACCCTGGGCAAAGGCACGGACCGTTTGTTAGTCTGTTCCTACTATGCGCTTCGACATGTGCTTCATCGTTTGTCTCACCGGATGTGGGCTGACTCTTGATCTCGACGAACCCGTCGATGCTTCTGCGCGTGACGTTCCCGGCATCGATGTCCGAGATTCTGGAACGCCCGTCGACGCTAGCGAGCTGGACGCCGCTGTGGTCGATGCGTTCATTGCCGACGGTGGCGGAGGCGACGGACAGGTGGAACCCGCCGACGTGGGGATTGATGCACCGAGCGAATGCGCCCCCTCATGCGGCGCGGAGCAGGTCTGCCTGGACGAAGTGTGCTGGCCCCTCTGCG
>JBLHKB010000156.1:0-12763 GCA_047619315.1 Polyangiales bacterium
TCATGCACGTCGACGCGGGTCGTTTGGTGCACCGCGTGTTTCGGCGATTCCGATCCGTCAAGACACCTGACGCTCCCACATCTGATCCCGCGCCGGAGCCCTCCTTGGAGCCCATCGCAGAAACGAACATCGTCGGGCGACGTGAGGTCTTGGTGAGCGGCGCCGCTCTCGTCGCCGGGCCGAGCTTCGGTACGTACGCAGCGCTGCTCGGTCGACACGACTACGACGTCAACGAAGTAGAGCTTCGTGTTCCCGGCTGGCCGCGTGCGCTGGACGGATTCAGCATCGTTCAGCTTTCAGATATTCATATCGGCGCCTTCGTCGGCGACTACGAGCTGAACCGTGGCGTAGAACTGGCGGGTGCCGCGAGGCCCGACCTGATCGTTCTTACGGGTGACCTCCTCGATCACGACCCGAACTTTGCGCAGCGACTCGGTGAGTGGACCACCCAGCTCGGCCCGCTTGCACGCCATGGCGTTGCTGCGATCGTCGGCAACCATGACTACTACGCGGGCATCGACCCCGTGCTTAGCGCTCTCCGTCGCTCAGGCGTCAAAACGCTTCGCAACAATGGGCTCGTCATTGGGCAGCCAGGCGCTTCTTTCGCTCTCCTCGGCGTGGATGATCTTTGGGCGTTCGGAGACGCGGGTCCCGATCTTGACGCCGCGATTGCGGAAGTGCCCCCAGATCTCGCGCGTGTGCTGCTTTGTCACCAGCCCGAATTTTTTTACGAGAACGCTGGCAACGTCCAGCTTCAACTGAGCGGCCACACACACGGCGGCCAGGTGTCCCTTGGCTACAACCCGGCGTCTCTGGTCATGCCCCACGGCTACGTGCGTGGGCACTACGAGAAAGATGGCGGGCAGCTCTACGTGAACCGCGGCTTCGGCACAGCGGGGCCTCCAGCACGTTTGGGATCGCAGCCAGAGATCACCAAGCTCATCCTGACCGGCTAGGCGCAGCGTCGTGGTAGGGTCTCTACCATGGCGAAAAAGTCCTCCCTCGCATCGGCCGTCAAGAGCCCGTACCTGGTTCCTTTCGATGGCAAATGGCGCCTGAAAGACGCCGATCACAAGCCGCCTAAGAATGCCCCAAGCGGGAAGAGCGGCAAGAACAAGAACAAGAAGTCCCTGGCAAAAGAGGTGGATTCGCTTCGTGATCTTCAAGAGCGGCTCTACGCCGATGATCACTATTCGGTCTTGCTCGTGTTTCAAGCGATGGACGCCGCCGGAAAAGACGGAACGATTCGAGCGGTGATGAGCGGCATCAACCCCGCGGGCTGTCAGGTCGTCTCGTTCAAGCGACCTTCCAGCAACGAACTCGACCATGACTTTCTCTGGCGTGTGCACAGCAAGACACCAGAGCGCGGCCGCATCGGTGTCTTTAATCGCTCGCACTATGAAGAAGTGCTCGTCGTGAAGGTCAACCCCGGCATCCTCGACTCCCAACGTCTGCCGCAACAGCCCAAGTCTGTCTTCGAAGATCGCTACGAGTCGATTCGAGACTTCGAAGAGCATCTCGCGCGGAACGGCACTGTGGTCATCAAGTTCTTCTTGAACGTGTCACGCGACGAGCAGAAAGAACGCTTCCTCGCACGCATCGCCGACCCAGAGAAAAATTGGAAGTTCGAAGCCGCCGATCTAGACGTTCGCGAAGACTGGGATGAGTACATGAAGGCGTACCAGGAAGCGTTGAACGAGACGTCACGGCCACACGCACCTTGGTACGTCATCCCAGCGGACGACAAACCCTTCATGCGAACGACCGTCGCCGGCATCGTCCGAAAGACCTTAGAGAAGCTCGACCTGAAGTTTCCCAAGCTCAGTGATGAAGAGATGGCGGAGCTCGGAAGCTACAAAGAGGCGCTCGAGAACGAGTAGGAATCAGCTCAGCGGCACACAACGTCTGTGATCTCTCGACACGAGAAGTTGTTGTCCATACTCCCCTCATCGCAGCGGGAGCTACCGAGCGAAACACCACTCGTGCATCGTCCACTCGAGCACGTGGAGGGCTCGGTGCATCGGCAGTCCACATCGATATTACCGTAGGAGCAGTCGGTGCAGCCACCTTCGTTGCAGACGCGACAGACGGCGCGATGGACCGCACGTGCGATCCTCTCGTCGCCACGGCAGAACCACTCTGTTGTCGCCTGCCAGTCAATCAGCGTGTTTGGACATGAGCGTGCGTTCGCCGGACAGCTCGGCGGAGGAGGTCCGGCGTCGGGTTCAGGGGGAGGTCCGGCGTCTGTGGCTGCGTCCATCGCTGCTGTGCAGCGGAAATCGGAGCCGCACATCCCGCTTGGGCAGATGCTCGGGTCACGGGTGACCTGACAGAGAGAGTCCGCACAGACACCGACTGCGCAACCTTCGTTGGGGCACTCGTCATCATCGCTGCAAGGCGTGCCGCAGAGAGAAGGGGTTTCGGGGAAACACTCCGGCGGGACACAAACGCCGGTCACGCACTCGGTGGCGTTCAAGTCATCGCCGACGGATGGGCAAGGACGGCCGCGGCATACCCGTGAGAGCACGATGGTGACGGCAAGATCACCACGCATTTCAACGACCCCCAGGCGAGACGCAACGCTTTCGCCAGAGTCATCGAAGGCGTCTACGTGCAATTGATACGAACCCAGCTCGATGGAGTCGAAGATCGCGATGCGGGTGCCATCGCTCAGTTCGATTCGTTCATCGATGTCTGTGGTCACGCGCCGCTCAAACCCTTCGCCGAGCTCGAGTCGGGTGACGACTTGTGCGACCTCAGTGCCGGGTAAGTAGTCAGAACGTAAATCGACGGAGAGATTTACCACCGGATCGGAAGCGCAGCCCAACCCAAAAGCGAAGAGAAGCAGAGTTTGCCGGACCATCCTCGCAGTGTATGTCTCTCGCCTGGAAAAAGCGTGGGGGCGTGCGAACGACTCGCCTACGCCTACGCCTTCGTGGTGCGCTGGAGCGTTGTCCTCAGTCAGGGATGCTGGGTGCGTCTGTGGCGGTCGCAAACATGCTCATCAACGCTGCGCGCCCCGCGGTCTGTTCAGCGGCTTCCGCCGTCAGACCGTTGGCTTCGAACACTTCTGCGGCGACCTCGTAAAACCCCGGCGTACGGTAGGGCGTCTCCAGGAGCGAGCGAAGCGTCGCGAGCGCTTCCGCCGTCTGCCCACTCTGCAGCTGAGCCTGCGCCAGGAGCGTTAGAGCTTCACCATCTTGCCGCAGCTCGGCGTTGGCCTCTGCGAGTTCGAGAGCTCGTTCTGGTGGACCTCGCTCAAGGAAGTACTCCAGGCCATGGCCGCCCAGCGCTTCTGGGAATCGCTCGAGGAGAACGGCATAGCGAGCGTCGGCGAGCGCGCGCCATTCCTCAGCTTCGTCTTCACGACCCATGCCTTCGAGAATTCCTCCGTAGGAGGCCATGAGCTCGGGGGACTGCGTCCGGGAGATGACGTCGATGTAGATCTCCTCCGCTTCATCGCATCGGTCGAGAAGGCAGAGGATCTCGGCCAAGTGCTCTTCGACGAGGTACCAACTCTGGAAGGACTCGTTGGCGCGGTCGTAGTGCGCCTTGGCCTGCGCGTAGCGCTCGTGTTCGAGGTCGAGAAGGCCACGCTGTAGTTCGAGCGTCGCGCGCTGAAAAGCGCGGTCCGTGTGCACGTTTTGCATCGCTTCGACAAAGAGGGCGTCGGCTTCATCCGGGTGGCCGGTCTGAGCTCGGAGAGCCGCGACGAGAATCAAGTTGGCGGAGCTGCGTCTCTCCTCCAGCTTCGCCTCGAAGGCCGTCGTGGCGGTTGCGTAGTCACCGCGGGCAAAGGCGAGGTTCGCGCGCATATTCTCCTGGAACTCGACGCGCGCCGGCATCGGTACGCCCTCCGCATGACGAGCAATGTGCGCGTCCACTTGGGGAAAGCGGTGCATCGTGAAGTCGAGCTGAGCGGCGGTCTCGATAGGCCCGGCGGCTCCTTCGCCAGCCGCCTCAAAGGCTGCCCGAATCGCATCGTCGGCTTCGCCATAATGCTCAAACTGACCCGTCAGGCGCGCCAGCGTTCGTTCATGGCCGGCCACTCGCGCCATGTCGATGTAGTTGCCGTGCTCTTCGAAGCGATGACGAAAGAAGGCGGCTTGCTCCTCGACGTGCTGAATCGTCGAGGCTGCGTCTTCGCTCTGAATCGGCGGGGGTTCGGTGGGGATGGGCGCTTCGTCCGGCGCGGGTGTCTCATCCGGCGACTCGGAGGACGTGTCAACGGTCTCCGTTTCCGTATCTGGCTGCTCAGCGAAGTTGAAGACGCCCCACGTGATGGCACCCGCCGCGACGGCACCGATTGCGATAGCTCCTGGTTTCATTACGAGAGCGTACGTGCACGAGAGCGGGAGGGTTCATGGGAGAACTCACTTTGGCGCACAAAGACCAATTAAAAAAAGCGCGGACCCGAAGGCCCGCGCTCGTTCGTTGCGCTGTTCTTACTGAGCAGGCGCGAGGTATGGGAACGCGTCGCGGAAAGCGACATCGTTCGCATCGGGGTTGAGCACTCCGACAAGGTCGCCGGCGCCGTTCACCGTGAGGTCCAGAAGGATCACAGCGAGGGTCACGTCGATGACAGGGTCCGTAAGCGCGCGGCCGTTCGGGAACGTGCCAGCGGCTTCGGTGTCGAGGGTGAGGGTGTCAGGAACCACGAGGCTCACAACGGATGGACCGCCTTCGCCGACGGTCTGCGCGATGCAGCCGGGGAGGGAAGCGGGGTCTGCTGGATCCGAAGGATCCATGGAGCAAGGCGTGATGCCGGCGACGTCTTCGATGTCGTCGTCGAGGGCGCCATGAATGACGTTGAGGCTACCGATGAGAACACCGGCGAACGTCAGCGCTGCGTCGTCCGTAGGACTTGCATCGTTGTACGCGGCCTTGTCGGCTTCGCTCATGGCCAGAGCTGTCGAAACAGCAGGCATGCCCATGCGGTCAACGCGGGTGTAGGTCTCAGGGGCGTCCATACGGAAGTCGAAGCCGCCGTCGTCGAATACACAGTTGGCCGTGCTCTCCGCCTGGGCGTGAGGACAATGCGTGTCTGGGGATGCGTCAGCAGGGATGCCGCCGTGGTAGATGCGGCACTGAACGGTGTCGCCGTCGACTGCGCCAGCTTCGCCGTTCAAGTCGAACATGCCACAAGCGGTCATGCACTCAGCAGCGTTGTCGTAGATGGCGTTTGCGCCTTCGCAGGTGCGAGCCGTGTTGTCGCAGTAGTTCTCGCAGTAGGTGCCACAAACGTTGCCGCCGGTGAAGCCGCCTGCGTCGCAGTTGCCAGCCGTGAGAGCTGTGATGCGACAAGCGATGGTGTTGCCAGTGGCGTCGCCGGCGGTGCCAGGTTGCCAGTCGCCCACATCGTCACACCAAGACATGCACTCCGCCATCGAGGCGTAGGCTGCAAGGTTGCCGTCACAGGATTCCATGGCTGCTGCACAGAGGTTTGCACAAGTAGGCTCTGGTGGAGGACCTGCATCTGGGTCGCCGGGGCCTGCGTCGAAGACGTCAGGACCGCTATCAAAGTCAGGACCACCGTCAAAGACGTCAGCCGTTGCGCCGTCAGGCGTTGGGCCTGCGTCGGTTGTTGCATCATCGTCGCCACAGCCGAAGGCCATTGCGCCGCAAAGAAGAAAGAGAATTGCTTGTTTAGTCATGGCTTACTGGTCCGCCGTGGTGGCCCAGAAGTGGTAAGGACCCGCGAAATCAAGAGCTGATTTCGGGAACTCCACAACAAGAGCGGTGATGTTAAGGCCTTCGAAGAAGTCGCGCTCGGGATCGAACGCAAGCGTTCCCGTGCTGAGTGTCTCGTTGAAGCCCTGAAGGTCCATGAAGAATGGATCGTCGAGTTGGCCTGCGAAGACCTGAGCGCTCTCGCCGGCCGCGATGTTCGTCTCGACAGGTCCGACGGTGTTGGCGGAAGTGCCGGGAACGTTCTGAACCCAGACGCCCCATTCGCCGCCTTCGTTCTGACCGAAGCGTGCCCAGATCGTTGTGTCCGGCTCGAAGCCTTCGTCGGCTCCGTCGATGTTGATGGCGTACAGCGTGTCACGGCTGTAGGTGCCTTCGGTGTTCTCGTTTGGTCCGGCGAATGTAAGCGCCGTGACGATGTTCTCCCCCCGATTCCAAGCGTAGATATCGCCGATGTCCGCAGCCTGGCCAGCCACAATGCGGCCTGCCGGGTCAAGGTGGTCAGCTGCGCCGACGTCCTGGACATTCGTAGCGATCGCTACAGCGATTGCGCAGAGCGCCGCTATTGCAAATCCCAATTTCTTAGTCATTTAGATTAATTTCCTCTCAAGATGGACCCGAGTACCCGAGTCCGTTGGCGCAGGGTACGGCGCAGGAGCGGAATCGGATCATTTCTGTGTGATCCGTCTCACGTTAGTTTGGCTCACCACTCACCCCGGGATGCCATCGACGCCCAAGGCTCTTTCGCGGCGAGGGACTTTCCCTCCTGCAAGAGCTCTACGGAGATCCCGTCGGGAGAGCGTACGAAGGCCATTCGGCCATCCCGTGGGGGCCTTAAGATCTGCACTCCGCCTGCCTGGAGGTGCTCACAGAGAGCGTAGATGTCACCCGTGCTGTAAGCGAGATGGCCGAAATTTCGTCCCCCAGAGTAGGGATCTTTCTCGTCCCAATTATGGGTGAGCTCGACCTGCGCAGCGTCTCCTTCTGCGCCCGTCTCTAAGAAAATGAGAGTGAAGCGACCCTTCTCATAATCGTGTCGGCGCACTTCCTTGAGTCCAAGAAGTTCACAGAAAAAATGAAGTGCTGCGTCCAGGTCGTGAACACGGATCATCGAATGAAGAAATCGCAATGGAAGCTCGCTCTGTGTTGAAGGTCAGCAGTTGAGATCGGCGTAGACGCCAAAGTGGTCCGAACAAAAGATGTCGTTTTCTGGCTCATGAAAAGCGAGCCCCACATCGCTGGGCACGCCGCGTTGTTTCTTCAGGGAGCCTTCGACGAAGATGTAGTCGAGACGTCTAGGCGCTTCGCCGTAGGTGGCCGCGAACTTGTTGATGCGTGCGTTGAAGGTGAAGCCAGGCCCTTTTTGTGGAACGTAGTTCCAGGCGTCTGCGAAGTAGGTCGACCGCTCTTCGCCGAGGCGTGTTTGCCCTTTGAGGTAGCGGATCTCATCGGAGCTCGGCAACGCGTTCAGGTCGCCCATGATCAGCGGTGGAAAATCCTTGGAGTCGCTGTGGGCTTTGACGAGACGCACCAGCTCTTTGATCTGGAGCTCGCGAATCCAGCCTTCGTCGAGCTTCCAGTTGAGGTGCGTCACGAAAACATCGATGCGTCCGATGGGCGCCTCGAGGACCGCGTGAAGCACGCAGCGTTTCTGATCGCTGTCTTCGGAGCCTGGGAGGGGATACGTGTCGTGACTTACGATAGGAAACTTCGAGAGGAGCGCATTCCCAAAGCGAAGCTCCGTGCCAGCTCTCACCCAAGGGCCTGTCATGTTGTGGGCTGGGGCGTAGCACCAGTGGTAGTCGCCGCTGATCTCCCCGCACTGGTTCTGTACCTTTCCCCCGGATTCAAGCTCAAGGATCTCCTGCAGAGCGACAACATCGGCGCCGAGATCATCGAGCTGACTTCGGACGAGCGCCATGCGCTCCAGCCAAGGTCCGGACTTGTTCCAAAGATTGAGTGTGGCGACGCGCAACGGCATAGGAACGGTCTAGCGCGAGGTGAGGCTGCACGCGACGCGTTGGAGTCCGTCTACTCTTCTCGGGTTACGCCACCGAGGTGGTTGAGGTAGTCGACGAGGGCGTCGACTTGGGGGTAGCTCAGCTCGTAGGACGGCATCCTCGGTTCGTAGCCAAGAGAGATGTGCTCGCTCGGCTCGAGAAGGGCGGCGCGAAGGTAGCTGGTGTCCGCGAGGGCCGTCGTCCCATCGGCAAGATCTCGCTCTGTTCCAGCGATGTCATTGAGCGCAGGACCAATGCCTGGAGCGCTGGCGACGGAGTGGCAGGCCGCACAGCCGTAGCTTGAGAAGAGCCATTCACCCCATTGCGCTGAAGTCATGCCTTCGGGCTGCGTCGCTTCTCGAGGCGGAGATGAAGGTGTGGGCGTGTCGTCTCCGCAGGAGAAAAGCAGCGCAAGACTCAGGACGACGGACGCGTAAAAACCTCGCTGCCAAAGAGGCGGCGAGGTTTTCCGTGTCGTAGACCGCCGATCCGGACTCAATCGAACTCTAGGGAGCCGAGTTGAGCTTACGGACGTGCGTTCCAAGACGACGTGACAAGGCTACATGCGGGGTTCGAAAGGACCCTGCTTGACTCGCTTGCGACGACGACGAGCCGCTTCGGCTTCCTTCTTACGACGCTTCACCGAGGGCTTCATGTAGTGACGACGTCGTTTGAGCTCACGAAGGATTCCTTCGGAAGCCATCTTACGCTTGAGATGCTTTACGGCGCGCTCAAGGCCCTTGTCGCCGACCTGAACCTCGACCGGCTTACACTGAATGGCATCGCCAACTACTGTCATTTCGCTCATTGAAATCCTCGTTTGCCCGCGAACGCATTGCACCCGGGCCGCGGAAGTTGGCATAGGGCTTGTGGGATCGCAAGTAGCTGGGGTGATCTTTCCCAAGAGAAAGACCCTCAAAAAGCACAGAGCGATGAGAAAAGGTCACCCAAGAACCGGATTCAAGCACCTAGTGCCCCAATTGACAATCCATCTGAAGCAGGAGAATTCTGCTCAATGAACACCCTCAGTCTCCACTGATTCATGATCGCGGCGTTCTTCTGTGGCTGTTCCGACGACAGCTCGAATTTGGACGCGGCGGTCGATGCGGCAGCTGATATCGGACGACCGCGAACGGATGACGCCGGCTACTCGGCCTTCGAGATGTATCTATTCTACGCCGCAGGCGATTTCGAGCGCCTGCGCTAAACCGGCGGCCTAGTCTTCGCGCTTACCCTCACGACGGCGCCCAGGAGTCCAGTCGCCGGCCGCATCGACGCGGGTTTCAAGGAAGCGAGCCAGGCGATGGAAGTCGCTTCCAGGCTCGATGTAGCGAACTTCTGCGCTCAACGAATCCTCATCGAGGAGCAGATGAAATGGAACGTAGTGAAGTTTGAACTGCCCCGACACGCTCACCATGTGTCCACTTAGCTCTTCTTCGACGAGGGCCCGGTAAGCGCCGATGCCGAGCTGGCTCGCGAGCATGACGTCGTAGGCGTTGGGCAGCGCGCTTCGAGACTCGTAGCCTAGCTGGACGCCGGTGACCTTCTTGTTGCGCCCTGTGCGTTCGCCGTAGCGCTCCGCCACAACGCCCGCCGTCATGCGCCCGATGTCCATCTTGGACAGCGCCATATTGCCTTTTTGGTCGACGGGAATGGACACCTGGAAGTCGTCCGGGAGCAGCTCCGCCAGGCCCTCTGCGAGAACCACCGTGCCGTAGAATTTCCCAGTCTTCTCCCGGTGGATCATGAGGTCGACGATGCGATCGGCGAGCTTCGTGATGCTGAGACAGCCATCTTCCAGGAGCGCTTCTTTGGCGTCTTCACGCGCCAGGACGAGGTTCGCTTCGCCGGCGATGGCGACTCCATATGAGAGCCAGCCCGCTTTGCGGCCCATCGTCTCGACGATGAAATAGCTACTCGTGGCGATGGCGTCGGCGCGCAGGTTCTGCAGCTCCTTGGCCATGACGTCGACGGCGCTAAAGTAGCCAAAGGTGAAGTCGATGCCGCGGTAGTCGTTGTCGATCGTCTTCGGGACATGGACCACACGAACTCGTGGCGCGTCTTCCGGTAGAAAGCGCTGAAAGCGATGCAGCAGATTCGCGGTCTTCAGCGTGCCATCCCCGCCGATGGAGATGAGCGCGTCGATGCCCAGGTCCACGAGGCCCTGGTAGACATTGCGTAGGCCCTCGTTCTTGACTGGGTCTTGCAGGTCGTTGTCATCCTTGAGGCCTCTGCCTGGCCCCGCTCGCGACGTGCCGATGATAACGCCGCGGCTGTTACGCAGATCGGAGAAGTCCCCGGCCCGGAACACACGGTAGTGCTTGTCGGCTTTAAGCGGCCGCTCCGGGTTGTAGTCCTGAAGGTTGGAGTAGCCGTGGAAGAACCCGATGACCTCCCGACCATCCTCCACGAACGACATCGCCGCCGCACTGATGACCGCGTTGGCGGCGGGGGCAGGTCCACCTGCGAAGATAAGCCCAACTCGTTTGATCTCGCTCATAAGCAGGCGAACGCTACACGCCCCGAGAAAAAACGCGATGTGAGAAAGAAAAAATTGCATCAAAGATGCGGGCGCCTCCGTGGTCCACGAAAAAGCCATTGAAATCAGTATGTTGAATGCGAGTACTGAACGCTCAGCACTGAACGCAGAAAACTGGACGCTTGATCAGTGGTCGGGCAGAGTCCTTCTCATGAACACACGCGAATACATCCTCTTCGGCATTCTTCAGCACCTCTACATCCAGACGGAGAAGGCCACATCGGCCGTCGACCTAGCGACGACGTTGGCGGTGAGCGAGGGCGCAGTCCTCAATGCGCTGAGTCATCTGGCGGGGAAGGGGCTTCTCGACGGAACCCGCCTGACGATGCGAGGTTTGGCTGCAGCAAGCGCCCTTTGTGCGGCCCGCCGATCACGTTCGTGCGCCGCCTAATCTCTGGCGACATAATCGAGGGACGAGCGACATCGCGCTCAGAAGGTCACCCCAGAAGGTCTTTTCGCGCTATTCTCGCCTCGTGGGTTTAACTCACGTCAGAGATGGCCGTTTGACGACACAGGCGTTGATCAACGCCGAAGAATAGACCAACCCGCGTTTCTTGCGTTTTGCGGGTGGGTGGGTTGTGATGGTCAACTCGGAGGAAGCGACGACATGGCGACGGAAGCGATCGTTTGCACAATTTGTGGTGCAAAAAACGAACAGAGCAGCACCCGATGCGCATCGTGTGGCGCAAAGTTAGAGGCGCTAGGCAGCCTCACGGTTGAAGAGCAAGCCGCACGCGCAGGGCAGCAAACCAACTTCCGCTGGAAGTGGGTTGGCATCTCGGTGTTGATCTTTGGTGTGCTTCAAGCCATCGCGATCGGTGCGTTGCCCATGGTCATCGATGCGTATGATCCTCAAGGCCTCCCGGGCTTGATGATCTCCGCGGCGATTTGGTTCGTCGGCGGTGTTATCGTCGGCGCGATCTCGCCCGGACGAACGTTCATCGAGCCAGTGGTTGGCGCGCTCGTGGTCGTGGTGCCGACGGTTCTCTGGATCAACTTCATCTCGGACGTTTACGCCGTGAGCTTTTTGTCCATGTTGGTGGGCGGAATGCTTGGTGTGATGGTGACGATCCTTGGATCGTTCCTCGGTGAGAAGATCCAAATGACGAAGTCATAGCGAGGGCGTGATACTTCGCGCTCTCGGCGTGCTCTTTTTGAGCGCGCTGCCTCTCTCTATTTCGTCTGCCCAAGAAGCCCCCGCCGGCGCTGAAGCCAGCGCTGAAGCTGCAACGCCGGAGCGGGAACGCGCCAGCTGGGAAGGTATTTGGTCGCTCTATGGGGCGAGCCTGGGCCGTCACCTCGAGAACGACAGCAACGGCTATTCCGTGGGCATCGAGCTCTCCGACGTTCGCCTTTTCCAGTACCAGCTTTGGTATGGCTACTACGCCGACCTTCGCTACAGCTCTTTAGCCCGCGGCGTCGATCTGAGCATCGGCATGGAAGCCGGCATCAGCATCATTGGCGTGGATCTCGGGATCTACGCACGCATCGGTAGAGAGTCTGCGATCGGCTTCCGAGGTCGTGGCTGTGTCTCAGCGCTTGCGGTCGTCAGCATCTGCGCGGGCGGTGGCTACACGAACCGAGGTGGATTCGTCGAAGCGTCTCTGCTCTTGAAGTACGGCCGTCGTCGAAACCGCGATGCAGCGGAGTCGACTTTAGATACGGATCCGGATGCCGAAGCTCGGCGTGATGACGAAGCCCCCGCGCGAGCGATCGAGTTCCCCGTGGTGGACGAAGGCATGTTCGTACTCGAAGCTCCCTTCCAAGAAGGCGTGTACGCGACGGAACCCAACGGCGAGGCCGAGGACGAGGCCTCCGCTGAGGATGGTCCCGTGTCCGGAGACGGAGTCGCCACGGAGGCCGAAGCTGCCTCGGACGTGCTCGACGCGGAGCCGGGGCCCGGCCCAGAAGTCATAGAGCCCGCCGAAATCGATGCCGTAGAGAAGCGGTAACTCCAAGCCAAAGCGAGCGCCGGATGCGTCGCCGGTCAGCGCGCCTGCAAAAGGGGATACGCCGAACATCCAAGTGGGGCGCGTGGAGCCTTCGCGGGAGTTGAATTCTCGGCGGTAGTCGAGGCGCACCGTGGCGCCGGCGACCAGAAGGCCAATGTCCTGACCATTTGCAAAGCCATAGCGCGCTTGGGCGACGGGAATGACGCCGCCGCTTTGGGTATCACGGCCGTAGGCGCTCTCATCTGGTGTGGCGCGGACCTCACGAAGCTCGCCGAAAGGCACCCGCACCGCAGCTCCGGTGGCCACATCAACTCGGTGCTTAGGCGTCGTCGACGCGCCAGACCAGCTGGGTAAGGTGGAAGCGCAGCCGAAAAGCAGGGCAGTCGCCAACAGTAGCGAAGGGTGCGGCATCGCGCGGGCACGGTGGCATAAAGAGCTGGGCTTGGCCACGCGTTCGGTGAAGCGCATGAAGACCTGGGATGTGCCGTCGATCACGACCCGGATTCTCGTTACAGACCAGCTCTCGGCGGTTCCCGCAGGGCGATCAGCGGCGAGTTTAAGATCGGGCTCTTCGAGAGCCTCCC
>JBLHKB010000157.1:0-12603 GCA_047619315.1 Polyangiales bacterium
CAAAAGTGCCCCAAATTCCCCGAGTGAATGAACTCGAAGCTGCACCGTCCAACGCGCCGAGAACGACACCACTCAGCGTCGTGTATCAAGGCTCAACGTCGCCGCCGGTCGTGGTAGGGTGCCGCCTTCAAGGAGAAGCTTTTCGATGAACGCCGACCGTGGACGCAACCTCAAGCAGAAGACCCTTCGTTTTGCCCTCGCCGTAGGTGTGAGCGGGCTTCTCGCCGGTGCCTTTGGCCTCACCACGCCCTTCGATGCCATCGCGGAAGCCCAGCGCGGACTGCGCGCGCGGATCTACATCACGCAGGCTCGTATTCCCCGCACCCTCACGGAGCGTGGACTCATCAACTTTGCCCGACGTCACAACGCTCGCAGGCTTCAAGAGACCACGGATGCGCCCATCGCCGAGCGCGACTGGCGGGCCAATATGGTCACGGCCTTCAACCGCCCCGTCGGTGACCTTGAGTTCCAGGTTCTTTTCTACGACATCCAAGATGGCGCGCGTCGTTTCATCGGACCGCCGATGAGCACGTTCATCAACAACCGCGAAGAGAAGACCTTCGTTCAGCGCATCCGTCTTGAACGCCCACACTTCGACCCGAACCGCCGCATGGAGCTCGTCGTGACGGTTCGTCGGCAAGAGGTGGGTCGAGCTCGCTTCGAAGTCGTGGGTCAGCGCGTCCAGCACAGCGGCGAAGTCACCTTCTAGACCACACTTGGCGGACCTAAAAACCATCCTTGCCGCCGCTGAGAGCGGCAAGCTCCACCCTGTCTATGCCTTGGTCGGAAGCGAAGCGCTTCTGAACGACCGCGCTGTCGCGGCCCTGCGCCACGCAAGCCTCGGCGAGGGGGGGATCCCGGGCTTCAACGAAGACGTGTTCCACGGCCGGGAAACAAACGGCGTGAGCGTCGCGGCGGCAGCGAGCACCTTGCCCATGATGTCCGAGCGGCGCTTTGTGCTCGTCCGCCATGTCGACACCATGAAGTCCAACGTGGATGCACTCACGGCCTATGTTACGTCGCCGAACCCGTCGACGGTTCTGGTCATGACGGCGACAAAGCTCAACGGCAGCACCAAGTTTGCAAGAGCACTCAAGAAGCAGGGCTTTCGCCACGACATCAAACCTCTCAAAGGCGCCGGACTTCTCGAGTTCGCCTCGGGCGAAGCCAAACGTCGCGGGCATACTCTTGGCCGCGACGCCGGACACGCCCTCGTCGACGCGGTGGGCGACGACCTCGCCGCCCTCAACGACGCCCTTGAACGGCTCTCGCTTTACGTCGGCGCAGGCCAGCGGATCGACCAGAGCGCTATTCAAGCGTGTGTGACGCGCATTCGTGTCGACACCATTTGGGCGCTCGTGGATGCCGTCAGTCTGCGCGATCGAAAGAGAGCCCTCGGTGCAGCGTCCTCGCTCTTGCAAGACCGCGAACCTCCCCTTCGTATTCTAGCGATGCTCGCTCGACAGCTTCGCATCGTCGCACGGATGCGCGATGGGCTTGGCCGCGGACTCTCACCGGAAGATGCCGCCAAGTATGCGGGAGCGCCGCCGTTCAAAGCGCGCGACCTGAAGGAAGCCGCTCGTCGCTTTCGCCTCAGCGACCTCACTCGTGCTTTCACCACCATCGCCGAAACGGACCTGCTCCTCAAAGGAAGCAAGCAGCCGGGGGCCCTCGCCCTGGAGCACGCGATCATTCAGCTCTGCTGAGCGAACGAAGACCTAGTCGCACACGTTCGGAGCGCTGGGCGTCCCAAAGTTGCTGCCGCGGTACTCAAGGGCCGCCGTGGCACTCGTCGTGCACCAATTTGATGCGTCATCATTGCTCGCCGCCGTGGGCGTTCCTCGGGCGGGGTCGAACTGCCAAGCTTGGCCGCGCACCGCGTTTCCGAACAGACGCGACTCGACGATCACCTCGTCCACCACATCCAGCGCGCTCGGCGGCTCCGTTCTGTCCCAGCCTGGAACCATGAGCCGAAACCGTGTCGTCTCCGTCTCCGCGTTAGAGATGAGAATATCGGAGTACACGTAGTCCGCTTCGGCGGACCCAAAGAAACCGCCGTCGCTGCTCGCCAAGAGCACACGTTCTCCGGGCTCCATGAACAAGGTCATGGCCACTGTATGCCGGTCCGCGGAGACGTCCGGCTCGCCGCCGACGAAAGAGATGTGAGTGATGGTCACACCAGTCAGATCGATGACACGACCGCTGACGTTGAGAATCTCGAGGTACTCCCCCTGCTCGTCCGTCGCCCGAACCGGGTTCCCCTGGATCTCCACAAAGACCAAATCGCCCGACCGCGGCAAAAGTCCGCCGGGCCCGCCGTCGATGGTGGATGAGTCTGCGCTTCCCGAATCGGAAGGCACCACGCCAGTGTCCGTCCCCTCGCCTCCGTCGAATGCTCCGCCGTCGCTGTCCGAAGCATCCACGGAGTCCGTCCCCAAATCAGTCAACGCCGAATCCAGGTTCACGGAAGAGTCGGAGGCCCCGCCGCGACGTGTGTCGCCACAGGCCGCGAGTGAAAGGACGAGCAACAAGACACCAACAACCCAAGGATACGAAGACTGCATGTATGAAGCTTTTGCACATTCACCCGGCTTTCGCATATGCCCGCGACGAGGTCCGCGGACATCTCGCGCGACGGCTCGCTCGCCGCTGGGACTTCGCGAATCGGAATCGCTGATTCTCTTCGGTCGGCAAAACAGGTAGCGTCGGTCGGTAAGCGCCGTTCAGCTTCATCGTTTCTATGGGGACTTCAATTGTCCGTTTTGCTTTGCCCAAAACGAACGACTCATCGCCGGAGGCGGGATCCACCTCATCGCATGGCGTGGTGTTGTGCACATGGACTGGCTCACGCAGCCGATGTCGTGCGATCCAAAGGATGAAACGCTCGCTTCGGAGCTGGAGAGTCTCAGCCTGCGTGCGCCAGACGTGCCTCTCCCCCCGACACGACAGCCGACCGAACACTATGCTCGCGACGCTCACCGTCGCCGAAGCGTCGGCCCGTGATGTTCATGAAGGTCGCCAACTGAAAGACGCGATCTACCGAGCGTTCTGGCAAGAGCGGCGTGACATCTCCAGCCCGAAAGTCTTGTGGGAGATCTGTTCTGAGATTCGCGTCCAAGTGCCCTCGGACCCAGAGGCGCACAAAGCGACGCAGAAGCTCTGGCAGAGTGAGTGGGAAGGCGGCCCGTACGGCCGTCGTCTTCCCGTTCTTCACTCGCGGGATGGAGCCCTCTCCCTCGGGCTGGCCACGTCTGCGCAGCTCTCGGAGTTTGTCTGGACGGGCGTCGATCAGCGAAACGAAGACGACAGCTGCTGACGTCTCGATCGCAGGTCAAAAAGCGTTCTAGACCATGGCCTTGGAAGGGACCTCTGGGTTTGCGCGAACGTAGTCGACGAGGCGACCGAGGTAGCTATCGAAACGCGGCACGGCGATGCCTGTCCCCTCGAGATCCGCCAGCGTGTTCGTCGTGTCGTACTTTGTCGGGTGGACGAAGTAGTCGACGGCGTCCGAAGGAAAACCAAAGAAGGACTCAACCCCAGGCACCTTGTCGATGGCGGTCTTCGCGACCTGCAAGGGAAGCGGTACGCGGAGCAGCTTCTTTCCGGTCTCACGCTCCATGCCGTCGATGAGCTCGGCGATGGTCAACGGGTCTGGATCTGCGAGGGCGTAGGTCTTGCCCGTGCTCTTGATGAGCCCACTCAGGTGCGCGATGGCATCGACGACAAAATCGCGGGGAACCAAGTTCATTTGATTCTCACGCGGCTTGCCGATGAGCGGCATGACGACAAAGGGCGTCAGCTGCCGAAGGATGTAGCGAATCGCGAAGTATGGACCGTCGTACTTCTGCGTCTCTCCCGTCGCGGAGTTGCCGACGACGATGGACGGCCGATAGATGCTCGTCGGCACAGTGCCCATGCGCGCACGAACTTCGACCTCAGCGAGATACTTCGTCTCTTCGTAGAAGTTGTTGAAGCGCTGCCCTTTCTGAAGGTCCACCTCTTTGAACGTGCCTTGGTGATGACCGCTCACGAAACAAGTGCTGATGTACTGGTGTCGACGAAGCCCTCGGCAGCGCTCGCTGAAGTCGAGGATGTGTCGCGTGCCTTCCACGTTGACCTTCATCGCGAAGTCGCGACCCACAGCGAGGTCGTAGACCGCGGCAAGGTGAAACACCTCGACGGTGTCGGCAGCGAGGGACTGCAGCTCCGCGCCGAGACCCAGGTCTGGCTTCGTGATGTCGCCAGCGACGAGCTCAATACGACCCTTGAGATCTTGCTCGCTCTCGATGGAGGCGCGAACACTCTCAGCATCCTCCATGTAACGCTCTTGAACGAGACACACCGCCGTGTGTTCGCTGCGCTTTAGAATGCGCGGCAAAAGTTCGCGGCCAAGAAACCCAGGGAAACCGGTAAAGAAGACCTTCGACATATATCTGATGTATGCGTCCATATAGGACGCGTCAACACTCATACTGCACTATCGAAGCAGATCGACGGCGGGATGAGCTTCCGGACGGAACATCGCAAAGACGCGGCTCTGTACCCCCTCCGCCGTTCCGATGAGCTTCACGCCGTACTGGGATCGCACCGACGCCTCAACGCTCATCGGCATCGCAAACACGCCACGGCCCTCTTGGCCGAAGATCTTGATGAGCCCGCTGTCTTCCATCTCAGCGACGATACGAGGACGCAAGTGGTGCTCTCCGAGCCAGCGCTCAAGGTCACGGCGAATGCGCGTCGCTGGCATCGGCAAAAGAAACGGAGCGCCATCGAGGGACTGGGGGAAATCATCGAGGAGCGCGTCCGCCAAGTGCGGAGCGGCGAAGAGACCAAGTGCGCTCTTCGCCGTCTCTCGCGAGAGCAGGTTTTCAGCGCTCGTCGCAGGCGCGGGTCCATCGCTGAGTACCAAGTCCAGGTTCCGAGCGCGGAGCGAATCCAAGAGAGGAGCACGCTCGGCTTCCACGCAACGCAGCCGCAGAGCGTCACCTAAAGCATCAACGATCGGCGCAAGGGCCCGCGACACCACAAGCTTCGGCAGCACGCTGTCGACGCCGATGCGGCAGAGCACCGTGTGACCACTTCGTCGGCCTTCGACGGCGTCGAGGAGCGCCGACCCGATGCCGAAAATCTGCCCGGCAAAGCTGTAGACCATCTTGCCATCGTCACTGAGATGGAGACGTCGGCCGCGCCGATGAAAGAGCGTGAGACCCAAGTGCTCCTCGAGCTTCTTGATCTGTTCGCTGACAGTTGGATGGGTGACGCCGAGACGTTTTGCCGCTGCGGCGAGGCCTCCTTCTTCGACGACATTCGTGAAGTAGAGGAGGTGATGGTAGTTCAGCCAGTCGGTCATTCGGCACTATATGTAGGTTTTACCAACATGTTCTTAGATTTTTCGTTATAGACCTACATAGCCAACGACCACAGTCTCTACCTCGGAGGCAATGAGATGAAGATCACAGTGGCAAAGGGTGACGGAATTGGACCTGAGGTGATGGACGCGGTCCTGAGCATCTTTGATGCGGCGGGCGTTCCCCTCGAATACGAAATCGTTGAGATGGGCGCCGCGGTCGCCCTCGCCGGCGAAGGGACAGGCATCAGCAAGGCGGCCCGCGAGTCGGTGGAGTCGACGGGCATCCTCTTCAAGGGCCCGATGGCCACGCCCAAAGGCAGTGGCCACAAAAGCGTCAACGTCACCGCGCGGAAGATGTGGGGCACCTTCGCCAACAAGCGAGTGTACCGGCTCTTGCCCGGCGTGCCGACTCCTCTTCGAATCAGTGAGCTGAACCTCACGATGGTTCGCGAGAACATCGAGGACACCTACGGCGGCGTGGAGCACATGCAGACCCACGACGTCGCCCAATGTCGTCGCTTCATCACGCGCCCCGGCAGCGAGCAGGTGCACCGCTACACCTTCGAGATGGCTAAGCGCAAAGGATCCAAGCGCGTCACTTGTGGCCACAAGGCCAACATCATGAAGATCACGGACGGTCTCTTCCTCGACGTCTTCTACGAGGTCGCCAAGGACTACCCCGAGATTCACGCCGACGACGTCATCATCGACGCGTTGGCGATGAAACTCGTCCACAACCCGACGGAGTTTGACGTCATCGTCATGCCGAACCTTCAGGGCGATATTCTTACAGACTTGGCGGCGGGCCTCGTCGGCGGTCTCGCCTACGCACCCTCCGCCAACCTTGGAGACGGCATCGGCATCTTCGAGGCGGTTCACGGTACGGCACCGGACATCGCGGGGCAGAATCTGGCGAACCCCAGCGCTCTCCTCCTCAGCGGAACCATGCTTCTTCGCCACCTGGGTCTCCTCGATCACGCGAAGGTCATCGAAGACGCGCTTCATCACACGCTGCTCCGCATGCACTGCCGTCCCGATCTTGGCTACCCAGTGCCCACCTTCCAGACCTCGGTCTTCGTCGATAAGATGCAGGCCGCGCTCGGAGTTCTCGAGCTGCCGAAGGACCAAAGACCAGCGCCGCCCGACTTCGCCCCACGCTCCGAGCCGGTCATGCGCGTCAGCGAGGCGCCGACGGAAACGCGCCTCCGCGGAGTCGATCTCTTCGTCGAGTCGGGGCTCGCGCCCCGCGCCTTCGCCGAGCAGCTCCTGCCACTCGGCACTCTCGAGAGCGGCATGAAGCTCGTCATGATCTCCAACCGTGGCACTCAGGTTTGGCCGACGGGCTCGCCCTTCACGGACTGCGTCAATCACTACCGCGTCCGCTTTGAGGGCGAGACCGTGAAGCAATCGCAGATCGCCGCACTCCTGACTGCGGCCGGCGAACGCTTCCCTCTCTGCGGCGCCGAATGGCTGCGCGAAATCGACGGTCAACGTGGCTACTCACTCGCACAAGGACAAAGCGCATGAACACTATCTCGACGAAGGACGAAGGACTCATCGACCAGGTTCTCACCAAAGAAGAGCGTGACAAATTGACTCCAGACGAAGTGGTCACTCAGCTCCAGGAGGGGAACGCCCGTTTTGTCGCCGGCGACGTCACAATACGGAATCACAAAAAGCAGATTCGAAAAGCAGCGGGGGGACAATCCCCCAAGGCCATCATTCTCTCCTGTGTCGACTCCCGCGTGCCCGTCGAAGACGTCTTTGACAAGGGCATCGGCGACCTCTTCGTGACGCGCGTCGCCGGCAACTTCATCAACCAATACGTCCTCGGTTCGATGGAGTTCGCCTGTCACGTGGCGGGCGCAAAGCTCGTCGTCATCATGGGACACGAACACTGTGGAGCAGTCAAAAGCGCGATCGATCGCGTGGAGCTCGGAAACATCACCGCGATGCTCTCCCACATCACACCTGCCGTCGACGAGATCATCAAGGAAGGTCACGCAGGCGAACACACCAGCGACGACCAAGACTTCGTTCACGCAGTGAGCGAAAGAAACGTCCGCATCGGCATCCAGCGCACTCGCGACGAGAGCGACATCTTACGAAAGATGGAAGAAGACGGAGCCCTCGCCATCCGTGGCGCACTCTACGACCTAGACACCGGCGAGGTTCGCTTCCTCGACTGAGCAGCAGATGGCCTACGACACCAAGAACCTCAAGGGCGATCTGAGCGGCGGCTTCGTCGCCGGCATCATCGCACTCCCCCTTGCTCTTGCCTTTGGAGTTCAGTCGGGCCTCGGAGCAGCGGCGGGCCTCTACGGTGCTATCGCCGTCGGTGTCTTCGCCGCGCTTTTCGGCGGCACCGCCACCCAAGCGTCGGGTCCCACGGGGCCGATGACCGTGGTGTCGGCATCCATCGTGGTGTTCGCCATCGAAGCGACGGGCAGCGTCGAAGCGGGCCTCGGTATCGTCCTGCTCTCGTTCCTCGCCGGCGGTGTGTTTCAGGTCGTCCTCGGATTCGCCGGCGTGGGCAAGTACATCAAGTACTTTCCCTACCCCGTCGTGTCCGGGTTCATGAGCGGCGTCGGCATCATCATCGTTCTACTGCAGGTGTGGCCGCTCCTTGGTTCCGCCTCACCGAAGTCGACGCTCGAAGTGGTCACGCGCATCAGCGAACCTCTCGCCGACATCAACTGGAGCGCCGTGGGGCTCGGCGTGCTCACGCTCGTCGTCAACTACGTGTTTCCGCGCATCACCAAAAAGGTGCCCTCGGTGCTCGTCGCCCTCGTCGTTGGAACAGGTACCGCGATGGTCGCGGGCCTGAACGTTCCCACCATCGGTGACATCCCATCGGGCTTCCCAAGCCTCCAGTTCGGCACGTTCTTTGATGTCGCGCCGGAGCACTACGCCTTCATCCTTCAGTCCGGCGTCACCCTCGCCTTGCTTGGCAGCATCGACTCGCTTCTCACGTCTGTCATCGCCGACAACATCACGCAGGACCGCCACGACAGCAAGCGCGAGCTCATCGGACAAGGCATCGGCAACATGGTGGCAGCCCTCTTCGGCGGCATCCCCGGCGCAGGCGCTACCAAGGGCACCGTCGTGGCCATCAACGCCGGCGCAAAGACGCGCTTGTCCGGCGTGACTCATGGTCTGTTCCAGCTCGCCGTTCTACTCGGTGCAGGCGCTCTCGCCGCGCACATCCCGCTCAGCGTTCTCGCAGGACTTCTTATCTCCGTTGGCGTCGCCATCGTCGACTACAAGGGCATCAAGCACTTACGCCATGTCCCCAGAGCCGATGGCGTCGTGATGATCGTCGTTCTCTGCTGGACTGTCTTCGGCAACTTGATTCACGCCGTCGCAGCGGGCGTTGTGCTCGCGAGCATTCTCTTCATGAAGAAGTCGAGCGACCTCGCGGAGAGCGAAACATCTCTCGAAGAGCTCAAGCCCATCGAGAGAGAAGATCCGTGGGAAGACGAGGCGGACCTAAAGGCAGGCCCATCGGTCTACGTGAAACACCTCTTTGGCCCACTCTTCTTTGGCTTCAGCGCGGGCTTCCGAGCCCTCGCCGAGCAGCTGCCGGAGACGACAGAGATTCTTGTCATTCGAATGGAGCGCGTGCCATACCTCGACCAGTCCGGCCTCTACACCTTGGAAGATACGGTCTTGCGGCTAACGCAGAAGGGCACCAAAGTCGTCCTTACCGGAGTGGCAGAACAGCCTCTCGACATGCTCAAGAGCATTCTACTTGTGCCCAACCTGATCAGCGAGGACCTCGTGTTCGAGGACTTCCAGACATGTATCATTTGGATTCGCAAAGAAAGACCCAAATCATGAACCGAGCATTCCAGCGGTCTTCAACCCTTCTATTTGTTGGCCTCTTGGGATGCGGCGGTGGTCAGGCGAATGCGAGAGAGCAGGCGTTCGTCGAGAGCACAGACATTTCCAATCAAAGCGGCGGTCACGTCACTATTGGCGTTCGTGTCACGCTCGACGAAGATGAGACGGGTCCTCACACGCACCTCGAAGCAATCATCGTGAACCTGGCCGGGGAAGAGACGACCACCGATCTCGGTGACTACGACGGTATCGTCACCCAGGTGGCCAACGGCCCGTCGGAAATTGGCCATCTGCAGTTCCGTGAGGGCTCGATTGTTCATGATTTGGTCCTCGTGGAAACTCCAGACCATGAGCGGCTTCAGCTACGTCTCGACGGCGTCGTCGTGCAAGAGGTCTCCTTGCCGGCTCATGAAGTCGTCGACCCTCAGAGCCCGTTTCTCTTACGCCCCCCCTTCAGCGATTGACGACGCGGCGCGCTTGCCATGCGGCTTCGCAGAGGCGCCGCTCTCGATCCATTTGGCCGAGCCCTCGCCACGTACGCGACGTGATGTCTCGGCGCAGTGTAGAACACTGAGATGCTCATCAACTGGCTTCTTGTCACTCTCGGTCTCGCGCTCCTGGTGGGCGGCGGAGAAGCGCTCGTGCGGGGTGCGAGTGGCATAGCGCTGAAGGCCAAGCTCAGCCCTGCCATCGTGGGTCTCACCATCGTCGCCGCGGGTACGTCCATGCCTGAGTTTGTCGTGTGCACCCAGTCCGCGATGGAGGGCAGCCCAGGACTCGCGATCGGCAACATCGTCGGATCAAACATCTTCAACGTCGGCATGATCTTGGGGCTGACAGCGATGGTTCGCCCTTTGCGAATTCAGGGCAATACGATCCGCCTCGAGTGGCCCGTGATGATGCTGGCCGCGCTTCAACTCCATCTCTTGGCGCGCGACGGTATGGTCGACCGGCTAGAAGGCGGCTTTCTTCTAGCTGGCCTCGCGGCTTTCCTCGCTTACATGGTTTGGGTGAGTAGAACGGCCATCGTCCCAGTCGAAGCGAAGCAGTTTGAGAACATGGCGACAGCTTCCTTTGGTCGCACGGGGACGAGCGCTGTTCTGTTCAATGTTGCCGCCATCGCCGCAGGAGCGGCGCTGCTCGCGGGCGGATCGACGGCGCTTGTTCGTGGCGCTGTCTCGATCGCGAGTTCCCTCGGCGTCAGTGACGCGGTGATCGGGCTAACCGTCATCGCGGCTGGCACCAGCATGCCAGAGCTCATGACCTCGCTCGTGGCTTCTCGTCGCGGACAAGGCGACATCGCCGTGGGCAACGTCGTCGGATCGAGCATCTTCAACATACTCGGGACCCTGGGCGCGACGGCCTTGATTCACCCCCTGTCAGTTCCTTCAGAGATCACCAACCGTGACAGTTGGTGGATGCTGGGAGCGTCCTTCTTGCTCTTCCCACTCATGAGGTCGGGCATGCGGGTGACGCGTCTAGAAGGAGCTCTCCTCTTCGCAGGGTTCCTGACTTACCTGGTGATCTTGGTCCAGGCCGCATAGCGGTCCGCCCCCAGCCGCTCGACATTCGTAGACGCACGGCAGGGGGCAGAGGAGAACAGCATTCGCTAGTTGGAATTACCGGCAGAGGGCAGACGCGCGAGGACTTCGGAGAGCGCCGCTAGGGTGCGGGCGTCGATGTCGCTGCTGTCCACGCGGCCGCTGGCCCAGCCAAGCCAAAGTGTCCGCATCGTCCGCCGTTCTTGGACGATCACCAACAGGATCTTCTCCTGCGTGCTTTCGTCCATATGAATGGGCTCGATGAAGATCTGTTCGCCACCAAAGTTGCCGACATCGCCGACCGGCGCCAGAAGCGGACCCTGCAGCGGAGCCACGGCGATATGTCGTTCATTGGACAGCAGCAGCTTGTAGCTGATGAGCAAGTCCGCTTCGTCCACAAGAGCTTGTTCGTACTGAAGTTCACCAAGGCGTGCGTGAATGGCACCTTCGAGTTCCCCGTCGATCGACTCTCGCTGCCCAACCGCATGGTTGAGAACGGCATAGGTGCGCAGCGAAGCGTTCGCATCCAGCGCGGACTCGTGGCTGGTTTGCGTTTGAGAGACACAGGCGACGAGGGTCGAAGCGAAAAGTAGGGGAAGTAGTCGATGCATCATTATTCGGATCTCCGTGGGGATGGGTTTGTAAGAAGTTCTGGAGATCGTTTGAGTAATTGTTGAAAGCTGGCGCGTTGGGAGAGGCCTGAGCCAAGCTGGCAAACGAAGCGTGCGGTTTGCGTCGCGGCTTCATTCTCGATGCCGAGTCGTCTTTGCAAACGACCGAGTAAGATCGACTCTCGTCGGTGCAGCTGGCCGTCCGCGTGCGCCATCCAGACCGCACAGGCGTAGGCCAGGAGAGCGATGTCCGCAGACACCTCGGGGATCGGGGTCTGGGCCAGTCTCAGCTTCACGCCGGCGAGGGAGAATGGGCCACTCAGAGAGAGCTCCTCCGCCACGACGCGTGCCGCCTGGATCTCATCCGCGCTGAGGCGACCATCCGCCCAAGCGAGGACGACCGTCGTCTCGTAAATCGCCCATCGATCTTGAAGTGTTAGCTGGTGTGCATGCCCCATTGAAAGACTATCGGTCCCTTTGCCGTATCCGCAAGGGCGATACGAAGCACAAACACATCGGTAATTACGATGTGAAACCGTGGCTTTGCACAAGGATGAGGAACGGGTGCCGCTCACCACGATTCAAAGTTCGCTCGCTAGTCGTCGTCTCTGCTCTGATCCGTCCGGCCCTCCGGTCCGTTTCCATGTCCACCGCGACGCAGACTTGGGAACGGTCGCTCAAGCCACCCAACGGCGGCGAGCACGAAGATGACGATGAGTGTCAGCGCCACGGCTTCGATGTAGCGCTGGGTCCCAATGGCGCCACCGATGGCGGCGAGCGCAAGGATCGTCGCCGCTGAGGTCAGGCCCGAGACCGAGCTTCCGTCGCGGAAGATAACACCACCACCAAGGAAGCCGACGCCAGTCACGACTTGGCCGAGAACCCGCGCAGGATCGGCACCGTCGCCGATGTCCATTCCAAGCTGGGTAAACGTCGCCGCCGCGATGCACACCAAGATGCTCGTGCGCATTCCCGCAGGCTTACCGCGGAGCTGGCGTTCCAGGCCGATGGCGCCGCCACAGAACATGCTGACGACAGCCCCAATGAGGAGGTGCCAATTGATGGAGTCCAGGCTCAACGCAGAGTCCTTTCACGCCGGCTAACTGCCGGGCCCAGTTCGCTGCCGCTCAAAGGCGACAACGAGACATGCACAAGTGCCCCGACCACATGGTTTTTACCCGTTGACGTGGATGATCGTTCTTGAGGTCGCTTTCGATTTCGACGAAGGACGTGCTGGCACATTCGAGTCGAAACGGAA
>JBLHKB010000158.1:0-12582 GCA_047619315.1 Polyangiales bacterium
CGAAAATTATATGCACGACGCCGGACTCCGAGCCTCGCGTTCGGACATCGGCACGATGGTGACGGGTCTCTTCGAGCGTGAACGGGACGAACAGCGCCGCGTCCTGAAGGCCTACATGGCGGGAGAGCTCAAGGGCGAAGCCCTCGCGCCGATGCATACTTCCACGGGGAGCCACTCTGGCGTGGTGGACCGCGAACAGTCGCTTCTTCCGCCGGTGCAGAGCGGTGAATTTCAGGAGCCGCGTCGCTCCGGGCGTTGGATCATTCTCTTGATTCTCCTCTTCTCGGCGATCTTGGGTGGCCTCTTGGCGGCTCTCTTTTCCGGGGACATGCGAAACGGCGTCGAGGTCGCGGTGACGGACGTGGATCCGCACATGGATCCAAGCGAGGCGGAAACCGTCCCAGAGCCGATGGACTTTGGGGATGAGCCGGACGAAGGAACCGAGGAGGTCGTCCGAGAAACAGGCGACACTGCCGAGAGTCCTACGGCTCCAGACCCCGAGGCGCCTCCGGTTGATGTTGTCGCCGATGCGCCGGTGACGGTGATGCGGCCACGTCCCCGACGGAACCGTCCGCGCCCGAACAGGATGGTGGAGATGGCGGAGATGGCCGCCGTCGAGGTGACCGAGAGCGCGCCCGTCGCCGACGCTGGGTTCTTGACCCTCGATACGGTTCCCTGGTCTCAGGTGACGCTCAACGGAGAGTCCCTCGGCACAACCCCGATACTTCGCCATCAACTTCCAGCAGGCCCTCACACGCTTCTGTTGGTGAATCCGGAACGTGGACTCCGACAGCGCTATAGAGTTACCATTCGCCCCGGTGAGACGACTCGCCGAAGGGTAGGATTGGACTGATGAGCTCTCGCGCACTGCGCCCCAAGTCACGACTTCTACTGCTGTGCCTGGGCGTTTTTGTCTCGGCTTGCGCGGCGCCGGGTCCCGAGGTTGGGGCCGATCCCATTCGCATTGGGGTGGTGGTTTCACTCTCTGGTGGCGCTGGAGAGTTTGGCCCGTCGCTCTTACAAGCTGCGCAGCTCGTCGAGCGTGAGGTTGCCGCAGCAGGGGGCCTTCTTGGCGGCCGACCCGTGGAGATCGTATTTGCAGATGACCGCACAGAGGTTGACCAGGCCGTGCGAGTCGCGCGGCAGCTCATCGAAGAAGAGGGGGTTGTGGCGATCATCGGCCCACTCATCTCCGGTGCGACGCTGGCGGTGGCGGAGGTGACTCAAGCCGCACAGATCCCGCAGATTTCATGTTGCGCGACCTCCGAAGACCTGACCGCGGCGCAGCCGACGGACAACCGTTTTCTTTTCCGCACGGTTCCCAGCGACCTCCTTCAGGCGCAGGTCTCTGCACGCTACGCCGCCGACAATTGCCAGCGCCTTTCCATTCTTCATCTGGATGATGCCTATGGAAATCCATTCGCAGCATCTCTCGTGTCAGTCTTTGAATCACTCGCCACCGGCGAGCAGAGCGTCAGCACGCCCATTCCATTTGCTCCTGGGCGCGCCAACTACGCGGCTGAAGTCACGCAGCTCGCCGGCGAAAATCCAGACTGTATCGCCCTCATCGCCTTCGCCGAAGAAGGTGGGTTCATTTTGCGCGACTGGAGCCAGCTCGCGGACGCGCCGGATGTGACGTGGATCGGGAGTGATGGTCTGAAGAACGATGATTTCCCCGCCAACGCCGGAAGCGCGGCGAACGTCGATGGTGTGGTCGGGACCGCGCCCATTAGTGAGCCTGACAGCAACGCTTTCAACACGTTTGCCGACAACTTCCGTGCGACCTACACCGACAACCCTGGTGCGTTCGGGACACAGCAATACGATGCAATGATGGTGCTTGTCCTCGCCATCGAACACGCCGGGTCTACCGACGGTGCCGCGATTCGCGACTCTCTATTTCAGGTCTCCTCGGATCCTGGAGAAGTGTTTGAACCAGGGGAGCTGGCGGGAGCGCTGGAGATCATTCGCGAAGGCGGCGCGATCAACTACGAGGGCGCGAGCGGACCCGTCGACTTTGATGCCCAGGGCAACATCGTGGCGGACTACGAAATATGGCGTTTCGACGCGGCGATGGATGGGTACGTCACGCAGCAGGTCGTCAGGGCGAGTGAGCTACAGTGATGAGAGCCTTCACTCTTCTACTTGTGGTTGCCGGGTGCGCGGCACCCACGGAATCGATGACCCTCGACTTCCCGTCTCGGGACACTTTCGTCCGAAGCGAGAACGCCGAGGTGTATGTGATCCCCGTGGCCCCCGACGATTTGAACGCTTGCCCGCGTCTCTTGGCGGACGCGGAGGTGTCGGCGCTCGACGCCATGAGCACGGGTAGCTTCAGCGTCTGTGACTTCCAAGAGGGAGCCGTGTCTTACTCGGATGCCCCGGAAGGCGCAGTCGCTTACGTCGCCGTGGCCCGGAGCGCTACGGGACAAGTACTCCTCAGTGGCTGCGTCGTGCGGAACGTGTACGTCGACGACCCAGAACTCGTCCTCGTCCTCGTCCCCACGAGCATCTACCGAAGCGAATTTCGTGATGCGCCACCGGAGACCTGCACGGCGGCGGCAAAGTGCGGGGGAGGTTGCCGATGAAGTTCTTTTTGGTGCTTGCGGTGAGCGTGCTTACCTTCGGCTCGGACGCGATAGCTCAGAGCCACTTGCGCGAAGCTGAAGCCGCCTATGGCGAAATCGACTTTGAGCGCGCCCTGGAAGAAGCGAGCGCGGCTCTCGAAGAAGGTGGATACGATCCTCGAGACCTCGCGCGCATCTACGAGCTCATCGGCATGGCTGCTGCGGCGAATGGCGAAGAAGAACGCTCCCGCGATGCGTACATTCGGCTCTTGGCCCTGACCCCCGAAGCCGAGGTCGACACCAACCTCGCGCCGCGCCTTCGTTCCCCGTTCATGGAGGCGAAGGGCTACTGGGCCTCGCGCTCCGACGTCCTCGGCGTGGAGGCTCGTTTCGTGGAAGCCCGTCATCTTCTCCGCGTCGAGCTCGTCGACCCTTTGGGCATGGCCACCGACGTCATTGTACGTTCTCGCGCAGCCGGTACAGCGGAGTACACAGAGCACAACGACGTGGCGTCGGCGTCTACCACCGTCCCTCTGCCAGAGGTCTCCCAGATCGAATATGTGGTGGAAGTTCTCGATGAGAACGGAAACCAGGTCGCCGTCCTTGGAAGTGAAGATGAACCAATGATCGGCGGCGACGCTGCCACCGCCCTCGGCCCCGTTGAGGGCGAAGTGGAGAGCAGCGGCGTGCCCGTCTGGGTTTGGGTCGGCCTCGGCGTCGTGGCGGTGGGAGCCGCGGCAACGGGACTCTACTTGGGCCTGAGGCGACAGCCGATCACGCTCGACAGCGCCGTCACCTTCTAGGTTGGTTTCGCACCCTGCCCATGGCCTGGTAGGTTCCTGCCCAGGAGGAACAAAGTCATGGGCGAAATGGTGAAGTTTGCGATGAGTGGTACAGAGTCAGGTGGCTACCTGGCGCTGCCGGAGAGCGGCAAAGGGCCGGCGATTTTGGTGCTTCAGGAATGGTGGGGGCTGGTGGACCACATCAAGGATGTGGCGGACCGGCTCGCGGCTGAAGGCTACGTCGCCCTTGCTCCGGACCTCTATCACGGGAAGTCGACCACGGACCCCGACATCGCCGGCAAGGAGATGATGGGCCTGGACATCACACGCGCCGGTCGCGACCTCCAGGGCGCCGTGGACTTCCTCGTCGGCCATGAGGCGGTGACGAGCGACAAGGTCGGCGCCGTTGGGTTTTGCATGGGCGGCAAGCTCGCGCTCTTCGCCGGCGGTGGACACGCGTCGATTCACGCTATCGCCAACTTCTACGGGGTGCACCCGGACGTGCAGCCCGACTTCTCGCAGATGAAGGCGAGCGTTCAGTGTCACTTCGGCAAGAGCGATGGCTTTGTGCCGACGGCGGACGCCGAGGCTCTTGTAGCGGAAATGAAAGCCGCCGGCGTCCCTGTTGACGCGCACTTTTATGACGCGGGTCACGCGTTCTTTAACGACACTCGCGAGGGCGCGTACGACGCGGCGTCGGCGAAGAGCGCTTGGGAGCGCACCCTTGTTTTCTTTCGCGAGCACCTGAGCTGAGCATATGAGTTTTCGACGAGAACTGATCGGTTACGAGGCGCTGACGACCCAGCTCAAAGAGTGGGCGGCGGAGCATGAGTTTGTGACGCTGGAGTCCGCAGGAAAGAGCGGGGACGGTCGCGAACTCTGGGTTTTGATCGTTGGCCACGAGCCCTCCCGCGCTCGGCCTGCGGCTTGGGTCGACGGCAATATGCACGCCTCGGAGCTCGCGGGCACGAACGTGTGCCTCGCGATCGCCGAGGACCTCATCGCGCTTCAGTTGGGGACATCGAAGCTCCCTGCGCCGATGTCCGAGACCGTCTCGGAGATGCTCGTCTACATCATGCCGCGTATGTCCCCGGATGGCGCCGAGGTGGTGCTCGAAGAAGCGCGCTATGTGCGAAGCGTCCCTCGTGACGACCGCACCGCGCAAGAAGCCGCGCGTTGGGTGAGCTCGGACCTCGACGGAGACGGCCGCGCGCTCTTGATGCGCGTGGTGGATGTCGCCGGCGAGTTCGTTGAATCGGCCACGCGTCCCGGGCTCATGGTCATCCGAACGCTCGAAGACGCCGGACCCTTCTACAAGCTCTACCCTGAGGGAACCATCGAGGGGTATGACGGAGTGCAGATTCCTTCGCCCAATTTTCTTTCGGACAACGACACCGATCTAAACCGGAACTTCCCGTACCACTGGGCGCCGGAGCCGGACCAAGTTGGAGCCGGCAGCTACCCAATGAGCGCGCCGGAGAGTCGCTCTGTCGTGGAGTACACGACGGCGAGACCACACCTGTACGTCTGGCTCAACTTCCATTGCTTTGGTGGTGTGCACATCCGTCCCCTTGGCGGCGCACGCGACGCCGCCATGCAGCCTTACGATCTAGCGCTCTTCAAACAGCTCGAAGAGTGGGCCGAGGAGCACACGGGCTATCCGATGGTGAGCGGCTTCGAAGAGTTTACGTACGACGAAGGGCAAGCGCTTCACGGCGACCTGTCGGACTACGCCTACACCCAGCGCGGCTGTCTTTCTTGGGTGTGCGAGCTCTGGGATCTCTTCGAGCAGCTTGGCCTGGAGCGACCGAAGCGTTTCGTGGAGCGCTACACACGTATGGAGCGCAAGGACTTCGAGGCGCTCTACGACTGGGACAAGAAGAGCAACGGCAACCGCCTCTTTCAGCCGTGGGTTTCCGTATCGCACCCGCAGCTCGGTGACGCTCAGGTCGGTGGCCTTGATCCACGCTACGGGATCTGGAACCCGCCGCCGGACGAGCTTGAAAAGATCTGCGATGGTCACGCAGCGCTTTTCCTACGCGCATGTTCGATGGTGCCCAAGCTCCGCATTCGCGACGTTCGGGTCGAGGCTCTCGGCGGCGACACGTTTCGGGTCTCGGCGAAGCTCGTCAACGAAGGCTATATGCCAACGAACGGCGTCGACGTGGCGATGGGTCGGCCCTTCAACGAAGAGCTCTTTGTGCGGCTTGAGGCCGATGCCGCCGAGGTCGCCGCGGGCGATTCCAAGGTCGCCCTCGGCCACCTGCGGGGATGGGGCCACGGGCGCCACTCGGGCTTCGGCGGCCTCTTCTATCAGCGGAGTCAGGGCAGCCAACACATGCGACATATGAGCGCAGTGGTGAAGGGCAGCGGGAACGTCCGTATTCGCTTTGGCTCTTCGCGAACTGGCTTCGTCCAGGAAGATGTGGTGCTCCCATGAACGATACATTCCTCCGCTGGCGGCCCCACCCATGGCACGGTCTTGAACCTGGGCCCGACGTGCCGAAGGTTGTCACGGCGTACATTGAGATCACGCCCTTCGACATGGTGAAGTACGAGGTCGACAAAGAGTCCGGCTACCTTCGCGTGGACCGGCCTCAGCGAACCTCTTCGCAGCCGCCGATGCTCTACGGGTTTATCCCGAAGACCTACTGTGCGAGTCGCGTCGCAAAACTCATGGGCGTTGGGAAGGGCGATGGAGACCCCCTCGATATCTGTGTGTTGAGCGACCGCCCCATCAACCAGCGCGACCTGATCATGGACGCTCGCGTCGTCGGCGGTTTGCCGATGATCGACGGTGGCGAAGCGGACGACAAGATCATCGCGGTGCTGGACAGCGACTACCTCTACAAGGATGTGCGGGAGATCTCCGACGTGCCTTCACTGCATCTCGAGCGTGTGCGTCACTACTTTTCGACGTACAAGTTGGAGAGCGGAAAGGCCATCGACGTGGAGATTGGTGCCACGTATGGACGCGAGCACGCCGCGGCGGTGATTCAGGCGTCTATCGACGATTACGCGGATGCTTACGGCAGCCCTTGAGGCTTGAGTACATCTGGCACTAGAACGCTTGGGTGCATGTGGACGACCTCATTCGCTTCGCCGAAGGAAAACGCCTCGGCGTTCTGACCGGCGCTGGCCTTTCAACGGACTCGGGTATTCCCGATTACCGAGGCCCCGAAACGAAGCGCAGGGCGCGTAACCCAATTCAGCATCGAGATTTCATCAAGGACGCCTCGGGGCGCCAGCGTTACTGGGCGCGCGCGACCATCGGCTGGAGACGCTTTTCAAAAGCGGTGCCCAACGACGGTCATCGAGCCCTGGCGGAACTTGAACGGACAGGAAGCATCACCGGCATCGTCACGCAGAACGTCGACCGTCTTCATCATGGTGCAGGCAGTGGGCGCATCGTCGAACTCCACGGCGCCCTCGCGGAGGTTGTCTGTATGGAGTGCGGCCGAATTTCACCACGCGATGCGCTCCACGCGCGTCTCGAACAGCTCAACCCCGGTTGGGTACGCGCCGACGCCGAGCAAGCGCCGGACGGTGACGCCGAGGTCGAGGAAACGCGTTCTTTTCGCGTCGTCGACTGCGATCGCTGTCGCGGGGCCCTCAAGCCCCACGTGGTTTTTTTCGGTGAGAGCGTTCCGAAAAAGCGCGTTGAAGACGCGTGGGCGATCTTTGAGGAAGCGGACGGGATCTTGGTCGTGGGCTCATCGCTTACGGTGTATTCCGGCTACCGTTTTGTCCGTGGCGCCGAGGAGCGTGGTCTCCCGGTGGCGATTCTGAACCTTGGCGAGACCCGCGGAGACCCCCACGCGGCGCTAAGACTCGACGTCTCCGCGACACCCGTACTCCGAAGTTGGGCTGATTTTATACGCGAAAACAGGTCAAAGAGCGTGTCGAAAGCCCATCAAAGTGGCGTCAAGCCGTTGACCTAATTTTGAACGAACTTAGCTTCGTCCAATGACCAAGTCATTCGACGGCAACTCTCTTCAGGATCTTCCCCTCCTTCCTCTTCGCAAGGGCCTGGTTCTTCCTGGTCGCAAGACGACGCTCCCCATCGGGCGTTCGCGCTCCCTCGCGCTCGGTCGATCGCTCAGCGTCGGCGATGAAATCGTCATCGCCGTGCAGCACTCCGCGGAAGTCGAAGCGCCGGCGCTCGCAGACATGCACAGCGTCGCGGTGGTCGCCGTGGTGCGTGGAGTGACGAACACGCCGCGCCGTGGCTTCTTTCTCGTCGTCGAAGGAAAGCGCCGCGTACGACTCGAAGAGCTCGTCGCCCAGACGCCCTTCATTCGCGCGCGGGTTTCGCTCATCGCCGATGTGGACGGTGAGTCGGAGGAGACGCAGGCTCTCGCCGATTCTCTTCGCGCGCGAGTCGCGAAGCTCGGCGTCGACAAGGCACTAGCCGCCGCCTTGGAGAATGCTGCACCCACGTTCGTCGCGGACCGCGTGACAGCTTGGGTCGAGGCGCCCCAAGAGCAGAAGCTCGAAGTCCTCCACGAAGCGAACGTCATGGAGCGCTTGAGAGTGGTCGCGCGCATGGTGTCGGAGGCGAAGAGTCGCGCCGAGCTCCGTTCCCGCGTGGACTCGGAAGTACGCCGCGAGATGTCGAAGGCTCAGCGCGAGCAAGTGCTCCGCGGGCAGATGCGCGCGATTCAAAAAGAGCTGGGACAACTCGACGGTGACGATGAAGATCCCAACGAGGTTCTCGCGCGCGCCATCGAAGCCGCCGGGATGCCGGAGGAGGCGAAGGAGCAGGCTGATCGTGAGCTGCGGCGACTTCGCGGTATGCCCGCCCAAGCGCCCGAGGCGAACGTCATCCGGACTTACTTGGAGACGCTTGCGGCGCTGCCGTGGGAGGCACGCGCTGAGGCGGTCATCGATCTCGACGAGCTCTCATTGGCCCTCGACCGCGACCACTACGCGATGAGTGACGTGAAGCAGCGCATCCTCGAGCACATGGCTGTGTTGCAGCTCGCGCCGGAAGCACGGGGCACGGTCCTTTGCCTGCTCGGACCTCCCGGCGTTGGAAAGACGAGCCTCGCCCAGAGCGTGGCGGATGCGACGGGTCGGCCGCTGGTTCGCGTGAGCCTTGGTGGCGTTCGTGACGAAGCGGAAATTCGTGGTCATCGCCGAACATATATTGGCGCGATGCCAGGTCGCATCATGACGGCTCTTCGTAAGGCCAAGGTGAAGAATCCGGTCATCGTCCTCGATGAAGTCGACAAGGTCACGTCTGGTGGATGGTCCGGCGACCCACAGGCGGCGCTCCTCGAGCTCTTGGACCCGGAACAGAACGAGCGCTTCCAAGACCACTACGTCGACACTCCTTTCGACCTGAGCGAAGCGCTCTTTATCGCGACGGCGAACGACATCTCGAAGATGTCTTTGCCCTTGCGAGACCGCCTCGAGATTCTCGAGGTCAGCGGATACACCATCGACGAGAAGGTCCAGATCGCTGCCCGTCATTTGTTTGCTGAGCAGATCGAGCGACATGGCCTGAGCGAAGAACAGGTGACCATCGACGAAGATACGCTGAGCATCATCGTTCGTGACTACACGCGTGAGTCTGGCGTGCGTCGGCTGAAGCAACAAATCGCCAAGGTCTTGCGTCGAGTCGCGCTTCGAGTGGCTCGTGGCAACGAGATCGAAGAGGCCGTCACCATCGACGAAGACTTCGTTCGTGAAGCCCTTGGGAAGCCTCGCTTCTTCCTCGACCCTGCGGACAAGGAGCGTCTGCCTGGCGTCGCGGCGGGCCTGGCATGGACGCCCGTCGGCGGCGACGTGCTCTACGTGGAGACGACGCGCATGCCCGGCAAAGGCAAGCTCGAGATCACAGGCCAGCTTGGCGATGTGATGACGGAGTCGGCGCGGACGGCGCTCGCGTACTTGCGTACGCATGCGGCAGAACTCGATATCGACCCGAGCTTCCTCGAGGAGTGGGACCTGCATGTGCATGTCCCTGCGGGAGCCACGCCAAAGGACGGCCCTTCCGCCGGCGTCACCATGTACACAGCGTTTGCCTCATTGCTGACGGGTCGGCGTGTCTGCCCCAACACAGCGATGACCGGCGAGGCGACCTTGCGTGGGCGCGTGCTACCGGTGGGCGGCATCAAGGAGAAGGTCCTCGCGGCGCACCGCGCTGGCTTTACGCGAATCGTCTTGCCGAAGCGCAACGCCGTAGACCTCGATGATGTACCGGAGAGCGTTCGCGACGAGCTGGAGTTTGTGCTCGTGGACCGCATGAGTGAGGTCATCGACGCGGCGCTTGAGGACGCTGAGGGCCCAAGTGGCGTTCATGCTCCGCTGGACGACATGGGTAGCGCCGATGGCGCTGCGCCGGTCGCGTAAACGCCGAGGCATCAACCTGCTAGATGGCTGACGACCGCTTCACTGCGGTCGCGGCCATTCTGCGTTTAAAGCACCGGACCAAGAGGGGTGCCCGGAAGCGCGAACGCCACATCGACGTTCGCATCCGTGCTGACGCCAAGGTCGTCCTCGGTCTGAGGGGCCACGTCGATGATGCGGCCGGTACGAATATGCGGACCCCAATCCACTGGTCGAACGACCACTTGAGCGCCCGTCGCTGGGTTGCGAATCAGGATTCGTGCGTCTCGCCAGAAGCTTCGGTTACCGGGTGAGTAGCTCCAGCGCATGGCGGCGTAGTAGAAGTCTTCGGGCCTCGACTCGATGACCGAGCGGCTCGCGTCCATCGGCGTGTTTAGGCTGCGTAATCGCTCGCCGGTGATGGCGCCGGTCTCCGTCGTCGAGACGCCGGTGTCGTTCGGTCCGCCGAAGTTGCTGATAGTCCCGCGGACCCATTGTTCGCCGTCGACGACGACGACGTCGCCTTCGGTTTCCAGTCCAACTCCGCCGGTGGAGTTTTCGAGTCCTGCGCGAGGGATCTGCGAGCCGCTCTGGGAGAGCCCTGCGTGGACGCCGCCGGTGGGGGGCATGGTTGTCGTGCCACAACCCGTGTTGCCGGTGGGCTCCACACAAAGGCAAACGCCGCAGCCAGTTTCGCGCGTTCGAAAGGTACCGTCGCAACATTGAAATCCAGCGGAGCATGCCGTGTGGGCGTAGATGCCGCCGCCGGTCGAATGCGTGCAGGACGCGCCGGGGGGCGCAATGGGTCCGGCGTCCAGGGGAGCTTCGGAATCAGGACCCGCATCGAGGCCGGGCGGTGTGTCTGGGCGTGACATGCTGCCGTCGGCGATGATGCCGGCATCGACGGCGAACACGTCGGAGCGGACGAGGGCATCGCCGCCGGTGTCTTGAGCCGAGGCGTCCTGAGGAGGGGCGTCCGGTCCGGCGTCTTCGCCGTCGCGCGGGATGACGACTTCCGGGGTGCATGCGCTGAAGAAAAGACTCAAGGCCGCGAGAGCTACCGTTGAACGAACCATGATGGAGCTTACCCGGCTTCGGTGGTTCCTGCAGTGATGAGGCAGCTCATCGCGATTGGGCGAAGCCCACCGTCTTTTGGGGCACGTAACATCCTCGGTTGGCGCCGGCGCGCTCAGGTATTCGCCCTTCAAAAAGCGAGCGGGATATTCCCTGGACGAACGTCGCTGAGGATCTCAAACGCGGCGCTCTTGCTGGTGAGGGTGTGGCGCTCGCCGTTGTCTACCAGGGTGAGTTCGCAATGCGCACATTTGGTGTTGAGGCAGATCTTCTCGCCGCCGGGAGGGTTGCCGTAGGGGAGGGCGACGAAGGCATCGCCGGGGGCGTGGATGGTGCCGCGGATGGAGACGTCGCCGCGGCTGGCGGCGAAGCTCCACCTGGGATGTTCACTTGGAGAGGGAGCGCCGTTGGGGGCGGCGCCATAGTCGCCATGGTTTTGCGCGGCGGCCCAGAGCGAGCCAAATTCGTAGGCGCGTTCTCCAAGGCGCAAGGTGAGCGGCGTGAACCACGGCGAGCGAAAGGGGCCGATGTCGAGCTGTGCCGTGGAGAGTTCAAGGAAGGCGTCATCCCGTTCCACGAAGGATGCGACCTGACCCCAGGCGTAGCGGTCCGTGTGCCGAAGGCCCCAGTTGTGATTTTGGCTGCCCTGCCAGCCGTCGATGGAGATTCGCTCACCGTCGACGACGAGAGCGCCGTTGAATCGAACACGCGGGCGGGGTACGAGGGCTTTCGCTTTCGGGAAGGAGCCCGTGTAGAGCCTCTCGCTGAGAAGCAGCAGTGGTTCATCCCCGCCGCTCATCGCGAGGTGCCAGCGAATGGAGTGTTCGCCACGGAAGCACTCTCCCAGGGCGCCTTCGTCATCCAGAGTCGAGTTGCCGATTCGCGCGCGAAGACCGGCGGGCGAGAAGTCGCACTCGGTGATGGGCAGCTCGTCTTTGACGGCGATGATTCCTTCGGGTCGGAAGACGATGGCCCAACGCTGACCGACGGCCTGCTCGGGTGCGCCGGCGGGCTGAAAGATCGTGTAGCGGATCCAAAATGCTTGCTCGCCGCTAGGAGAATTTCCTCGGATGAACCAGCTCTCGTAGTGTCCCTTTCGATTCTTGGCATCGAATCGAGCGGCGTTGGCTTGGTCGCGATCCATGCCCTTCACATAGGCGTCCGCTTCGACGAACGCCAGGAAATCGCGTCGCCCTTGACCTCCCACGTCATGGGCTGAAGAACAGGTGCATGACCAGCGACGAAGAAGTTCAGATACAGGCGGCGGCGTTTCGACGCCTCACGGCTCACCTTCAGGAACGAACCGACGTGCAGAACATCGACCTGATGATCCTCGCGGACTTCTGCCGCAACTGCCTCTCCAAATGGATGGTGTCGGCGGCGGAAGAGCAGGGCGTGGAACTCGACTACGATTCCGCGCGCGAGCATGTGTACGGAATGAGCTACGCCGACTGGAAGTCGAAGCACCAGACGGAGGCCACCCCAGAGCAGGTGGCCGCCTTCAAGGCGCGCGTCCCAGACTGACGCGCCGTCGCTCTAGCCAGCGACGCGGGCGAGGCCGCGCTCGAGGACCTCGAAGATCTTCGGCCACTGGTCGAGGGTGAGAACGGGAAGCGGTGGCAGCATTCGAAGGTGGTAGGGGCCGTGTCCACACCAGAAGGCGACGGCGCCTTCGTCGTAGATGGCCTTCGCCGCCGCGATGATCTTTGTCTTGTCGCCGCCGAAGGGCGTCATGCGCATCATGCCGCCGATGCCGCCGCCAAATTCGCGGACGTAGCGGCCGGTGGGGAACCAATCCGGATGGCGGGAGACGAGGGCGTCGACCT
>JBLHKB010000159.1:0-12492 GCA_047619315.1 Polyangiales bacterium
GGCAGGTGCAGGACCAAGGAGCTGAGCCTCGGTCGCACCATTGCGGACGGCGGCCGCGTAGACACGGGCTCGAGGAGTCCCAGCGGCGACGAGGGCGCGTGCACGCGCGAGCTCCTGGTCGATGACGACCTTGAAGGCCTGAAACGGCTGTGCGCCGCGAACGTTGCGGCCGTTGATGAAGAAGCTCGGAGTGCCGCTCGCGCCGAAGCCGCGGGCGATGGCCTGTTGGGCGGTGACGGCGGCCTGGTGCTCGTTGGTGTCGAGGGCAGCGCGGAACTGAACCATGTTGAGGCCAAGCTCTTGTGCGTAGCCTTCGAGTTCCATGCGGCCAAGGGCGCGCTGGTTCTCGAAGAGCTTCGCATGCATCGCCCAGAACGTTCTGTTCCCGCCCTGTTCAAACGCTTCGAGGGCAGCCTGTGCGGCCGGCCCGGCGTCCGGGTGGAAAGGAAGCGGGTTGTTCATCCAGAGGACGCGAACGTCGTTGCCGTACTCTGCAACGACCTGGGCGAGCGTGGGCTCCACACGGGAGCAGAAGGGGCACTCGAAGTCCGAGAACTGGACGATGGTGACGAGTGCGTTGTCAGGTCCGCGCTGTGGCAATGGGCCGGCGGGGAGCTCCAGCTTGTAGACGGCGGCTGGGTCGGGCTGACGCCGAGCAGGGCGATCGGCGGCAGCGGCGACGTCTCCGATGGATGGAGTGGTGAGACCGTTCCGGGTCATCGCTAGGTAGACCTGAGCCTGCGGCGTGCCTGCGGCGACAAGCGCGCGGGCAGCGGCAAGCTGGCGATCCATCACTTCTCGGAACCTGTCGTAAGGCTGTGCGCCCATGAGCTGCTCGCCGTTGATGAAGAAGGCTGGGGTGCCGCGCGCACCGAGGCTTGCCACAAGCTGCTGGTCCGCCTCGATCTTCGACTGGTGCTCATTGTTGTCGAGGGCAGCTCGAACCTGGCCCATGTCGAGGCCGATCTGAGTGGCGTAGCGCTCAAGGTCAGCACGCTCGAGGGCGCGCTGGTTCTCGAAGAGGAGGTCGTGCATCTGCCAGAACTTGTCCGCGCCGCCTTGCTCAAAAGCTTCGAGGGCCAAGTTCGCGGCGGGACCTGCGTAGCTGTGGAAAGGGAGAGGGTTGTTGCGCCAAACGATGCGCAGGTTCTCTCCGTATTCGCGCTCGACGCGCTCGAGGGTTGAACGAACGCGATTGCAGAAGGGGCATTGAAAATCGCTCACCATGACCATCGTGACGAGCGCGTCGGTGGGACCCTTGCTGGGCTGCTCGGCGGTGACGGGAACGCGGTAGCGCTCGACGTCGTCCGACGGTCCAGGTGCGTTGGCACCCAGGGCCTGAACTTCTGCGACGCCGGTGACCTCGGGGCATTCGTTCACCATGACAACGACAACCTGAGGAGCCGCGCAGCTTGAGACCGTGAGGAGAGCGAAGGCCAGGGCTTTCATGTTTCGAGGCCTAGCAGTCTGCATTTGCCGTGCAACGGGCACGAAGCGCGGGTGAGCATGTGACGCGCCTCGGAGCCGCGTGAAGAGCGCGACCTCGTTTCGTGGTCGCTCCTATCTAGAGCTCGAGGACGGTCCCGGTCAGCGTGCCGCTCACCGCCGCGCCGTCGGCTTGGCTCGCCTCGGTGAGGGTCAGGCTGCCGCCGAGGATCAGACCTCCTCCTGAGCTCGTTTCCGTGACTGGGTCGAAGAACGTCATGACCGAAGTGACATTGACGAGGTCGAAAGCGAGGGTGCTGGGCTCGAAGGGCGCGCCGTCCTGCAGGATGAGGAAGACGACGCCAAAGCGGCCGTCATCGAGCTCCGCGAAGAGCTGAATTATGGGCTTGCCATCCTCCGCGAGCCCCGCCATCGCCGCGGCTAAGTTGAACATCAGGGAGATGCCGGACACCGTTCCGTCCATCGTCCCTGACCCTGCGGTGAAGTTCCCGAAGGTCCCCCACGTCGTCTCGAAGGTCGCGCTCACCTCACCCACGACGACGCGGCAGGATTCCTCCTGGGCGTAGGGCCACTCCGGCGGACCGGCATCGAGCTCGGCGGTGAGCACGTCGCGGCGGCCGCTGACGAAGTCACGCGCGCCTTGAATCGCCTCGGCGAGAGCTCCTGCACCGGTGGGGTCGGCGTAGGGCTCAAGGAGCGCCTGCATGCGCGCGATGTCCGCCAAGATGGCTTCTTCGTTCCAGATGGTGTCGAGCAACGAACGCAGCCGCTCGACGTAAGCCGCCCGCGATTCTGGAAGGTCGTAGAGGCGCCAGGGCAAGCTGCCGCACGCGAACACGCTCGTCGGCCGCGTGCTGCGAGCTCGCCCCATGAAGAGCATGTCGATGCCCCATGGGATGAAGTGGAGCCGGTCCGATGTCGGGTCGTGATAGAAGAAGTAGTTGTTCTGGTTGTTCGTGAACCCATCCCAGTGGTCCATGAGCACCTCCATCGCCCAGTAGGTCGTGAAAGCATCGATGTCGACGACGGCGCCGAGGGCCGCGGGGAACTCTGCGTCGGGCGCAGCAACGGCTGCAGCGACCGCGTCGAGATCGGTGCAATCTGGCGCGTCCTTGTTGGTCTTTGGCTGAAAGCCTCCCGTGCGACCTGGAAGGAATTCGCCGCCGCTCTCGTAAAGCCTCCCTTCGTCGTCAGCGAAGTGCCGCCGCAGGAAGTTTTTCTTCAAGCTCTCGACGTTCGAGTAGATGCCCAAGTCCTCACCGTTGACGACCACATGCGCAAAACTGCATCGAGATGCCGGAACGCCCGCCGCGCGGAACAGGCCGTAGCCAAGGCATTGGCTGATCAGCGTTGGGTCCTGGACATTGTTGTTGAGGGTGAGACGGGAGAGGCTGGCGATGCGTTGGTCTGCCACGAACTCCCCGGGTTTGACTTTGAAGCCAGGTCGCGTCTCCGAGAGCGAACCAAAGCCGCCCTTCTTGCGCAGACCCACATTCGTCGTCGTCTCGCCATCGATGGTGATGTCCGCAGAGAAATAGGTGTAGATGCGCTCCGCCGGCTGCTCATCGCAAGTGATCTTGGGCAAGCCGATGCGCTCCGGCTCCGCTCGAAGGGAGGCCCAGTCCGCGGGGTCCATGGTGATGGAGATCTCGAGAACATGGTCCGCGCGGAAGAGCGCATCGCTGGGGTCCGGCGCGGCTCCGATGTCCATCGGGGAGGCGTCGACATCCTCTGCACCGTCCACGGGGGGGCCGCCATCTAAGATCTGTAGCGTCGAGTCGTCGCCGCAGGCAACCAACAAGAGGAGGACCCACAGCTGGAAGGAATAACGTTTCCGGAGGAAATCCATAGAGTGGAGCGTAGCACCGCCAGGGGCGCCTCACCGGCGCGATGCAAACGCAGCGCCTCCGCCGACGGAGAGATGAGCCGGCCCCTGGAGCCCCCGATTCGCACCGTGCTAGTCTCATCTTTGTGACTGGGACACACCTCATTCCTCTGCTCCTCACGGCCACGTTGCTGCACGCAACGCTCTTTCAGGAAGCCGCCGCTCAAGAAGCAGAAGCTACGGAAGCAGCCGCCGCTACAGAAGCAGAAGCTGCCTCCGCTACAGAAGTGGTTCAAGAGGCGAGCGCAGAGCCCGCCGCTCCATCCGTCGACGACGCGCGGGCACGTGGCCTCTTCGAACAAGGCGCCGCCGCTTATGAGGCTGGTCACTACGACGCCGCCCTTGGCTTCTTCGAAGAGTCCTACGCTCTCTCCGGGAGAGCGACGCTGCTTTTCAACATGGGGGCGAGCGCCGATCGACTCCGGCAGAACGAAAAAGCCCTGGAGAACTACGAGGCGTACATCGCGGCGGTTCCTGAAGCCAGAAACGCGCCCGAAGTGTCTTCTCGTGTTCGCGTGCTGCGCGAAGACATCGCCCAACAGCAGCGCCTTGAGGCGTCCTTGGCGAACCTCGAAGCTGAAACCGATGAAGGCCGAGCCGTTCGCCGGCGCCGACGTCTCATCGGCGGCATCACAGGCGCGGTCTTACTCATCGGTGGCGCCGTTCTCATCGGCGTCCTCGCCAGCGGTGACCGTTTCGAGAGCTACGATAGTAACGTCATTCAGACACTGCGGAGTCCGCTATGAACTCAAATATTCTCAAGCTCGCCGCTTTGATCGGCCTCACCGCTTGCACAGCTTCCCCACCGTCGTTGGTGATCGTTCGCGTCGACGCCGAGCCCGGCGTTCGACTGCTAAGTGGCGCCTACACCGTTCGCGTCGAAGGGCGCGCACCCGGCGGGGAGTTCACCGAAGAGTTCTTGGAGTCCTACCAAGACGGATGGGGCAGGGAGCTCACGATTGGGCCCCGCGACCACGACGCAGGTCGTAGCTACCGCATCACGCTCACCGCGTTCCAAGACCCTAATGGCCAAGGCCCTGAGTTCGTACGAAACATCCTCATCAGCGGCTACGTGCAAGGCCAGACGCGGCGCTATGACCTTGTTCTCTACGATGCATGTCAGGGGAAAGAGTGCGGGGAGGACGAGCTCTGCGACCGCGCCGGCAACTGCATGACCGCTGTGATTCCGCCGGGGAACCTGCTGACCGACATCGATGGTGGCGCGGTCGATGGAAGCGTGATGCCAGACGCAGAAATGCCTGATGGTGGGCTGCCTGACGGTTCTGATGTTCCCGATGCGGTGATGCCCGATGTTGACGGGCCCGACGTGATGGCTCCCGATGCAGCTGTGAGCGACTCTGGCCTGGACTCCAGCCCCGTCATGGACGCTGCACCCGTGATGGACGCGGGTGAACTCGCCGACGTCAGGTTACCAAGGAGGGACGCTGGCATGTTGGACACGGGACCCATGATGGACGCGGGTATTCGTATGGACGCGGGCATGGACGCGGGCATGGACGCGGGCATGGACGCGGGCATGAGTATTGGCGTGGACGCAGCCCCGTAGGGAAACGTCTTACGCGCCATCGGGAACACCGTGTGGCCTCAGGGCCCGGCGAATGCCAGCACCAGTGCAACGGTACGAGCGCATTCTGCGCCTGCGTGCGCTCATTTATTCTTACCCTTCTCATCTGCGCGCTGCCCGTCGCGGCCGAAGCATACTCGTGGTGCGCCCGTCTTATCGTGGTGCATGAGTGGGGTGTCCAAGCCTTCCATCGCCCCCAAGCGCCCGTCGCGATCCCGCCCTGGTTTCACCGTGGCGCCGCACCGTCTCACCTCACCCTGGGTCCACCCGCCCGCTCACACCCGCATTCAGCCGCTAGTCGTCACGCTCCGCGAACCAGATCATCTCGAGTGCTCGGCCAAACGAGATCTCTGGCGAGCGCTGCCAGTCGCGGAGCGCCGGGTCGACGAGCACGCGTTCCGGCGCGAAGAGAATAGGCAACCCAGGCAGTGAGCGTGAGTACTCGGCGAAGAGCGTGTCGCGCAGCTGCTCTCTGCGCTCGGGATACAGGGTGTGCAACTCACGCTCGACGAGACGCGCCGTCGCGTCACGATAAGCGTCGTGGCGCGCCTCATCGACGTAGGCGCCATCCTCGACGGGCACTTGAAAATAACGCCTCGGGTCCGCGTCCCGGCGCGCGCGAATAATGTGAAGCAGCAGGCCGCCGTGGCCGCCGTCTTGCCACATGCGGCTGGTCCGCTCTGCGGGTGTTGGAACGAGCGTCACACCGACCGCCGCGAAGGACGCCACGACGCCGTCGACGATGGGCGTGCCGCGCCCCGTTTCGCGGTAGAAGAGTGGGATGGGGTCCGAAGTCACGCCAAGGCGCGCCAGCTCTTCACGAGCGAGCTCCGTGTCGAAGGCGGTCTCCTCAACTCCGGGAACTTCACCAGGGACACAGGTGTGAGCCACGCGAGAGTTGCCACCGGGATACGCGAGGGCGCCGATCGCGTCACGGTCCAGACTCGCCAGCAGCGCGCGCCGAACTTCCAGCTGACCCAAGAGCGGGTGCGATAGATCCGGCGACAAAAACACGTAGATCGCCGACGGCCGAATGTTGACCACCTCCGGCGAGCGCTCAAGTACCTCGAAGGTGTCCGGCACCGTGACGGAGTTCACCATCGTCATGTCGATGTCGCCCGCCTCAAACGCCACTCGAAGCGCCGCCGAGTCATCAAAGTGCAGCACCTCAGCTCTGGGAATGTTGGGGGGCGCGCCCGGAAAATGTGGGTTCGCTTCCAAGATCAATCGCTCGCCACTCTCCCACTCACTAATGCGATACGCCCCGAGGGAGGGGACCGGGTTTTGGCGGCGGTAGCTGACAACGGCGTCGTAGCCCGAGTCCCCGTCGGCATTCTCCGTCTCTGCCACGTCGCGTAGGACATGTGCCGGCATGGCCCAAGGTGCTTCGAGGGCTCGCGCAAAACACGCGCTCCAGCGGAGGACAACCGTCTGCGCGTCGATGACGCGCACTTCGCTGAGCGACTCATCCGGTTCCAAGGAGAGCGCGAACTCCACGTCGGCCGTTGTGAGGTCTTCGCCGTCGGACCACTTGGAGCCTTCTCGAATTCGCCAAGTGACTTCGATCGCGCCGCCGGCCTCAAAGCGTAAAAGCTCGTTGTCCACGCCGGGGATACGCTCGAGGTACAGGTTCTGATCTCCGTCACCGGTGTCTTCATGGATCAGCCCCCAGCGCGTGGCGTAGGAGCCAACGCTCCCCACGATCGACGAGAGGATGTTGGTCCCGATGCGCAGCACAGGCCGCCCCGTGGCATGCCGCGGAAACTCGCCGAGGGGCTCAGCCTCGATGGGTTCGGCGACGCTTGGCTCCGGAAGCACGGCGAGGACCAAGATCAGTGACGCAAGCGGCAGCACGACGCGGCTCACCCTGTCCAAGCGGATGGCGCTTCGGGGTCGGGACTTCCTTTCCAGCGTGTACACGATGATGGTCTCGAGCACGATCAGCGTAGTCACGACGTAGGCCAAGAGAAAGAACGTGTCCCCGAGCGTGAGATACGCGACCTCGGGCAACGCGTCGCTGACGGTAAACTGAAACGCAAAGCACGAGAGCAGCGCCGTGACGCCCATCGCCGAACGAGCTTCAACCTCTTCCGGCGCGATGAAGAGCGACAGGAACGCAATGAGCATGATGATCAAGAGCGGCAAGAAGAGCTTGAGCGCGACGGTGACGATGGGCCGCTGAAGGTCGACGCGAAACTCCACCCGGTCCACGCGTGTGGACTCACCTTCGTGGTCGAGGTTCCCAAGGTCCGATGGGTATTCAACGACGGTGCGCGACGGAGAAAACTCCGGCTCGTAGAGCCAGTCCGTCAGCGAGAAGCGCTCGCTCATCCCCGACGACGCAAGGTCCGGCACCAGCCGGCCATAGCGCTCCGGCAGGTCAAACCCGACGGCGATGGTCTGCTCGTCGAAAGGAAAATGCGCGAGGGGGAACTCACCCCGCAGAGTGCCGCGGACTCGGTAGCGCGCCGAATGCCAGCCGCCCTCTTCATCACGACCCAGCTCTTGGCGGTCCACGGAAGCTGCGTTTGCTAGACCCAGATGGTCTGGATCGAAATCGCCAGCCCACTTGACCCACATCTCGAAATCGACGTCGAAGACGCCGTTCTTCTGATCGAAACTCGTCACGTCGTGCAGGTAGATTCCCACGTACACAGAGCGGGCCTCATCCTGCGCGATCCCTTGAGGAATCGGAGCAAGGGCCGCAATAACCAAGCCCAGTAGCGCAGGTCCAAGTCTCATCCGGCGAAGCATAGCTCATTCTCTCCGTTCACTTAGCCTTTCGGCCCCAAGCTCTGGCGCTGCGAATAGGACGTAGATGCCGATGGCAGCGGGTTGCACCAAACACGAATCACCCACAGGTCCCTATTGTGAACTGGAGAGAACAGCTACGGCGTCTGGCTTCCTTCTTTCCGCGAGGGCGATGTGAGGCGAGCGTTCGTCTTCGAAGCGCCGGCGCCTCCCGCGAACTTCTTCGTCATGTCGACGCGGAAGGAGACATCCTGCGCGCATGGGACTCCTGTCCTCGAGGCACCTGGGGTATCGAGCTCATCGCTCGGGGTGGCGTTCAACGAACCATCGTTGCGCATGCCCTTATCAACCTCGGCAACACGTTGGGGGACGAAGAACTCAAGTCCCTTGCAAGCCAGTACACCGGCGGCGACCTCGACACTGAAGGCCTCATCATCGCAGTCGACGCGGCATTGGGAGGTGTCATCGACGCGATGGACGACGTTGCCGAGATCAGCAAAGCAGCAAACCTGGCGCAGCGACGTAACCATCACGACGACCAGCGACTCGCCCAGCTCCACGATGACGCGTACGCCCATCACCACTTGCAGATGGCACGCTTGCTTCGGTCTACCGTCAGTCGAGATGTTGTGCGAACGGCCTTCGGCGGCGCAACAGGGCCCTACCGCTGAGCCCGGGGAGATTCCTCTCTCGCCAGCATCGACGTATGCTTCGACGTGCGTGATGAATCATCACCGTTTTTGGACGAGGCCTTGCGGGGGATTGGCGCAGGAATCGCGGGCGCCCTCACCGCATTCTCCATCTACGCGTTTCGTCACGTAGGACATCCCAATATGGGCGAAGCGGGCCCTCAGCTGGCCGCGGAGATCACGACCTTCACCGTCGTTGTCACGGCGACCCTGTCTGGCATCGTCAGCCTCGCTCGCCAACGAATCGGACGCTTTCCCGCCATCTGTCTCACGGCGACGCTCGTAGGCCCACCCGCCGTCGCGTTTGCGTCGGCGCGCTTCGGACAGTTCCCCATTCCATTCGTCGACCATTTCGTGATCATCGGAGGCCTCTTCGTCACCTTCGTGTTCTTGGTCAAGCGCTTCGCTCCCTCGGCGCGCATGGGGCGCATCGCGACGTCGGTGCTCGTCGCCGCGATCCCCTTCGCGCTCCTCGCGGCCCTCGTCGCGCCCACCATTCAAGCGTCCGTGCAGAGCTACGCCGACTCGGCCCAACGCTTCGATCCGGCGGAGCTCGGCGCCATGGCCGGGTGCGTGATCGGGCCGTTCTGTGGCATCTGGGTTTCCCTCGCCGTTTGGATGGCGGAACCCAGAGTCCCGACAAGCGAGACCTCTCCTACGCTGACCAAAGCAGCGTGAGCTACAGCGCTTTGCGCGGAGGCAGGCTCATATTCGCGAGGAGCAGCCCGCTGACCAAAGCCACCGCCGTGAGAAACGCTTGGAACGAAAGAGTCACCGCCGCGAGCACATCGTCCGAGAGAAATGCCGAGATCGCTCGGACGCCGACGCTTCCCGGCACAAGCAAGAGGATGCCTGGTGTTGTCGCGACGGCAGCGGGGCGGTTTCGAAGTCGAGCCCAAGCGTTGCCCATAAGCCCGATCACGAACGTTCCAACCCCCGCGGCTAGGATGGGTCCGCCCAAGCGCGCCAGCTCCGACGCGCCGTAGCCCGCAATCCCAGCGCATGTCACAAAAAAGGCGTCACGTCCTCGGACATTCAGCAAGACCAAGAGTGGCCCGATGGTGGTGAGCATCGCGGCAAAAAGCCACGGCCGCGATAGCGCCTCCGCGTCTACGCCTTGCACTCCGACGACCTTCGCCACGGCGCCAGCTACCAACGCGCCGACGCCCAGAAGCATGAAAGCTGCCACTGCCTTAGCGAGACGCGCAGTGCCGCTCACTAAGTGTCCTGTGGCGAGCTCCATCATCGCCACCGTCAACGTCAGACCGGGGAGGAGGTAAATGATGCCAGCGATGCCGACGACGGTAATCGAGAGGGCGGGGGAGACCTTCGCCGCGGCGATGCCGCAGAGTGAAGCGAGAAGCGCGCCGAGGGGCAAAAGCACGCGAGCAAGTCCGCTTCGCTGCTGTGCCGAGATCTCAACGATTCCCACCAGCGCTCCGGCGACGAGCGCCACCAGCGCCTCGTAGAGACCCCCGCCCAAAAGAAGCGCCGTGGAGCCCGCCAAGAGCGCGTGGGCAAGCATCCGCAAGGGAACACCATGGCCCCGCCGTTCATCGAGTATCCTCTTCACCCGAAGGGAGCCCTCTTCGACGCTCACATCGCCGCTGGCGACGTCCTGCGCGACCACGTCCAGTTCGGCCATGCGACCGAGATCGAGGTCCGAAGCCTCCGGGGCGATGAGCCCTACTTTTTGGTCGGGCACTTCGCCAAACGCGCAAAAGATCGCCGTGGGCGTCGCAAAGAACTCGCTCTGAACGCCCAGCTCGTCAGCGACGGCGCCGAGGAGCGCTTCTAGCCGATGGCTTGGGGTTCCATACGCATGCAGCGCTCCGGCGAGATCGTAGATAAAACGCAGCCGAGGCCCCTCAAGACTCTCGCGACCCAAACTGGAACTCGGCTCCATGCGCGCCTATCTGAGGCGGCGCAGGGCAGGTGTCGAGTCCTCTTTTGGGCACACGTTCGGTCAGTCAGGCGGTCTGACCCAACGGGGAACCCTTACTCGCAGCTTTGCGTTGGCATCGCCGCAATCCACCGACGGATGAGCGCCACCGCCTCTCGGTCCTGAAGTGAGCGTCCGATGAGGGGCATGATGGCGCCGAGGTCGACGGTCTCCATGCGGAAGAGCAAGATGGACTCGTCCGGAACGCCGGGGACCAAGTCATAGGTCAGGCCACCCGTGCCTGCGCCGGCGGAGCCGGGGCGCTTACAGATACCAAGTCGGAAGGCGTCTTCGCTGTCGTAGTTCAAGAAGAGCTGCGACGTGACTCCCTGGGGCCCAAGAGGGTCATGGCAGTGGGAGCAGTTCACATCCAAGTAGTCGCGCGCTGCGCGATCGACGTCCTCGGCGGGAATGCCCATGGCGCCGAGTCTCTCGACCTGGCTGTAGTCATAGCTCGCATCGATACCCGCAAGTGGCGGGAGGCCACTGAGCATGCCGAGGTCGGCCATGTGCTGAAGCTGGTTCGCTGCGCCGCTCTCGTACGGGTACTCACGATTGAGGTGCCGGCCGCGGGGACCGATTGGAGTCATCTCGGTCTCTTCGTCGACGCCAACATTACGCTCGTGACAAGTGCTGCACTGATTCCGCTGGGGGATGAGGTAGTTCGCGGTCTGCGGGTCGCCGAGATAGTCGATGAAGTCGATGGCGCGGGTGCCGCCACCAAGCATCAGCACCGCGTCGTCCTGGGCCTCGTTCCAGATATAAGGCCAAGCCTCCCACCCTTCATCGCCGAGGCGAAGAACGCGCGTCTCGACGAGATGCTCGTTCTCACCGAGCGCTCGAAAGTCGTCCGCAAAATAGAACGTCTTGATGATGATGCTACCGATGGGAAACGTGAGTGGACCCTCGTCGACCCATTCAATGCTGCTTCCTGTAGGCACGTAGATGGCACGAGCCTTGAGCGCGAAGTCGCTGAAGAGCGGCGTGTTCAGTTCGTATGGGACGAGGCCATCGTTGTAGCGAATCTGCTGCCCATCCCAAGCCATGAGCCGCATGTCCGAGAGCAACGCGGGGGGTCGCTCACTCAAGTCGATGACGACGGGCCCTTCGAAGAGTGGCCCGAGGGGCACGTCAGGACCGCCGTCGAAGACAGACACATCCTCAGCGCCGCCGTCGAAGACTGGTACATCCTCACCACCCCCGTCGAGCGGCTCGAGGGGCTCGTCGCCGCAGCCAAACGCCACAACGACGAGCGATGCGGCAAAGATGGCGTTCTTCATGGAAGCGTGACTTCCGCCACCGGACCACCCTCAAGTTCCGTGCAGTCGAAGGGCGCGAAGGGAGCGTCAGGAATAACGAGGTTCGGGGAACCTGGCGTCTCGCTCTGCGTCTCGATGTCCATGCTGCCGAAGCTGTTGCCGCCGGTGTTGCCGCCGACGCAGATGTGGTTGTCGTTCGAGTTGTTCGCCGCGACCTCAGCGTCGAACATCGACTCCCCGATGGTTCCGTAGATAACGGATGGCACGACGGTGTCGCCGTAGAGGACCAAAAGCAGCAGCCCGAGCTCCTTCGCGAAGTCCGGCGAGGTGCCAGAGCCCATGTGCGTGTTACCGGAGACAACGATGTTCTTGCCGCGGTTGTTCAAGATGGTTCCCTCCGTGGGGCCCTCTCGAAGATCCAGGTCTTCCCAATCGCCCACGAGGTCCGCGGTGTTGAGGACCCAGTTGCTCTCCCCTTCGACCACATCACCGCTCAGAAGGGCGATGTCGACGCTGTTGTTATTCATGTAGGTGTTGCCAGTGATCTCAACGCGTCGCGACGCGAGGGTGAACGTTCCAACGCCCGCGGGGATCACAGCCACGACGCCGCCGGGAGCGAAGTTCGCCGTGTTGTTGTTGATGATCATGTTGTCGCGAATGCGAACGTCGCGGCCCACGATGGGGTTGCCCGGAAGGTCGAAGACCACGATGCCAGCGGTGTTATTCTCAGCGAGGTTGTCGTACACATCTGCGTACTGCGTGTTTTCGATCTCGAGGCCCGCGACGTTTCCGCGGATGATGTTGTTGCGAACGATGACGTTGATGCTCTGACCCACGTAGAGGCCGGCGTCGGAAGCGTTCGAGCAAACACATTCCTCGATGAGCACGTTCTGACAGCGAACGGGGTAGATACCGTAAGCGCCGTTGTTCGAGTC
>JBLHKB010000160.1:0-12458 GCA_047619315.1 Polyangiales bacterium
CGCGAAGTTCGCGAGAATACGCGCGGCGAGTGAGATGTCGCGGATCCCAACGTCGATGTTCGCTTTGCCAGTGAAGGCCCGAATGATGGGCAAAAAGGAGTACGTCGCCAGGGCCGGAGCTTCGTCGGTCTTGGTGTAGATGATGGTGGGTTTTGTGGTCATCGCGCTTTCCCTAACAACAGTCTTCGGCCCGGCGGCGCCGGGCGGGCGCGTTCGTCGCGCCTTCCACGCGGTTTCCCTCGAATTCGAGGCTTTTGCAAGCATCTTCGCCTTGTCACGCGACGCGCGGAGGCCTGGTGAGCCACTCGACCATTCAGCGATCGCTCAGACCTGCGTCGGCATGCGTGCCTACATGTCGGCGCGAGCTTCTTCTTCGAACAGGCGTTTTCGGCACTATTGAGCCAAAACAGTCGTCAAATGACTAATAAGACGCCCGTTCTGTCACACTTTTCGCGCAAGATCCCGCTCTAAGCGCTTAGACAATGGCACTCCATTCGCCGGGCACTCACCACCAAGATCTGGCTATCGGCGAACGCCCGTCACCGGCGCCGACTGGTTCACACATCCACTCAACGCGCACTCGTCGATCATCAGGTTGGTGTTCGTGTACTGCGCCGACCACGTGCCCTCGAAATTGTCGGCGTCCACGAAGCGACCTTCGATGCGATAGGTCTCGGTGCAACCGCCACCCACCTCGGTTTGCACGGAGAAGGTGTCATCCGAAGCACGCGGCGACTGCGTCATCGGCGTATTTCCCGTCATCGTTGGGATGTTCCGACCGTCCACGCTCAGCAGCATGCCGATGCACGCGAACTCCACTTCGCTCACATTGTACTCAACCTGCGCGGGCGGAATCAGCGAAGCGCAGCGCTGCGTCGGCGGCGGCGTCACGTCGAAGATTCCATCGCATGGCGTCTCCGCCATCGGGCACCCACACGCCTCCATGGATGAATCACACGCGAACACACAGGCGTTACTCGCCGTGCTGCAGGAGTCGATGGTGCAGGCGTCGGAGTCGTTGCACTCGCGCGGAGCCGGCGCTGGCTGACAGCCAAACTCGGCGTTGCAGATCTCCGTTCCATTGCAGAAATCTCCGTCGTCGCACTCCTCGTCCATCGTGCAGGGCATCGACGCGAAACAGCCGCTGGCCGTGCAGGTCTCCCCGTCAGCGCAGCGCTCGTTGACGGCCGTGAAATCGCACACATTGTCGACACCGCATGAGTCCAACGTGCAGTCGTGTCCATCGTCACATTGCTCATCGATGGTGCAGCCCGTTGCTTCCGTGCAACCGCTGCCGGCCATGCCCGTCGTTGGGTCGCAGGTGGCGCCGGGGCCCTCACAGAGCTCGTTGACGGGTGTGAACGCACAAACGCCGCCAACGCCGCAGCGGTCGAGTGTGCACTCGAACCCGTCGTCGCACTCCGTGTCCGCCGTGCAGCTCGCCTCGTCCACGCACCCACGTCCGACGGCGCACACTTCTTCGCCGTCGCAACGCTCATCGATACCGACGTAGGAGCAGACGCCCCCGACGCCACACGAATCAATGGTGCACGCAAAACCGTCGTCACACTCCGGGTCGCTCGTGCAGCTCATCGCCGAGTCCGTTCCAGGTGAAGCATCCCCTGTGCGCCCGCTGTCGTCGCCGCAGCCGGCAAAGATCACACAGGCCATACCAGCGTACTTGAACCATTCAGTCATTTCGTTCTCCTACGATGTCGTTGCTTTGGCTTCCGCAGATGCCGCCGCACGCCGCGTTCCACTGTGCGCTTAACTGGTCCGAGTTCGAGAACATACCAGCGAGACTCACCGCGGAGCACTGGCTGTCCGCCGTCGACGTGGCGTTGAATTCGGCCCCCGTCGGCACCGGCGTCTGGGTCAGTCGGAAACGGCCTGCCGTGATCTCCAGCGTATCGTCCACCACGCGAAACGTGAGGCTGCCGATGGCGTAGCTCGCCGGCGGACACCCAAGGCTTGGCGCCGGCGCCACGAGGAAACTGCCGGCGTAGTGAACCCCTGGATCGAAGGGCCCTGGAGGAGCGCCGCCATCCCCCGAGACGACGCCAGCGTCACAGCCGGCGGCGGAAGAGTACTGGCAGCCCGAGACCGCGTTCGAGCACACATCGTCGGTGCATTCGTTGCCGTCATCGCAGTCGATCGCTCGCTGCGCCGGAAAGCAAGAGCCGCCAACGCAGCGTTCTTCCCCGTCACAGTAGGTACCGTTCTGGCAGTCCATGTCTTCCGTGCAGCCAGCGCTGCAGCCCATCATCGTGCAGGTTTCGCCTGCTCCGCAGCGCTCGTCCAAAGTGTCGTAGCGACAGACGCCTCCGACGCCGCACGAATCAAGGGTGCATTCGAAGCCATCGTCGCACTCGGGGTCGCTCGTACAGCTCCCGGAGTCTTCGCCGCCTACGTCGCTTTCGGGACGTGTGTCCGTGGCGCCACCATCGGCTGTGGTGCGGTCATCGTCGCCGCATCCGGCGAGGCCGATGGCTAGGATAACCAGCCAGCGAAACGGTGCGGTTTTCATGGCCACACGATAGTACATCTAGGCCATCCGTGTCATTCGGACCGAATCGCGTGCACAGGGAGCTGCTGGGCAAAGTGGTGTACAAGGGGGCCACGGGTAAAAACCGTCCAACCTCATGACCACCAGCCAGGAGATCACTGCGAGTTTACGAGCCCGCGCCACCGAGCTCGGCTTCGCCGCCTTCGGAGTTGCGCGCGCCGAAGCCCTCGAGCCAGAAGGCGAACAGCTCCGCGCCTACCTCGCCGCCGGCCGCCACGGCCAAATGGGTTGGCTTGAGAACACCGCCGATGTGCGAATCGACCCGACGACGCCGGGCATGGTGGAGGGTGCGCTCAGCGTTGTCGTGCTGGCCGCCCCCTATGCCCGCTCTTCTGAGCGCGTAGGCCCGGCGCCCGGTCGTATCGCGCGCTATGCACGCGGCCGCGACTATCACAACGTGCTCTCCAAGCGCCTGCGAAAGCTCGAGCGTTGGCTGCGCGAACAGGGTTTTGAGACGCGCCATAGCGTCGATTCGCGCCCCGTTCTCGAACGCGCTTGGGCCGAACGCTCGGGCCTGGGGTTCATCGGAAAGAACAGCTGCCTGATCGTCCCAGGGATGGGCTCCCACCTATTTCTCGCCTGCCTCGTGACCTGTGCACCTTTAGAGCCCACGCCACCCATGAAGCGCCGCTGCGGGGATTGCCGCCTCTGCCTCGATGCCTGTCCAACGAAGGCCTTCGTCGGTCCACGTGAGCTCGATGCGCGCCGCTGCGTTTCCTATCTCACCATCGAACACGATGGCGTCATCGACGACGAGCTCAAAGCGGGCGTCGGCGACTGGCTCCTCGGCTGCGACGCCTGCCAAGATGTGTGTCCCTACAACCGCACATCGCTCCCGCCGGAAGCACAAACGGAGCCTTACGCCGCTGACCCGCGTTGGCAGGAGCGTAGCGCCGGGGACATCCTCGCGATGGATGGAAGTGAATATGCCGAATGGGCCATCGGCACGCCCATGCGACGGCCCGGCCGCAACCGCATGGCGCGCAACGCGGCGCTCGTTCTAGGCAACACGAAACAACGAGTGCATCTGCCCATACTGCAGCAGGCCGCGGAGGACGATGACGAAGCCGTTCGCGACGCGGCTCGTTGGGCCGTCCGTAAAATCAACGACGAGTCGGACTAAGAGACGAGTCGGACTAAGAGACGAGTCGGACTAAGAGACGAGCCTACTGTTCGGGAGCGGCGACGGGCTGCGCTTGCTGCTCGTTGGCGCTTTCCATGGCGTCCCCGACGGCTCCGGCCGCGCACGAAGTCGCGCTGCACGCCACAAAGACGACGAGACCGATGAGGAATCCAAGGATGCTCGTCGCGAGACCGCCGAGGGCCATCGCGCTCCCGTTGCTATCGCCGGCATCCCCGTTCGATTGGAGCGCCTTGCCCCCCATGATGATGCCGAGGAGTCCAAGGATCGGCGCGCCGATCCGCAACACTGTTCCCAGAACCGGCACGGCAAACATGACGAAGCCGAGTCCCGCGAAAAGGATCGAAAGAAGACCAAGGATGAGTGCATTGCGTGCCATGGCGACTAGCATAGCCACGGCAAACGTGTTGTCGACCTCGGCCGCGGGGACGTTCTAGCGCCCCCCCCCTTGGCGGCTTAGCTTTCTTCTCGCTCCGCGTAACCCTTGTCGTTGCCGTGAGGCCGGTCGACGGCGCGTCGTTGAATTTTGGGCTTCGGTAGCGCGTCGCGTGGGTTCGCCTCGAGGGCTCGCTCAAGGGCTTCGAGCGCCTCGGGGATGCCATCGCCCGTCGCCGCGCTGAAGGAATGAAGCTCATGGCCGCGTTCTTTGAGCGCGGCTCGGAGTTCGTCTTCGATCTCGCGGACCTCAGGCAGGTCGGTCTTTGCCAGGCCCACCAGCATGGGGCGCTCCGCGAGGAGCGGGCTGTACTTTTGCAACTCGATGAGGAGCCGGTCAAAATCGTCGAGTGGCTCGCGCTCTGGGTCTGGGTCCACCGTAAGCACGTGAAAGAGAACGCGATTGCGCTCTGCGTGACGGAGGAAGCGCAGGCCAAGTCCCGCTCCCTCCGACGCACCTTCGATGATGCCCGGAATGTCCGCGACCACAAAGCTTCGCTCGTCGCCGAGATATGCGACGCCGAGATTCGGAACAAGCGTCGTGAACGGATAGTCAGCGATCTTCGGCGTCGCCCGCGAGACCTTCGCGATGAAGGTGCTCTTGCCAACGTTTGGAAATCCGACCAGCGCCACGTCCGCCATGAGCTTCAGCTCCAAGCGAAGCTTCAGCTCTTCACCCGGCGTGCCGTCGTCCGCGTGGCGTGGCGCGCGGTCAAATGAGCTGCTGAACTTGATGTTTCCGTTCCCGCCCTCGCCTCCCTTAGCGATGACGATGCGCTGATCGTGGGCGTCGAGGTCGGCGATGAGGTCGCCGTTCGCTTCGTCGAACACCTGAGTGCCCACCGGCACCAAGACGACCGTATCTTTCCCGTTGGCGCCGTATTGGTCCTTGCCGCGGCCCGCTTCGCCGTCCCCGCCCTTGAATCGGCGACGGTAGCGAAGGTCCATCAGCGTGGATAGACGGTCGTGGGCGTGCAAGATGACGTCGCCGCCGTCCCCGCCATCCCCACCGGAGGGACCACCCATGGGGCGGAACTTCTCGCGCAGAAACGCAACGCAGCCTTTGCCGCCGCCGCCTCCGAACACTTCGATCGTGACTTCATCGACAAATTGCATGGCGAGCACCTAGCAGAAGGAAAGCGCGTTAGCACGGAACCTGGCATCGCCGCTGAACGCGTCTAAGCTGTGTGGGTCGATGGTAGGGGTACCCACGAGCAAGAGCACGCGGCGGCAGCGCGGCGGGGGAAGCCAGCAATGGCGTCTCTTGCGGGCGTTTTTCGTGCTTCTGGCGCTTGTGGCAGCCCCGGCGTCTGCCCAAGAGGCGCTCACCGACAATAACTTTCAGGTCGACCTCATCGCGACCCCTGCTCTTGGCTCGAGTCGGATTATTGGTATGGCCGGAGCGTCCACTGCCCTCGCCGAGGGTGTCGACAGCGTGCCCTACAACCCGGCCGGCTACGCGGCTCGGACCTCCTGGGAACGCGACTGGTCGGAGTTTGAGCTGGGTTTTAGCCTTCAGTTTCCCGGCGCATACGCACGAACCGACTACTTTCTCAACGGGCGAGAGAGCGCGCTGGGCGTCGACGACTTTTCCGCCATCGACCTGTCCGGGAGGCTGCAGCTCGGCGACCTGGGTTTCGGGCTCTCGACGTCGATCCAGAACTATCGTCTGCGCACGAGCCCCACGAGCATCGACGTCACCACCACCCGACTCGGCGCAGGCTACGCGTTTCTCGATGGGCAACTCGTAGTCGGTGCAGGGGTTCGCATCCTTGCTTTCGAGCTCATCGAAAATGGGAATCCGCTGGTCAGCTTCACGGGCACCAGCTTCGAGCTCGGTGCCATCATTCGCCCGGCGGAGCGCCGCTGGCGCGTCGGCGCCGCACTTCGTAGCCCGGTCAGCGCCACCGTCGCCAGCGAAGAGGTCGCGCAGGTCGCTGGAACTTGGCTGCCGCGCTCCGCCGGCACTCCCTGGGAGTTCAGCGCCGGCTTTGCCTGGCAGTGGTTTGAGCGCCCCTTCAACCCACGACACCTACGCGAAAAGGACGTCCGGAGGGGCCTACTGGTCCGCCTCCGCCGACGTTGGTGTGAGCGCGAGCGAGCGCAGCGCGTGACGGAAACAGGTGCCGAACCAGAGCCAGGGAACGGGCCCTGTGGAACAGCGGGGCGCCCGCAAGCGCCCGCGTGGTGGGCCGCCGAGAATCGTCGGCGCGCCGCCGAGCGTGAGGAGCTGGCCGAGGAGGCGCTGCGACGACAGGGTGAGTTTCACGATCTCTGGCGAGCCATCTATGAGTCACAACCCAGGCGTTTCTTCTTGCTGAGCGCCGACCTGGTCCTGCTTGGGCGGGTTGAGAACGGCGTCGGCGTAGACGCCTTCGTCCGCCAAGAAAGGCACACTCGAGGCGCCAATATTTCCGTTGGGTTGCGCGTCGGCGCCGAGACGGAGATCTGGCCCAATCATCTCAAGATTCGTTTCGGCTCCTACCTCGAACCCGCACGGTATGAAGGCGTTCGTTCCCGGGTTCATGGAACGGCGGGTTTTGACCTGCACCTATTTCGCTTTCTCGGCGTAGAATGGCGACTGACGGCCTATATTGACGGCGCGGCTCGTTACATCAACTACGGCGTAAGCGTAGGCACCTGGCACTAAAACGCCTCTCATCGCGTCCGCTGAAAAATGATTTTGACCCCGCGGCCCGCTGCCCGGTGAACAGGGGTAAGAAAGGCGTCCCCGCATCGCGAAGGGCGCTATAGTCGGCCGATGACCAAGGGAACGGCGCTCGGGGAAGCTCGCGATCGCTTCGTAGAGGGTTTGCCAGACCGGGCGCGGGAGCTCCGAGGAGCCCTTGCGCTCGTGACCGCGGCACCAAGTGCAGACCGTCCTCGCGAAGAACTGCTTCGGCGACTTCGCTCACTTCACTCCTCCGCCCAGGTGTTCCGCCTGGCCATGCTTGCGGAAGCACTTCGCGAACGAGTCGAGACCCTCGAGAAATCGGACGAAGAGTCACGCGACGTCAGCGACGATGAGCTCGAGTCGATGACGAACCTCATCGCGGTGATGCCAACGCTTGGCCAACGAATGGAATCCCAAGTGGGCCCGCTCCCGACGGGGGCAAAATCACCCTCGCGGCCGCCGGTCCGTCGACGAAAAGACACGGCGCGGACCTTTCCCGGGCTCCAGATCGAAGGCACGCCCTTTCCACGGCCCGAGCCCTCGCGCGGCGTGATGGCGCTCCTGGTGATCGACACGGCCAGCGCCGTCGAGCAGGTCAAGCGTGCGGTGGCGCCTCTACGCTGCGAGGTCCTTCGCGCCGAATCCACGAGTGAGGCCCTGAGCATCGCCAAGCGTCGTGCACCGGACGTCATCCTCATCGGACGGGAAGAGGCATCGCAGAACGGAACCGAGCTGGTGACACGCCTCCGCTCAGGCCGGCTCACGGCGGACATTCCGATCGCGGTCATCTACGAGCGAGGCGATGCGATGGACGAACGCTCCCTGCTGGAGCTGGGGGCAGACACACAAATAGAACGGAACGAGGCCGTCCTAGCTCGGCGAATCGCGGCGCTCGGGACCGTGACTCGGCGACCTCCGTCCCTTGAGCGCATCGGTGACACGACGCTGGAGCAACTCGCAGAACGCCTGGCGGACGAACTCCACCGCGGGATTGTGGACGCAGCCTCGAGCGACGAAGCGTTCAGCGTGGGCGACGGCAGCGAGCTCTTGGCGGCGACCTGGACCGCCGTGGAAGAGGTACGCGCGAAGATCGCCGAGCGCTCTGACGGCCGCGTTCGCTACCGCGAAGCCGGGGGCCCCGTGTTCCTCTCGATGGAGTCGAGCGCAGGCCACATCGCTTCACCTCTCGGCGAGCAGGCGACTCCTCTTGAAGGCCGCACGCTCGTTGTGGCGGACGACGACCCCACGACGCTCTGGTTCTTCGCGAGCCTTCTGAGAGAAGCGGGCGCCACGGTCCACGAGGCGCGGGATGGCGAAGAAGCGCTCGCTCTCATTCGAACGCACCACCCCGACGGAGTCATCAGTGACATCGTCATGCCCAAGCGCGATGGCCTTGGGCTCTGCCGCGCCCTTGCGCAGGACCCAACGTTCGCGGAGCTGCCCGTGGTGCTCATCTCTTGGAAGGAAGACTTCCTGGAGCGCATGAAAGAGCTGCAATCCGGCGCGAAGGGGTACCTCCGAAAGGAAGCCGAGAGCCATGTGATTCTCTCACGCGTCGAAGAAGTTCTTCGGCCGCACATGCATCTAGAAGAGAGCCTGAAGTCGACGGACGACGCTCAGCGCGAAGCCGGTGGCCGCGTCGAAGGCCTGGGCGTGTTTCCCATTCTGCGGGGCGTCGCAGAGATAAAGCCGGACAGCCGTGTGACCGTCCTCGCTTCACACAACCTCTTCGAAGCGGACATCCGTGGCGGGCAGGTCGTTGACGTCACGCGCACCGCGGATGACGGGAGCTTCCGGCGTGGACAAGCCGCTCTCCAGCAAATGCTCGGCGTCGCACATGGGCGCTACGTCATTCATCCCGAGCACGGGCGGCCTTCGCGAAACAGCGTCGGCGTCCAAGAAGGCGGCGATGCCTTGGATATCGCCTCGGGTCAGCTGCGAGCGGTCGCTCGAATTCTGGGCACGATGCGGATCAACGCCATCGAGGTCGTCCGGTTCGATGACGAATTCCTCGCACCCTTTCTCTCAGAGCTCCCGAGCGACGTGGCCACTGGAATTCGACGGATTCGATCCGGCGTCACGCCGAGGGTGGTCGCCGCAGATACCGAAGGCATCCGCGAAGCGCTCATCATCCTGGGCAAGCGCGGCGCCGTCATCGAACTGCGCGGCCCCGGCGGCGAAGACCTTATCGTAGCGGCCCTGGCCGAACTCGAAGCAATCGACACAAAGCGTCTCGCCGACGTCGGAGTAGGCCCGGCGGACGACAAAATCAGCGACGAGGACTCGAACGACGAAGACGACGACTCCGATGAAGAGGAAGACTCCAACGAAGAAGAAGACTCCGACGAAGAAGAAGACTCCGACGAAGAGGAAGACTCCGACGAAGAAGAAGACTCCGACGAAGAAGAAGACTCCGACGAAGAAGAAGACTCCGACGAAGAAGAAGACTCCGATGAAGAGGAAGACTCCGACGATGAAGAGGACGACTCCGATGAACAGGACGACTCCGATGAAGAGGAAGACTCCGACGGAGAAGAAGAAGAAGAGATGACCGGTGGCCAGCTCGCGGCTTGGAAGTCAGCGTTGGACGAAGAGGATGGCCGCATCTCGGATCCGAGCGACTGGGACTCGGAGTCACATACGACACCAGGGTCTCGTCTCGGCCGAGAGAAGTCCGAAGAAGCGCTCCGCGAGCGACTCAAAGCTCACTCGTCGGCGCCGCCGAAACCGTCAGACGCCCGCCCGCCTGGCCTGCTCTTTCTTATGCTCGGCCTCTTCTTCGCCGTCGGCGCAGGCACCTGCTGGGCAGCTCGCCACCAAGACACAGCCGCGGAGCCCCCGGCGACAAGCGCCAGCGAGGAGCCTGTTGAAGAAGCCGAAGTGATGCCTGAGCCCGTGACCGAGGGGTCACCTCCACAGCCGGCCGTAGAGTCTCCCTTCGCCTTTGGGGCCGGCTCGCTCTTGCCCGAGGGAACGCAGATCGAGGCGAACGAAGGCCTCCTGGTCATCCAAGAGGCGGAGGCCGAAGTCCGCGTGCGCCTCGGTGGTGAGCCACCGCGTTTTCTAGGGTCGCCACCACTGCAAGTCCCCCTCCCCGAGGGTCGCTATGAACTCATCTTCGATTCGGAGAGCTCACGAAGCGTACGCTACGTGTTTGTTCGCGCAGGTCAGAGCCGCGTCATCACGCCACCGCAATAGCGCCCTCTGCGCTCAGTCATCACTCGAGCTACGGGCGCGAGGCCGCGCGGGCAGCAAGACCGAAACCGTCGTTCCGTGAACGTCATCGTTGCCAAACTCGAGCTGCCCACCATGGAGCCCGACGAGTCGTTCGACGATGGCAAGTCCAAGGCCGGTGGATGAGGAACGCGTCGTGAAGAACGGATCGCGTGCCCGCGACCGGACCAGCGTGTCCATACCCTCCCCGGTATCTGAGAAACGAATTGCCAGCGCCGGGTCGTCTCCAAGGCGGGCGAGCTCCCCACGCACGGTCAACTCGCCCCCACCGGGCATTGCCTCGATGGCGTTGCTGGCGATTTGGGAGAACGCCAAGCTCAGAAGTCGCGGATCGCCCTCCACCAAGTCCGGGGCCGCCTCAAGCAACATGCGAACCTGAACGCGCGGATCTAAGTCCTGTTTGCTCAAGGCATCCTCCAGCACGTCGAAGAGCACCATCGCCTCGAATTGCGGCTCCACCGGCTTCGCGTAGACGAGCAGATCACGAACGAGCCGATTTAGACGGTCATTCTCACCATCCAAACTCGACAGCAGCACTGCGCGCTCATCCAAAGGGAGCTCTGGGCTCCGCAGCTCTTCCACGGCGTGGCGAATGGCCGTCAGCGGCGCGCGGACCTCCTGGGCGATGACCGCGGAGAGCTCACCCACCGTCGCGAGCTGTTCACGATGAACAAGCTGCTCCTGAAGCGCCTGGTACTCACTGTTTTGTCGTGCGAGCTCCTCTGTGCGGGCGCGCAAAGCCCAGGTCTGTTCGACGAAGCGATTGAGAATCACATACCCAAGACCCATCACCGCCAGACTCGTCGTGTGGTCGGATACGAAAGCGCCACGCTCAAAAGCGCGCAAAACGAGGTCAGCGCCCCAACCCACCGTGACCAAAACGACCGCCGAACAGAAGGTCCATGCTTCCACGCTTTGTCCGTTCTGGAAAAACGAGAGAGCGAGGTAGAGGGATACCCCGAGACCCCCGACCGACAAAATCAGCAATGTGAGTGAAGGCGGGAGGGAACGAATCGGACCCCCGTACCACCTTAACGCCGTGGACGTCGCATCTGCGGGGTCGGTGAAGATGCCCGTTCCGATGATGATGATCGTGACCATCACCCCACGCGCGTAATGACGTTCAGGAATCCGCCACGGCAGGCGCATCACCAAATGGCCAAACTTAAGCAGGAGGCCCATGAGCACCATTCCCACCATCAGCTGCACTCTGAAATACGGCTCGCCGGCGGCCGCGGTGGGGGCCTTCGCGAGCAGCCCTCCAAAGAGCGCGTAGGTACCGGCTGCCACGTGAAGCCAAGCAAACACCAACTCCTCCTCGCGGCGCGTGTGGCGGTAGATGAACAGCAAGAGTGGGACTATCGCGAAGTGCAGAAATGCCCACGTAAAAACAAGTGCGGTATTTGCGCTCATATCACCCTCGCTCGAAAGGGAGCCTCGGCTCCGGTCGGCCGTCGATGGACACGAGGAAGAATACAGTGCACGGAAGTGCCCACGCCCTTGACGCTCTCGATGGACAAGATTCCACCGTGGCTGTGGAGGACGCGCTCGACGATAGCTAGCCCAAGGCCCGTCCCGCTGGGGCGAGTGGTGTAGAACGGCGACGGAGCTTTGCTCAGCACCTCATGGGCCATGCCGTGCCCGGTATCTTGAAACGAGACACGCACACATGACTCTTCGCCCGTGCCGAGGTCGAGGGTCTCGTCGAGGACGAGGAGGCTCAACGTGCCTCCATCGGCCATCGCTTGAACTGAGTTTTCAACAATGTTGACGAAGGCGTGCCTCAAAAGCTCAGGGTCTCCGTGAAGCGTTTGGTCTTCGCCTAAGGTGTAGACAATCTCTGTTCCTCCGGTGACAGCGCGCGCCACGACACGCTCAAGCAAAGACCGTGCATCGACGGGACGGCAACGTGGCGTGACGGGTCTCGCGTACGCCAAGAGGTCATGCATGAGGCGGGTCAGGCGCTCCGTTTCTTCACCCAAGATATTGACGAGCGTCTCGCGGTCCTCGGCTCGAAGAGCCTGTCGACGGAGCCCAGCAACCGCGTTCTTGATCACCGCCAGCGGGTTCCGTACCTCATGCGCGATCACCGCTGAAAGTTCGCCCACCGCCGCAAGCTGCTGACGCTGGATGAGCTTTCGTTGTGTGGACCGCAGATCTCGGTGCATCTGGTGTAGCGCCTCGGTGCGCTCCATCAACGTTGTGGAAGTGCGGACCATGCGCCGAACAAAGATCGTCAGGCTCGTGAACGCCACGGGTAGCGCACCGATGGGCCCCCAGAGACTCGACTGCATCACCTCGAGCAAACACAACGTGTCATGCGCCACGATGAGCGTAGCCGGCAGAAGCATAAACGCTAAAACCTGCGACTCTCGAAGGCGCCCATCCTCATGGCGGGGTAATTCCCG
>JBLHKB010000161.1:0-12449 GCA_047619315.1 Polyangiales bacterium
GGAGCTACTCTCGGGTGTCGCAAGTGCCCTCGACCTGATGCACACCAAGGGCATGGTCCATCGAGACATCAAGCCCGACAATATGATGCTGGTGCGGCGAGAGGATGGCGAAGAGACCGTCAAGCTGCTGGATTTTGGGTTAGCCGCGTTGATGCAGTCCACGTCGCGGATGACACAGCAAGGCTCGATTTTCGGAACCCCGCATTATATGTCACCAGAGGCCGCGACGGGAGAGATGCCCGATTCCAGGGGTGATATCTACTCGCTCGCCACCGTCGCCTTTGAGCTTCTGACGGGGGAGCTCCCGTTTGATGCCGAACACCCGATGCGAATCCTGACGCTGAAGCTCAACCAGGATGCCGTGCGCTTGAACGATGTCTCGAAGCGCGTCTTTTCGACGGATGTCGAGAAGGTCATCGCGAAGTCCCTCGCCCTGGAGCCGGAGTGGCGACATGAGACCTGTCGGGAGTTCATCGATGAGCTTCGAAACGCGTGTGATGGTTCGAACGTTCGACCCGCGAGGGGGACTGAGCGTTTGCCGCTTCCGCAGCCGGCTACCTATCGAGCATCGGGTCGCCAGCCAGCGCGTGTCCCGAAGAAGCCCGAGGCGAACATTGACGCAGCAATGTCGCTCCCAACTCGCTCTCGGCGGCCGCTCTTGATCGTGGCGGCGCTCCTGCTGCTGGGTGTTGGGGGAGCGACTCTCTGGGCGGGTCAACCGAGCGAGGAAGCGGATGCAAGCGACCTTGCGTCAGTAGACCAGCCGAGCACCTTACCCGAGCCATCGCCTTTGGCGGAGCTGGAGCAAGAGGCTGACGAAGTCCCTGAGATCGAGGACGTTGCGATGGTGGAGTCTGTGGTCGTTCCACCGCCGCCCTCGATGCGGATTCGACGCGGCATGACGTCGGCCATGATGACGATCGTCTCCGAAATGGAAATCGCCACGCCTGCTGCGATGAACGCAAACCCGGAGCTGACACCAGAGCGTGCACCGAGTGCCGACCCCGAACGAGCGGCGCGGCTGACCCGAGAAGGCACGACCGCTTTTGCGCAGGGCCGTCTCCCGGCGGCGGTGAACTTGTTTCGGGAAGCGACGCAAGTCGCGCCCGCGTACTCCGCTGCGTGGCGGGGTCTGGGTCTCGCGAACGAGCGCTTCGGACGACAGCGGGAGGCTCGTCGTGCCTACGGTCGATACCTACGTTTGGCGCCACGCGCAGCGGATGCCGCCGCTATTCGGCAGCGTATGTCCTCGCTCGGCGATTGAACCGCTTTTTAGCGGAGCTTGTGCCGTTTCAGCAGCGAGAAGAGGTAGGAACGGTCAATGCCGGCGACCCTCGCCGCTTCCGACACGTTCTCGGTGCAGCGCTCAAGCAGCTGGGCGAGATAGAGGACTTCAAACGCGCGTAGCACCTCTATACGCGCCTTCTTGAAGGGCAGCTCATTGATACGCGCAACATTGATGGAGTTCTCGGGGCTGGTGAACTCATCCTGGGACTGGTGAATCGCTTCATCGAGGTCGGGCGTCTCGCCCATGGCGACGGTCGCTTCGACGAGGTTTCTCAGCTCTCGTACGTTCCCCGGCCAATGGTGCTCTTGAAGTGCCTTGAGCGTCTTTCCGTCGAACAACGACGCGAAGAGATGCTCACGCCCGGACTCCTCGAGGAAGTGTTCGACCAGCAGCGGGATATCGTCGGGGCGATCCCTCAGAGTCGGCACGCGCAGCGTGAGAATGGCTAAGCGGTAGTAGAGATCCAGTCGAAAACTGTTCGAATTGACATCGGCGCGGAGGTCGCGGTTTGTGGCCGCGACGCCGCGCACGTCCACGGCGATGTCCTCGCGTCCGCCCACCCGTCGAAACCTGCGCCGTTCGAGTGCGCCCAAGAGCGTCGGTTGAAGTTCAGCGGGGAGCTCTCCGATCTCATCGAGGAAAAGGGTTCCGCCGTTGGCTCGCTCAAACGCCCCAATATGCCGTCGTTCGGCTCCTGTAAATGCCCCCCGCTCATGTCCAAAGAGCTCGCTGGCGATGAGATTGGGAGAGAGAGAGCCGCAGTCCACGACCTCGAAAGGATCCGCCGCTCGCGGGGAGAGGTCATGGAGCGCTTGGGCGATGAGTTCCTTACCGGTCCCTGATTCACCGACCAGGAGCACCGAGGTTCCACCTATCGCGGCTCTGCCGGTCTGAGCCATCAGGCGGCGCATTTTTCTCGACCGACCACGTAGGCCACCGAGCGCAGTCTCTTGATGAAGCTCAACGGTGACGTTGTTGCCTTCACGAATACGAACTTGCGAGCGTCCGATCGTGAGGATCGTTTCGGCTGGCACGACACCACGCTCGATACGAACGGATCCGACGACGGTCCCGTTGGTGGAGCCTTGATCGGTGACGAGCACGCCGGACGCTTCGCGGGAGAGTTCGACGTGGTAGCGGGAGACCGTCGAGTCGTTGAGCACCAGGTCGTTCCCGTCCGCTGTGCCGATGGCCACGGTCTCGGACGTGGCCACGTAGGACGCGCCCATGTCTGGCCCTTCGACCACATCCACAGTCAGGGTGCGTATGGGTATGCCTCGCGTCGTGCTGCTTAACCGCGAAGTGGACTGATCAGTCATGGGCCGAGCCTATCAGGTGTTGGGTCAGGGCCTACAGCGTCTACTCATAGCCATCAGATGGTGGGCCAGATCAGTCGAAAACGCTGGGCTTTTCCCGGCACGCCCCCTGCAAGACATCATGGAAACCCCAACAAGGAAACCCCATGAAACCCTGTCTAAAGCTTATCTTAAATGCGTGCCTCGTCTTTGCGGCCGCTTGCGGCTCCGTCGAGTCGCCGCCTGTGCTTGCGGCTCCGACGGTCGACGACTTCCAAAGTCCGACCAATGAAAACCCCAGCACATTTACAGGAATGGCCGAGCCTGGGGCCTCCGTCGTCGTACGCGGTGGAGCAGAAGCGGTGGCGAGCGCGACCGCTGGAGCCGACGGTGTCTTTTCGGTGGACGTCGAGTTGCGACCCGACGCCGACAACACGCTCCTCGTCTCGCAGGAACTGGGTGGCGAAGAGAGCCCCTCCGTCACGTTGACGATCACGCATGACGGCACGGCGCCTGACACGGCGAGCCTCGACCCCGTCGTTACGCCCACGCGGAACACCCAGCCAGTTCTCGTCGGCGAAGCAGAGCCCGGCGCGCTGGTTACCGTCTCCGGCGGTGCCGCCGACGCCTCGGACAGCGCGGACGCCGTCGGTCGCTTCTCCATCGAGGTGACTCTCAACTCAGCCGTCGCTTCGGTCACCGAGAACAACCTTGTGCTCATCGTGCAGGACGAAGCCGGGAACGAGAGCGGACCTCTCAACGTCACCATCGTTCACAACCCGAACATCGAGATCGACGCTCCTATGGTCGACGCCGTTCCTAGCCACGTGAACGAACAGACTCTCACTCTCACTGGCCAGTCGGTGCCCGATGTCTCGATCACCGTCGCTGGAGCGACTGACCCGGTCATGGTCATGACCGACGGAGCCGGCGCCTTCTCTGCTGACGTGGTGCTTCGCGCAAACGAGAGCAACAGCCTGAGCGTCTTCGCCGTCGTCCCCGGAACCGGCGCGTCCAGCCCTCCGTTCCCACTCGTCGTCATTCATGACGACATCGCGCCGGAGGTACCAGCTTTGGATCCGACTGCATCACCGACCGGCGCAGAGCTCGTGCAACTCAGAGGGCGCAGCGAACGACGCGCGCAGATCGCCATCACGGGCGGAGCTGCCCCAGTCATGATCGACGCGGACGAGGACGGCGAGTTCACCGTCGTCGTGATGCTCACCCTCGACTCACTAAATGAGCTGGTGGTCACCGCGACGGACATCGCGGGCAACACCGGTGAAGCGACGATGCTCTCCATCGAGCAGGATTCAGCGCTTGAAGCTCCTGTCACAGTCGATCCGACCGCTTCGGTCACCGCGACCAACCCTGTCATGCTCACTGGATTGACTGAAGCAACGGTCATGGTCGAGATCGTGGGCGGCGCCGCGCCGGTCACCGTCACAAGCCTCGCGGATGGAACGTTCAGCGCGAGTGTCATGCTCACGGCGAACGCTCGAAACGAACTGCGTGTTCGCCGAGTCGGCGGGATGGTCGACACGATCGTTGTCATCGAGCACGACGACGTGTCACCTGCCGCACCTGGCATCGACCCGCTCGCCAGCCCGACGAACCGAACCAACATCGTTGTGTCGGGTTCCACCGAACCAAATGCTCGTATCTCCGTCTCCGGCGGCACCGCGGCTTCAAACACGACGGCGGACGAAGCAGGAGGCTACTCGGCGAACGTGAGTATCCCTGAGGATGCCGCCACGTCCCTCACCGTGATCGCCACCGACCGCGCTGGGAACTCGTCGGCTCCTTCGATGGTATCGGTGACCCACTCGGGTACCGCTCCCGATGCTCCCGAGGTCGACAACGCAAGTCCCGCTGACACGAACATGGCGATCCATACGGTCACCGGACGAGTGCTCACACCTGGACCAGGTATCTCGGTGCGTGTCGATGGGGGCGCATCCGCCGCCACCGCTGACACCGACGAGGCCACCGGCAGCTTCACGGTCGAGGTCACTCTGAACGCAAACGCCGACAACGAGCTCTCCGTGATCTCAGTCGAGGGCGCGATCGAGAGTCCTCCGGCGCTCGTCAACATCACCCACGACGACATCGCACCCGTCGCTCCCGACGGCGGGGCGGTCTCTCTTGGCAACGCAGGCATTGGCGGATGTACGCTTCGAGGCAACATCAACGTGACCGGCGGCTTGTCCTCGGTGGAAGCCTTTTCCACCGTGCGAGTGCTCAATGTCACCACGGGCGGTACGTCGGCGACCACTGCGTCCAGCGACGGCTCGTTCACTACAGGCATCCCCGGATGCAACGGCGACGTGTTGCGGCTTACCGCCGCCGACGCTGCGACGAACGTCAGCGAAGCCACTGAGTTGACGGTCTCCTAGTAGCCCGGTCACGCGGCTGAGCCGCGTGAATGTGACAAAAGGCGAGCCCGTAGCGGGCTCGCCTTTTGTCGTTGTTGTTCGATCGGCAATCGCGCGCGTTTACTCGCTCGCTGTGAACGTTCCGCCAAACATCGTGCATGCGGGCTCAGCCTGTTCAGCCGTGACCCCTTCGTAGAAGTAGCGCGTCTCGTTGTTGCGCTCCTTCTGACAGGTTCCGATGATGTTCTCGGTGGGGCACTCCCCGCCCTCAGTCCAGGTGCCAATACCCGCGATGCCTTCGCAGCCCGCCTGTTCACCAGCGAGCGTGAAGGAGGGTGGCGCAATCTGGTAGCAGAGGTGATTGCTCGCTTGGTTGCAAGTGTAACGCGTGCCGGTCGGCTCTTCCGCAGCCGGCGCTTCCACAGCGAGCGCTTCCGCAGCGGGCTCGGCTGTGGCTTCCGCGGCTTCTGCTGCCGCTTCGTCGAGGGCCTCCTGCAGTGCGTTGGTGGCGGCGCTCGGCTCTTGAGCGTTTTCTTCACCGCTCGAACAGGCCATGAAGAAGCTGAAGACGAAAATGCAGGACGTTTTCACAGGAGAACCTCGGGGCAGAGAAAATCGCGGAGGATGCCGCGATGCGTTCTACGTTCCAGACTTCGTGGCCTTCCTTTTGGTCGAATTGAACCGTTCTGAGGTCGACGAGAAGCGTGGCCCGCCCGCCCATGTAGGGAAGAGGGGCACGAGGAATGGTGGACCGATCACGGGCCGGAGGCTAAACAAGGCCGAAAGTGGTGAGGCCCTCCAAAAACGCTCAATCCCAATATGGTCTGTAGCGTCCACAGCATTGCGACGACCGTGTAGCTGAGATGACCCCTTCGACCCATTCTCGATCCCGGTTCTACCAGGCACGTCTCGCACGCTTCGGTCTTGTGGGGTCGCTGGTTCTGCTATTTGGCCAGGCTCTAGGACTGGTGACCGATATTTTGGTGGACGGCACCGTCACGACTCACCTGGTCCAGTTCGTTGGTCAGGCCGCGGCTGGCCTGGCGCTCTTTGGGATGTGGACTGTCTTACGTAGCGGAACTCAAAAAAGCGAGCGGGCTCTCGAGTGGCTCGACATTGTCACGATGAACTGCGTGACCATTGGCTTTTGTGTGATGTCAATTGGATTGCCGAGTCCCGCACGACCCACCATGACTCTTCTGCTCGCGATGGCGTTCACGTTCACGATGCGCTCGACGTACGTACCCAGCTCGACGCGTCAGACGGTATTCGTTCATGCATCGGCCATGATCTGGCTCGTTCTGGCCGCGGTGCGCAACAGTCAAAGCGACCCAAGAGAGGGCGCGCTGACGGGCCATTTGATCACGGCGAGCGTTTGGTGGCTCTTCCACTCTGGGGCTGCCGCCTCTGCAACGAGCGTCATCTACGGCCTGCGCTCCAAGGTCACCGAGGCGATGCAACTCGGCCAGTACACACTTCAGACGAAGCTGGGCCACGGCGGAATGGGCGAGGTGTACCGTGCCAAACACGCTTTGCTTCGTCGACCCACGGCCATCAAGTTGCTCCCACCTGACCGAGCGGGCGCGCAGACGATCGCACGGTTCGAACGAGAGGTGCAGCTAACGGCGAGCCTCTCACACCCAAACGTGGTCACCGTGTTTGACTACGGTCATACGCCGGACGGCATCTTCTACTACGCCATGGAACACTTGGATGGTTTGGATCTTGAGCAGTTGGTGACAGACCACGGTCCCATGGAGCCCGCGCGTGCGGTTCATGTCTTGGTGCAAATTTGCGAGGGTCTCGCCGAGGCGCATCGCGTGGGGCTCATCCACCGCGACATCAAACCTGGGAACATCTTTCTGGTCGGAACCGGACGCTCCGCCGACTTGGTGAAGGTGGTGGACTTCGGACTGGTGAAGCACATTGAAGAGAGAACAGAGGTGGGGCTGACTGGGGAAAACCAAATCGTGGGCACGCCCCAGTGCATGTCGCCGGAAACGATCAGCACGCCCGAGGAGGTCGACGAACGAAGCGACATCTACGGCATCGGCGCGGTGGCCTACTTCATTTTGTCCGGGTCTCATGTATTCGACGGCAACACGATCATTGAGGTCGTCGCCAAACATCTTCAGAGCGAACCCGCCCCACTGGAGAGCGAAGATGTACCCAAGGCTCTCGGGGATCTCGTTCTGCGCTGCCTCGCGAAGGCGCCAAGCGAAAGGCCTGAGAGCGCGTCCGAGCTCGCGAGGCTGCTGAGGCAAGTCGAGGGTATTCGGCCGTGGCTCCTTGAGGACGCGCGGAGCTGGTGGGGGGACGTAGGTTCCAATGAAGCGCCCGAGGTGTCCCCCCTGGACACAACTCTGGCGGTGGATGTTTTTGGTCGGCGCTAGGGGGTCTAAGGCCTAGTCTTCGGGCAGCGTCTTTGGGGATGCCTGTTTGGATAGGGCTTCGCGATTCAAGCTGAATGAATCCAGAGACTGAAGGAGATCTTCCACGATTTTCTCTCGGGGCCGGCTTCGATCGGTCTTGCGATGGTTGGGTGCCAAGAGCGGCCAGAGCTTGGTCCGGACTTCGCTTGGGAGCACGTTGTCCAAATACTCAAGGGCGGTGCCACGCAGAACCCGATCTTCTGCGCTCAGAGCGCTCAACGCCATTCTAAGTGGCTCGGGGTCCAAGCACAGACTGAGTAAGGTGAAGATATGCTCGACGCTCCGATGCACCCGCGCGCGAATGGTTGAATCAAGCCACGGCGAGCCCCCGTTTGCATCATCGTCGTCGAGGAGTCGCTGGCTCTCCCAGACGCTCTTCCCGACGTCGAGTTCGCGCAGGACGGCGTCGAACACGACCTGCTCCTCATAGTTTGTCACCTCCGGCGCACGTCTCTGGAGCGCTACCAGGCTTTGCCCGCACTGATAGCGAACCTCAAAGCGCTCATCACGGAGACCCAAGAGTAGTCCTTGGGCTGCACGGGTTCCATCCGCGCTTGCCAAGATGCGCGGGATTCTACGTCGCACGGCGAAGAGCTGCTTCGGGTCGAGCATGGCGTCAACAAGCTGACCCTGTACTTGAGTGGACACCGTGGAGAGGGACTCGACGACTTGCTTGTTCAGGGCTCCGTCGGCGAGCCACGGCACGAGAATTCCGATCAGCGGGATCGGCAATGGGCGCTGCTTAAGCAACTCCCTTATCTTTGCGGCATCAAGGGCAAGGAGAGACGAGCCTGGTCCGGAGATCGGCTCTCTCTTCGCCCTGGGCGAAGTGTGGGCCTCCGCCGGATCCGAGTTCTGCCCTCGTAGGAGCGCGATCTCTTTGAGCAACTTCTCCCGGTCGAGGGACATGGTGGTTTGCAACACGGTTCGTCTCGTCGTCGCGTCCAGGACATCTTCATCACCAAGGCGCAGCGCCCCTGACTTTAGACTCGCCGCCAGCGCGTCGATGTATCCCTGCTGTAAGCTTCTCGCGACGAGGAGCGCGCCTACCGCGGCGACGAGCGCGAGGCCGACGATGATTTGGTTCGCGAATACTGGCGAGAGAAGAAGGACCAGAAACACGACCCCGCCACCAAGGGCGTCGCCCATCCGCTCAAAGGCTACGTCGATGATGGTTTTGGTGGGACGCTTCTCGCTTGTTGAAAGCGGCGTGTAGAGCAACTCATAGCCGGAGCGGAAGAACGAATTCGCAGCGACGAACTCCGCAGCTTTGGCCACCGCGAGCGCCCAAAGTTGGGTGATCACAGCGCCCAAGGCGCCGAAAAATAGAACACTTAGTGGTAGCAGAGCGATCGTGCCGCCGAGCCCAAATCGCGCGAGGGCACGTTTCGCCAGCGTGCTCTGGAAGACAAATGTCAGCACACTGGTTGCCGTGTAAAAGATGCCGAAGAACCTCATCAGTTCTTCGGCGCTGTTGTACTCCGTTGCTGCTGCCGCTTTGAGTGCGTAGTCGAGGAGCACTGACGTGATCGCCACCAACCCCACCAATGCAGCGAGCTGCTGCAGGTAGGGGATCCGCCTTAGGATGGCCAAACCGGACTCGGTGACACCCTGAGTCACGGGCGCGGATTTCTTTTGTCCGCGTCCGATTCGAGAGACGCCAAGTGCACACACGATGTTCAACGCTGCGAGGATCAAGAGCGTGGTGCGAGCGTCGAGCATGACGGCGAGGCGCTCGGCTCCGAGTCCTCCCACCACACCGCCCAAGGTGGCCCCGATACCGATTCGGGCCATCTGCTTTTTGGCTGTGTTCGGATCGAAGCGCTCGCTCACGACTGACCAGAAACCGCTGATGACGATGGCGCCGAAGGTGGCCAAGTGGAGATACACCAGCCACGCGGACGGTCCGGGAGCGAGCGGGAGTAGAAACCACTCACCTACGAACACTCCCGCGCTCAACACGAACGCCAAGGGAATCAGACGAGCGGGTCCCATCGTGGTCATGAGGCGAGACATCAACGCGACACCCACCAGAGAGACGGCGGCTGCGGCGATGATCACCTTGGGAAGTTCGGTGGCCTCGAAGTGGGAAAGGAAGAGCGCATCTCGCGTCGCTTTGCCAGCGATCTGCTGTGCGATCATGAAACCGGCCGTCACAGCGGCGGTGAGCGCTGCGCTCCGATCCTCACGCGTCACAAGAGTCAACGCCTACCTCTGCCCGCCCTGACCATCGCCGCACCGTACACACACGGTTACGACGCTTCAAGTTGCTGCTCGTGTCATGGGAGCCGAACCAAGAAGGGAGAGAGATTGTCGAAGCCTGGTGAACTATGCTTGAGCTTTACCCGTAGGCGTGCGGCATCAGCGAAGGAGCGTGTTTCAACAACGGCTTCGCCGACTGTGACGACTCTGCCTGCCAGGTCCCCGAAGTCACCACGTTCGTGACAGGGCCGAGCCTAAGGCTCTAGTCGTTTTCGTGGCGGCGGAGTTTGTCCAGGAAGGTCGTGCGCTTGAGGCCCAAGAGGCGCGCCGCTTCGCTCTTGTTACCGCCGGAGACGCGCATCGCACGTTTGAGGAGCCTCGCTTCGACTTCGCTGTAGGTGCCTTCGAAGGGGTCCGCGCTCTCGAGGCTGATGCGCAGTTCGGGGAGATCTTCGCGCTGGACTTGTCGCCCCTCGCACCGAGCGACGGCGCGGTCGATGACGTGCTGGAGCTCCCGGAGGTTTCCCGGCCAGCTGTATCCAACCAGCGCGTCGAGGGCCTGTTGCGTGATGCCCACGGGCTGCTTGCCCAAGACGCGGCAGGCGCGGTCGAGGGCGAGGAGAACCAGCGAGGGAAGATCTTCGCGGCGCTGCCTGAGGGTTGGAATGGTGATGCAGATGCTATCGAGCCAGCGCATGAGCTCTTCGTCGACGGCGCCGGCTAGCTGGTCGAGGGGGACGCGGCTCGAGGCGATGATGCGCACATCGACGGGGTAGTACCCATCGCCGCCGACGGGGCGAGCTTGGCGAACGGCGAGACACTCGGCGAGCTGTCGTTGTACGTCGAGGGGCAAGGCAGGCAAGTCAGCGAGGAGCAGCGTGCCGCCACGTGCGAGGCGTAGATGTCCAGGCTGGTTCGCGTCGCCGAAAAGAAGGCCGGCTTCTTCATCGGTGATGGATGACGCGTCGGCGACGAGAAAAGGGCCTTCGTTGCGGCCGCTCGCATCGTGAAGAGTGCGCGCGACTTGGTCGATGGGGACGCCGGCCTCGGCGATGAGGGTGACGGCTCCTGCGATGGGTGCGAGTTCCTGCAGCTTCTCGTTGAACTCCCGCATGACGGCGCTGTACGCCACGGACGAGGCCAGGACGCGCGCGCGGCTTCGGCCGGTACGGAGTGCTTCGATATCTCCTCGGAGCTGAGCGACGTCCTCGGCGAGAACCTGCTTTTCTTCTTCGATGGAGTCCGACTGAGCCACGACTTCGCTGACGCGTGCCAAGGCGCGATCGCGGCCGCCGAGGAGAGACAGTCGCGCGCCGATCTGTCGGCCGAGAATGCGAAGCGCTTCGATCTCCTCGAGGGCCAAGGGGACGCGTCGCTCGCCGCGGGGCAAAAGCAAGATGCCTTCGATCTCGTCGCGCACGCCGAGGGGAACGGCGCAGAGGAGATCCTCGGCTTCCAGTACTCCGACGACGGAGCGAAGGTTGGCCTCGCGCACCACCCGGGTTTTGAGATCGCCGGTGACCATGATCTCTTGTGGCACGTCGGCGAGGTGAATTTCAAAGGCGTCGGGAACGGCGGAGGAGTCGATGCGCGGGGTCCCGGCGGCGTCGACGCGAACGCTTCGTGCCGGCGCGAGGGTGTAAAGGGTGGGCGTGATTTCGCTGGCGGCCTTGCGCAGAGGCATCAGCGTGGCTCGGGCGAGTTCGTCGAGGTCCGCCACCGTCCCGAGGTCTTCCTGGGCCTTTTCAATGGCGCCGAGAAGTCTCCCTCCGAAGGGCGACAGGACACGGACCACTTGGCCCCGAAGCCCGCGCCAAAGGCCCGCGAGGAGCAAGAGGGCGAGCGCCGCTGCGAAGACTGTGCTCTCGCGCGGAATGCGTGGCCCAAGCCAAACGATGAGGGCGACGCACACTGTGGCGGGTAAGAAGAACGCGATGGCTTCACGAGCGGCACGCCCGGCGTGCAAGCGACGTCGTGAGTCGATGAGGGCGACATGAGCGTAGGCGAGCATGGCCGCGGATGCTGCACCGGCGAGGCGAAACGAGTCGCTGCGTAAGGGGGCGCCGCTGGAGAACGCAAAGTAGGCGAAGGCTCCAAGTAAAGTTGTCGTGGGGATGAGACCCAGAAGAGCCCACGCGTTGGAGGCGAGGGCTTCCGGCGTGCCCCAAGTGCGGCGTCGAACTCGGGTGAGCGTCGCGATGAGCAGCGCGACGAGCCCAAAGGCCGGCGGCGCGATGGCGAAGCGCGGTGGCGCGATGAGAAGCATCTCACCGATTCTGAACACCGGGAGCGACGCCGCCATTCCGCAGCCGCCGGCGGCAAATGCGAGGAGAATGATAATGGGCCGAAGGCGACGCTCGGGGGCGAGGTCCGGCGTGAACATGGCGAGGTCTGTGAGGAGCGCCGCAGCGAAGGGGCAGACGATAGCGAAAGCGATATCGCGCGTGATCGAGACCGCCGCAGGACCGAGGCTCGCGGCGAGGATTAGCCCGAGGCAGATGCACAGGGTGCCGACACGGCGTGCGCCTTTGGCTTCATCGGCGAGTAGGCCCTGAATCGCGAAGGGAATGCAGGGCAAGGCTGCGGCGCCAAGCGCGACGAGCCAGGACGCACCCGAGAGGCGGCCACCCGCTGCGGCCGCATCGGCTATGAGATAAAAGACGGCCAAAAGGCCCAAAATGGAGGATGTTCGCACGTTCTCTTCGGTGGATCCGCCCCTGGTAGAAGAGGGGGGGGGAGCCTATCATCTGACGCCCACTCGGCCAGGTGCCGAGGACAGCTCGTCATAAAGGCCGTAGCCACAGAGACCGTCATGAACCCCACAGAACGCCACGCCACACTTTGCGAAGCCATCTCG
>JBLHKB010000162.1:0-12380 GCA_047619315.1 Polyangiales bacterium
GCGTACGGTCTTCGGCATCGCCGAGCCCGGCCCGCTGCGCGCCCTTCTGCAACGCTCACTCGGGATGCTCGACAACCCGCTATACATCCTCGAGTACGCCCAAAAGGATCTCGGACCATTCTCTCCGTGGGGGCGCTACCTCCGGCTGCGAAGTGAGATCCAACGCGCTCTGATGAGCCACATCGCTGCGAGCCGTCGAGACCCGAAGCTGGAATCTCGCCACGACATCCTGTCGATGCTGCTGCTTGCGCGGGACGAGGACGGTGAGCCCCTCGCGGACGACGAGGTTCACGATGAGCTCATCACAATGCTCATCGCGGGGCACGAGACGACGGCCACAGCCCTGTCGTGGACGATGCACCGATTGACGCGGCATCCCGATGTGCTGCGGCGGGCGGTGGCGGAGATCGACGCTACGGGGAATGACACGACCGCTCCACTTCCGTATTTGGATGCCGTGATTCGAGAGTCCCTCCGAATTCATCCGGTCGTGCCAGGCGTCGGGCGCGTTCTCGAGAAGCCCTTCACCTTGGGGGGCTACGAGCTTCCTCCTGGAATCATGATCGGCTGCAGCATCATCTTGGCGCACACCAACGAAAACGTCTGGCCCGACGCAGAGAGCTTCAAGCCGGAACGCTTCCTCGACCATCGCCCGCCACCGGACGCCTACTTTCCATTCGGCGGGGGCGTTCGCCGATGCATTGGCGAAGCCTTCGCGCTCTTTGAGATGCGGGTGGTGCTCCGAGAGATCCTTCGGACCTTCACCCCGGAGGCGTCCGGCGAGACCATTCGGTCCGTTCGCCGGAACATCACGCTCAGCCCCAGCGGCGCCATGCCGGTGGTCTTTCGTCGCCGATAACGCTATCTCCGCTTCGTGGACGAAAACGACCCAGACATCGCTGCCTATCTCGCCGCGAACAAGCGCGCACGGCGGAGTAACTTCGTCGGAGCCTTGCGGATACTCGCAGCGGGCGCCGTCGCTGCTGCGGCCGGCTTAGCGATTTTCGCGGGTGTTGTCGCCCTTCTCGCGGAGGACCCGGAAGCGATGTACCGGACACGCTACGGCTATCGCGCTGGAGAAATGACCGCCGGCCTGATCTTCGTGGCGAGCGCGTTAGCCGGAGCCGGCGGGCTCGTGAGCTTTCTGGTGACGTACAAGGTTGTCGGCGGGAAGGTCGACCGGGAGACATGGAAGGTCGTGGGAGGTCTTCTCTTATCACCGTTTCGTCGATGAAGTCGGCGGCCGAGCTTGCGGAGGCGCTGAACAAGGCTGCTAGCGCGCCAGAGCGAATCGCCGCGGCGGTCGCGATGGGGTGGCATGGAGCGCCGGAACACGTGGGCGGCCTCATGGCGAAGCTCGAAAGCGAGCCGGAGGCGTGGGTCGCGGCGGCGTATTGTGCGGCTCTCGAGATGATCGGAGAGCCCAACGTGAGCGTTGCTCTTCAACGCTGGCTGCGGCAATGCCCGGACGCGCAGGTCTGGAACGTTTGTCACACGCTCGGCAAACTGCGCGGCGTCGATCCCATCGTGCCTTCCGGCACGGACGTGCGAGGGCTGCGGAAAATCTGGATCAAGGCCTGCGACGAAGAGGCCGTATCAGCGATCAAAAACCTCGAGAGCGACGACAACGGGGTGCGCTTTATTGTCGACTCCGGGCAAAGCCAAATCCGCATCGACTACGACTCTCCGCCCCAAGGCACATCGAACTGGGCCCGTTGGAATCGCTCGCTCCTCGTGCGCGGCAGGCGCGTTTACTCCGTGGGCTCAACGTGCGGAACCTGTGAGACGCTGCTGACGCTTGTCGGTTGGCCCCCCGAGCGGGCGTTGCCGCTTTCACGCGAACTCTCCGCCACGATGCAAGACGAAGTGACCTTGGATTCGGAGTGGATTCAAACGTGGACGCCCGTTCTGACGCAGCTCCAGACGGGACACTATCTGGGAGTCAGCCTGCGCTTACCTGTGGAGCGCGTCGATTCGGAGGAGGTCTCCTGGATGACGCGGCGGCGCAAGTTTCGCCTCGAAGACCCCGATTGGCCGAGCGATGACGAGACTCCTCCGTGGCCCGGGACGCCCCATTTTCAAGGACCCATGTTCGCCACGCCCCCGCGGACCTACTGGGTCGCCCTGGCTTCCCAGGACCTCGCTACACTCAATGAGGAACGCGTACAGCACTACATGCAGCGCATTCGTGATGGTCACCGCCCGAGCGCGCTGACCTTGGGCTGGATGGAAGACCGCTACGTTCAAGCAGAGTGGAATGAGCGCGTCGTGGTCTTGGCGATCCTCGACGGTCATCACAAGCTGGAGGCGTATGCCCGGCTCGCCCTTCCCGCCACGGTCGTTTCGCTCTTCCATCTGGAGAACACCGGGGGCGCACCGAACGACCCTTCTGCGCCGTTGCTAGACGCGATTCGCCAGCTCGATTCACTCAGGTAGGAAAGACCGTCGGCGTAAAACGAAACGTTCGCGTCAGGTGTTCATCGCGTGCGGGGTTGGTGTTGTAGAGCGACGTCCGTAGGCCGGCAGCGCCTCGGTCGTGGAGCGATGCCAGGAGCTGGGGCCTCGAATAGTCCTCCAAGGGCTTCGTCGATGGCGTCGTAGTTGGGCAGCAACACGGAGCGACCTTCGGCGGTTCGGTGGCGCTCCACCTGCCGACTTCCGATGAGCAGTCCGTGCAAGCGACCTTCATCGAGACGAGACACGCGGCGAATGAGACGCAGCAGTTCGAGGCGGCTCATGCTCGTGATGACGCCTTGTTCCAGGGCTGCGCCGAGCACCGGCACCCACTGAGACATGCCGGCCTCCCGGACTTTCCGCCGAAGGGCCGAGAGCACCGCGTGCTGACGTCTTGAGCGGTCCCAATCGCTGCGGCCGTGGCGCGAGCGTGCGTACATCGCGGCGGTCGCACCGTCCATACCTTGTAGACCCGCCTCGACGTCGAGGAGCCGGCGGCCGCTCTCCGTACGTTCGTCGATGAAGTTGTCGATGAGCGGGCAAGGAACATCGACGTCGAGTCCGCCGAGCGCGTCGACGGTGCGTTCGAACACGCGCAGGTCACCGACGACGACGTGTTCGACTTCGAGTGAGAGGACGTCCTCGACTACGCCGCGAAGAACGTCGAGGGGGTCTTTCCCTTGGCGAGCCGCGATGCGAAGCGTCGCGTTAATACGGGCCGGGCCGTGACCTGGGATGTCGACGTAGAGGTCGCGAGGAATGGACACAAGACCGCCGTGCCCGCTCTCCTCGTCGAAGACGGCGACGACGATCGTGTCCGCGCGTCCCCAGGTGCCTCGAGTGTGGTCGATACCGACGAGCAGGTAGTTTTCTGCGCTCTCGAACTCGAGCTCAGCGCGCTCGGTTCGAATGCTCGGCACGACGGGGAGACTCGGCTCGACCGCTTCCCCAACGTTCGCGGCAAAAAGAATGTCGACGGGCAGCAACATAGGCGGGTGTTCGCCGGTTGGGAGGACCTCCAGGCCGACTTCGTCTGGTTCTTCCGAAAAACTCGTCGGCCCAGTCGCCCCGACGCGTGCTTGATGCACGGCATACGTCATCGGGCGGTCCAAGAGCCATCGAAGACCAAAGGCTCCAAAAGCCAAAGTGATCATCATAAGCGCCCCCAAGACCCGCATCTTCCGACTTCTAGCTGCCATCTTCACAATGAAAGCAAAGCCTAAGCCAATCGCCGGCATGCCTATATATAGGCACTAACGCGGGGCTCATGGGCCCTCTTTGTCCCCCTCCCGACACGCTTTGTGGCCATATGCCCACGTGCGCCGGCGCCAGGGCCTGCTACCTAGGCGCGGAGCCACTATGGAACACGAAACCAACGACCAGTCCGAATCCACCGAAGAGTCCGCCACCAAGACGGACTTTACCCAACTTTCGGCGGCACCTTGTGGCCTCGGAGAGACGCTGAAGAAGCGAGGGTTCGAATCTCTGACGCCGATCCAGGCGGCAGTGATCGAGAAAGACGCGAACGGGCGTAACCTACGCCTCACCTCGCAGACTGGCTCCGGTAAAACCGTCGCCGTCGGCCTCGCCATGGCGGAGCTCGTCAAAGACGCCCCCAGCCGGCGCGGTGTTGCTCACCCCACGGCGCTCGTCATCGCTCCCACCCGCGAGCTCGCCAACCAGCTCGGCCGCGAACTCGGCTGGCTCTACGCGGACCTTGGTAAACGAGTTCAGGTCGTCACGGGCGGCACCTCCTACCAGGTAGAGCGACGCGAGATGCAGGCCGGCGCTCATGTTCTGATCGGAACACCGGGACGTCTCCTGGACCATTTGCGACGCGACGCCGTCAACCTGGACATGTTGAAAGTGGTCGTCCTCGACGAAGCCGACGAGATGCTCGACATGGGCTTCGAAGAGGAGCTCGATGGCATCCTCGCCTTCGCGCCTGCAGAAAAGGACCGGCAGACACATCTCGTGTCCGCGACGTTCACAGGTGCTGCAAAGCGTCTTGCGAACCGACTCCAGTCGAATCCGGTAGACATCGAAGGTACGCCCCTCGGCGCCGCCAACTCGGACATCGACCATCGCTGCGTGCTTGCGCACCCAACCGACCAGCTCGACATCATCGTCAATCTTCTTCTTCGCTTCGAAGGCGAGAAGACGCTCATCTTCGTTCGAACCCGCCTGGACACCACCGGCCTCGCCCGACGTCTAGCGGACACCGGCTTTTCGGCCATGGCGCTCAACGGTGAGATGACTCAGCGGGAGCGAACATCGACTTTTGACCGCTTCCGGAAGGGCTCGGTTCGCGTTCTTGTCGCGACGGACGTCGCCGCACGTGGCCTCGATGTTCACGACATCGGCATGGTCATTCAGGTGGACCTCCCGGACAACGCCGAGGGGCTCACGCACCGTTCCGGCCGAACTGGCCGAGCTGGCCGACATGGACGAAACGTTCTCTTGGTATCGCCTCGAGCCAGGCGCCGCGTCGAGTCCCTCCTTCGTCACGCCAAGATTCGCGCATCGTTTATCGATCCACCAGACCCGGAGTCAATTCGCGCCGCCGCCGACGCACGCCTCGTCGCCGACCTACGTGAGCCAGGGGAAGTGCCAGAACACCTCCAGGCGCTCGCCGAAGAGCTTCTCACAGAGCTCGAGCCACTCGATGTGGTGGTTCGTTTGCTCAACCGCATGGCCCACAACGGGCCAACGCAACCCCGAACCATCGGTGCCCCTCGAAAGGCGAGCCGTAAGGGAACGAAGCGGGATCCACGTGAACAGGAAGACCGTCGTCCTCGACCCGAGCGCCCTGCACGGCACGAACGCCCCGAACGCTCCGAGCGCTCCGAGCGCCCACCACGACCTGAGCGATCCGATGCACCACGCCCAGAGCGCCCGAGTACACCACGCCCAGAGCGCTCCGATGCACCACGCCCAGAGCGCTCCGATGCACCACGCCCAGAGCGCTCCGATGCACCACGCCCAGAGCGCTCCGATGCACCACGCCCAGAGCGCTCCGACGCGCAACGCCCAGAGCGCCCAAGTACACCACGGCCTGAGGCAAGTGAACGCCCCGCACACCTTCAGACGACGTCCGGCGAACGCGACGCCGGAGACGGCACGGCCCCTCCCGGGCGTGAACGCTTCGCCAAGAGCGTCGGTACGTCCTTCGCGAAGTCGAAGCGCGGACCGCGTGGCGGCGATGGTGAGTTCGTTTCGTACCAGGTCAGCTGGGGCGAGGAAAAAGGCGCGGACCCGCGTCGCCTCCTTGCTCTCGTCTGCCGACGAGGCGGAGTGGATCGCGGAGATGTCGGCGCCATTCGCGTTGGGCCTCGAAGCTCAACCGTCGAGGTGACGAAAGACACCGCTGACCGATTTGAACGCGCAGTCCAGAAGCCGGACAAGCGCGACGCGCATGTTCGCTTTCGCCGCTGGGTTCCCGGCAGCCAGCGAGAGAGCTAGCCGCTAACTTCGGCGTCGAGCCGGATGACGCCGGGCGTGTACCAAGCCACGTTGTTGTCTTTGAAACCGTTGATACTCATCGTGATCGACGGCTCGAGGGCCACAACGCGGTGCAACCACCCGACGGGCAAAAAGAGCGCGTCGGGGGCGCGGACTTCGACCTCGAAGACCAAGCCTCCTCCTTCGACGAACTCGGCGAACCTCGCTTCGCTGAGCATATGACCGTCGTGTAGGCCCCACACGCCTAGCTCACATGGGGGCACCAGCTGGACGCGTTTCGAGCCACGCACCATGGAAAAAACGACGTCGCTTGTGTCGAAGTGAAGTGGCGTGATGGTGCCTGCAGGTCCAAGCCACATCTGACTCGCTCGACGGTGGTGGGCTTCGCTGACGAAACCTTCCGGCAGCAGGAAGTCGTCGTAGAGTTCGCCGAAGGGCTCCTGACGCAGCACGAAGTTGCGAGCGACGGAGTAGTAATGATGAGCGTCTTCCGCTTCTTGGATGCGGCGGATAAAGGCATCCATGGTTCCGTCGACGCTTTTCCCTTTGCCGCTACTGGTGTCTACATACGTGATCGGCTGACCTGCAAAACGCTCGGCAAACCAATCGAAGGTCCAGCGCTCTACAGCGGGCGACTTCGCGAGGAACCCTTCGAAGACAATGGGGCGATGCGCGGGTCGAATCGAACGGTGAAAACGCTCGGCGCTTGGCGTTGAGATCCGAGAGATCGCGAAGTTGCGCAAGCGCTCGCGCTCCATGCGCAGAATCTGTTCGGCGCCCTGAGCGCGCGGTAGAAGCGAGCGCCCGAGAGCGAGGATCGGCGATGCCACGACTTCGTCGACGAGTCGCTGGGCTGTCGCCAGAGGAACGCCTTCTTCCGTGAGGGCCTCAACCACCTCCGACGACGACGCACCTTCGATCAGATTCTCCGCCGCCCACACCTGCCACTCAGGGTCGACGACGAGTGGACCCTCGTTCGTTTCGTCCACGGGTTCAGCCGGCGTCGAAAGCCATCAAGCCGGGAGGCGGAGCCGTGTCATCTCCGACGTCCGCGGCGCCGGCGTCACTCTCCGTCGCCACATCAGGGCCTGAATCAGGTGCCGTCACCCCGACGCTGAGACCGGAGTCAGCCGCGGTGTCGTCATCTCCGCAGCCAGCGATGGCGATGACCATCGTTGTGGCCGCCAGGGCTGTCTTCGCACGGACAAGTGCGGGTCGCGTGGGTCTCTTCGTAAGCTTTGTCATAGCCTACGATACCACGGCAGCGTCGGCCTTTAAACCCTACGAGGGCGCAAGGCACAGCATCCGCAGATGCACGCGCTGCTGGCATGAGAATCGCCATCACAAGAGAAGCGACATCAGACAGTCATCACGCTTTCCGCGTTCATCCTGCACGAACGCGCGCCGGACGCCTTCAAGGTGAAAGCCAACGCTCTCATACAGAGCACGCGCTCGTGTGTTGTCGGCAACGACGCCAAGCTCGATGCGCGTGATCGCGGGCTCCGCACGGCGGGCGTCTTCGACGAGCTGTCTGAGAAGCAGTCGCCCCACTCCCTGCCCCTGAAATTCCGGCGACACGCCCATCGCAAGAACGACATTGTGACGGAGCTTGAGAGGACGAAGTCGATTCCACTCGGCGTAGCCCACCAGCCGTCGGCTCTCGCCGTGCAGCGCGACAAGGGTATACGCAAACGCGTCGGCGAGGCGCTTGTGCACGCTCGTCTCCTTGTCCGCGGGAGTCGGGGGCAGGTCGCTCGGCCCCAACACCATCCCGCGACCGTCTTCGACGAGGGCTTTATCGAGGTGCCAAAGCGCTTCGGCATCGCGTGCGTGGAGCGCGCGAACGCGAAAGCTCACGCCTTGCCGACGCGAATCAGACGGTCTTCGTTGGCGAGGTATTCCTCGTAGCCCATGCCGAGGTCGTAGTGGGTGTCGCCATCGAGCTCGATGACGCGGTCGCAGAGCGTGTCGACGAACTGCACGTCGTGGCTGACCATGACGACACAGCCTTCGAACTTCTCGAGGCCATTGTTTAACGCCTGAATCGACTCGAGGTCCAAGTGGTTCGTGGGCCCGTCGAGGATCAGGAAATTCGGGTCCTGCAGCATCATGCGCGCCAGCATGCAGCGGACCTTCTCGCCGCCGGAGAGTACTCGCGCGGCTTTCTGGCTCTCTTCGCCGCTGAAGAGCATCCGGCCCAGGAAGCTACGCACGAAGTTCTCTTCAGCGTTCTCGCTGTACTGCTGCATCCACGTCACGAGGTTTTTGTCGGTGTCGAAGAAGTCGCCGTACTCCTTGGGCAAGTGCGCGAGGTTGACGGAGTTGCCGTAGCGAACCTCGCCTGCGTCAGGCTCTTCTTCGCCCGCCAGAACGCGCACGAAGGCGTTGGTGGCGGTGTCCGAGCCGGTCACGACGATTCTCTCACCCTTGCTCATGTTGAAGCGCACGTCCTTGAAGAGCACCTCACCGTCGAGGCTCTTGCTGATGCCGTCGACGAAGAGGACATCCTTGCCGAGCTTCCGCTCACCGTTGAAGACGATGTAGGGGTATTTGCGTGATGATGGCTGAATGTCGTCGAGGGAGATCTTGTCGAGGAGTGTCTTGCGACTCGTCGCCTGCTTGGACTTCGAGGCGTTGGCGCTGAAGCGCTGAATGAACTCCTTGAGCTCTTTCATCTTGTCCGTCTTGCGCTTGTTGGCGTCTTGGCGCTGTGCGAGCGCCATCTGACTGGTCCTGTACCAGAACGTGTAGTTGCCGGTGAAGAGGCGGACCTTCTGAAAATCGACGTCGGCGACGTGCGTGCACACCTTGTCGAGGAAGTGCCGGTCATGGCTGACGACGATAACGGTGCTCTTAAAGTCGAGGAGGAACTCCTCCAGCCAAAGAATCGTGTCTACGTCGAGATGATTGGTTGGCTCATCGAGGAGTAGAATATCCGGGGCGCCGAAGAGCGCTTTTGCGAGGAGGACGCGGACCTTCTCGCCGTCTTCGAGTTCGCGCAGGAGCATGTCGTGCTTGGACTCGACGATGCCGAGGGAAGAGAGCAGCTGCGCGGCGCTCGTCTCTGCGTTCCAGCCGTCCATGTCGCCAAAGAGGCCCTCGAGCTCCGCCGCCTTCATGCCGTCTTCGTCGCTGAAGTCCGGCTTCGCGTAGAGCGCGTCTTTTTCGCTCATCACCGCGTAGAGACGCTCGTGCCCACGGATCACGGTTTCGAGGGTTTTGACGTCGTCGTATTTGCTGTGGTCCTGATCGAGGACGCTCAGCCGCTGGCCCTTGCCGATTTCGACGCGACCGCTGTACTGGTCAAGCTGCCCGGAGAGGCAGCGCAAGAACGACGACTTGCCGGCGCCGTTGGCACCGATGAGGCCGTAGCAGTTGCCCGGGGTGAACTTGATATCAACGTTCTCGAAGAGCGGGCGGCTACCAAAACTAAGGGAAAGGCTCTCAGTGAAAAGCATGGCCCGCTCATAGCAGGGCTTGCGCGAGTCTCCAGCCCCACTCTGTCGGAAAGCGACCGCGGGGGCGTCAACTTGTCAACGGATGGTCACGAGATCGCTCCTCTTTCGCGACGCTTCTCCCAGAATCAGCTGGGCATGATGCTTGCGATGCTTCTCAGGGAAGGCCCGGTTACGACACATCCAGCATGAAAAACACCGCTATGACCTCACTCATCACACCCCTCCCCCACCACTCCGCCCGTCTCACTGACGCCATCGACGAAATTCTTGAGGTGTCCGACGGCCCCACAAGCGTCGTCGTTTTCCGCGGGGACGAAGGAAATGAGCTGCGCTCGCTTCTTCTCTTGAGCGATCCCGAGCGGCTGCATTTCTTGTGGCCCACGCGCGATGGCGTGGTGGCGGTCCGGGATGAGAGCGAATCAGAGAGCGTGATCTGGGCGGAGACCGCCCGCCTTCGCTGGGAGACACCGCTCTCGGTGGGCGTCGCCGGACCGCGTAGTGGACAGGATGGCGTTGCACGTTTCCGCGCGGCGTTCGTGGCCATGGGGAAAGCACGCAGCCTTGGAGGCGCGCTGACCATCGCCGCCTGCGCGCTTCTCGGACGAGCGGCCTGAAGCCGTCGCTCAGGTCACACCTTATTTACGGATAAATACGATCGACCTCGTACGGATTCGATGCGTTGCTCCTGAGCTGGACATGCACAAGCCGGGTTGAGTACAGTCCCCCCTCAAGGAGGAATCATGGAATCTGTGATCATGGGGGTAGCCACCGCTATCGGGGTGAGCGTTGGGCTCGCGATTCACCGGAGTCGCCAGGCGAAGCAGAACGGCTCCCTGTCGGAGCGCATTACGCCGCATCTTGTGGGCGAAGGGAAAACGCTTCCTGAGCTCAAAGTGCTGCTGGGCATGAACAGCTTTATCGCCGGTGGGAAAGTCGTGATGGCCCTTGGCGAGATGGTGAAAAACGGAAGCGTGGAAGAGATCCCGGCGCCGGCGGGGACGCCTCAGCTTGAGAAAGTGGAGCACATCCGTTACCGGGCTGCGTAGTCTAAGCCCGGGGTGTCGGGGGACTGTCGGGGGACGGGGTCATGACTATGACCTTATTATGACCACGAAACGAGGGGTCATAATAAGGTCATAGTCATGACCCCGTCCCCAGCCTAGATGGAGAGTGAGCCCTCGCGGAAGTCGCTGCTCGCCAAGTGGACGTTGATGCACACCGGCGTCCCCGAGGCGGCGATGCGTTTCGCTTCGTCGAGGGTCTCATCCACCTTGCTAGGGTCTGTGAGGAGGAGCCCCTTGGCGCCGTAGCCTTCGGCGACGAGGTGGTAGTCGCTTCGGCGCAGCACGGTTCCGACGGCGTCGCCGAGGAGGGTGACCTGGTCACGGGCGATTTGCTGCCAGCTGCCATCGTTGCCGATGACGCAGATGGGCGCGAAGCCCGAGCGTCGACAGGTGTCGAGTTCGGCGAGGCTGTAGCCGCTGCTGCCGTCTCCCCAAAAGAGCCAGACTTCGGCATCGGGTCGCGCGCTGGCAGCACCGACGGCGAAGCCGCCACCGACGCCGAGGGTGCCGAAGACTCCGGGGTCGAGCCATGAGAGCGGTCCGCGAGGGCGGACGATGTAGGCGCCCGTGGCGACGAAGTCACCGCCGTCGACGATGAGGACGCTGTCGTCGGCGATCTTTTCTTCGATGCGCGTGAAGAGATGAACGGGGTCGATGAGGGGGCCATCCGAGTTGGCTTTGCCGACGATTTCTTCGTCGCGTGCGCGCTCGCGGGAGCGGAGTACATCGACCCAACGGCTAATGGATACGGTTGGACTCGCTTGGCGGTCGGCGAGCTGCATGAGGAAACGACCAGGGTGCGCCTCGATCGGGTGCGTGGGCTTTCGGTTCTTACTCAGCGCCTCGGCGTCGAGGTTGACGCTGATGAGGTGCGCTTTCTTGTTGATTTTGATGCCGTAGCCCAAACGAAAGTCAAAGGGGAAACCAGCGACGATGACGACGTCCGCTTCGCGAAGTGCCGCGGAGCGTTTGTGACGAAACTGGATGTCGCTGTGACGACCGAGGAGGCCGCGAGAAGAGCCGCCGAGGAAGGTCGGGATCCCAATACGACGCACGGCGTCGGCGAGTTTTCTCGCCGCCGAAGGCTCGAGGTTGACCATGGCTTGGTTGCCGATGACGAGGACAGGCTTCTTCGCGCCGCGAAGCGCCTCCGCCGCACGCTCGACCTCTCGGCCCTCCGCGCCGCTTCTGCGACCAGCGGCGCGCTCACCAAGCGGGAGCGACGCCACGCCGAGATGCGGCGTGTGAAACTGATGCTGCAGGTAGCCCTTCATGGCCAGCTGCGCGGCCTTGCCGACGGGTCCCTTCATCGCGTCGACGCCGGACTCCTTGCCGTACCACTCTTTGACGATGGACTTGGGGTACAGGAGGTCGACGGCGATCTCTAGAAACACAGGGCCGGGGACGCCACTGACGGCGACGCGAAAGGCGCGCTCGAGCATGGGCGCCAGGTCGCGGACTTTGTTGCACCGTGCAGCCCACTTCGTGATGGGCTTCATGATGCTGAGCTGGTCGATGTCCTGAAGGGAGCCGCGACCACGGAGCACCGTGGCGGTGGCGCCACCAAGAATGAGAATGGGCTGCTGCGCTTCTTGAGCGTTCTTGACCGCGGTGACGGTGTTGGTCACGCCTGGCCCGGCGGTGACGGCGCAGACACCTACCCGTCCCGTCATTCGGCTGGCGGCGTCCGCGGCGAAGGCGGCGCTCTTTTCGTCGCGCATGTCGACGATGGTGACGCCGTGCTGCTTCGCCCCGATGAGAATCGGCGAGATATGGCCACCGCAGAGGTTGTAGAGATGCTGGACGCCGTGGGCTGCGAGAACTTCGCCAACGATGGAGCCGCCGTGGGGATGTGTGGTGGACATGAAGGCGAGAGGCTAGCACGGGCACTGCACTGCGATAAGTCACATGGATGCGCCAGACGGAGCCCTACGTTCCTCAC
>JBLHKB010000163.1:0-12299 GCA_047619315.1 Polyangiales bacterium
GGGACGGCTGGCAAGGAAAATTTGGAGGGTCAGCGCAGTTCGGCCTGAAGCTCTTTGACCGCCGCTTTCACGAGCTTCGAGTGCTCCTTGTCGACCTTCTTATCCGTAAGCGTTCCTTCGGGATCGCGATAGAGAATATGAAACGCGAGGCTTCGTTTTCCGTCGGGGAGCGTGTCCCCTTCGAAGACATCGAAGAGCTCCACGGACTCGATCAGAGTGGAGGTTGTACGGAGGGTTTCTGCCACGTGAGCGGCGGGGCGCTCTTGGTCGAGAAGGAGCGCCACGTCTCGACTCACGAACGGGAATCGGGGAATGGCAGGAGCAACGGGTGTCCCTCGGGCGGCGCGAACAGAGTCCAAGGCTTCCACAGAGAGTTCCGCGTAGGTTGCTCGTCGGCCACCGAACTCAAGCGCGTCAGCGACGTCAGGATGCAACTCCCCGGCGAAGCCAAGAAGCGTCTCTCCAATGAACACCTGAGCGCTTCGCCTCGGATGAAGATGGACTGGAGCTTCGCTCGCAAACTCGAAGCGAACGCTTCCGAGATCGCTGAGGCTGTCCTCGATGGCGCCCTTGAGATCGTAGAAGTCGACGTCGCGGTGGTTGAAGCCATCCTGTGCTGAGCCCGCGAGAAGAAACGCGAGGCGCGTGACTTCCTTCGGAAGCAGGTCGTCGCCTTTGTGGAAACTACGGCCCACCTCAAAGAGACGCACTTGGGGTGCCTGGCGGCGAAGGGCGTGGACGGCGGCGGCCGCAAGTCCCGGCAGGAGCGAAGTCCGCATGACGGAGTGCGCTTCCGAGAGCGGGTTGTCTAGCTTCACCTCCGCTGGTGCGGCGCCGGACTTTGCTAAGTCATCCGGCGACACGAACGCGTAGGTGATCGCTTCGTGAAGACCTGCACCAGTGACTGCGTCTCGTAGAGCACGCTCAAACAACAGACGCGCGGGCGTACCAGTGCGAGAGGCACGAACCTTTGGAACCGTTGGCACGATGTGCTCGTACCCCCAAACTCTCGCGACCTCTTCGATGAGGTCTGCTTCACGGCCAAGGTCGGGTCGCCAAGTGGGGACCTTTGCTTGAACGCCGCCTTCGATGGCCTCGACGTTCGCGCCAAGGGCACGGAGAACGCGAGCGGGTTCGTCCTTGGGGACAGTTACACCAAGGAGCGACTCGAGGGCGGAGTGACGAAGCTCGACGACAGGCCCTTCGAGTTTCGAAGGGTAGATGTCGATGGCTTCTGCGAGGGCGATGCCCCCACCGACTTCCGCGATCACCGCTGCGGCGCGGGCGAGTACGGCGGACACCGCGTTTGGGTCAACTCCACGCTCAAAGCGATGACTGGCGTCGGTGTGAAGACCCAGACGACGAGACGTGCGGCGGACCGAACGTGGGTCGAAGTAGGCGCACTCGATCGCGACGTTCGTCGTGGTGTCATCGATCTCGCTGTTCGCTGAGCCCATGACACCGGCGATGGCGACTGGCCCTTCCCCATCGCAGATGAGCAAGTCGTCTTCGTTGAGCTTGCGCTCGACGCCATCCAACGTCTCGATGGTCTCGCCGGCGTGTGCCGTCCGCACTTCGATGCGCGTGCCGCGCAACTTGTCGTAGTCGAAACCATGAATGGGGTGGCCCCACTCGAGCATCACAAGGTTCGTGGCATCGACCAAGTTGGAGATGCTGCGCACGCCCAAGCAATGAAGGCGGTAGCGCAGCCAAAAAGGCGATGGGCCAACTCGTACGCCAATGACCGCAGCGGCGCCGTAGCGTGGGCAGCGTGACGTGTCCTTGATGTCGATAGCCAATGCACCGTCGGGAGCGCTGTCGATGGTGACCTCGCGTCCGCCGGTCCATTGAAGCCGAATGATGTCCTTGGTGCCGATCACACCACTGATGCCCTCGGCGAAGGTGGGCGGGGAGCCAACGTTTGGCTCCGGCATCGTCACCTTGAACATGGCGGCCAAATCGCGAGCGATCCCAATATGACCGAGGCAGTCCGGTCGGTTTGGCGTCAGCCCGATCTCAAACACCGTATCGCCCGCTGGGAGAGCGTCGGCGAGAAGTGTTCCGGGGGTGGGCCCTTGTCCGGGGAAGACATAGATGCCTTCGCCTCCCTCGCCGAGCGAGAGCTCTTTTTCGCTACAAAGCATGCCAGCACTTGGAACGCCCGCGACGGCGCGCTCAGCGATGACGAAAGGCTCACCGCCTTCTTGCTGAGGAGGGAGAACCGCTCCGAGTTTGGCGAGGAGAACCTTGCCACCCACTTCCGGTACATTGGGTGCGCCGCACACGACTTCCTGTGTGCCTTCGCCATGGTCAACGGTGACCAAGCGCAGCTTGTCTTTCGTCGGATGTGGCCGGAGTGCGGTCACCTCCGCGACGACGACACCCTCGGCCACGGGAAACACCGTAAGGCTCTCCACCTCGAGCCCAGCATCCGTGAGCTTCTCAGCCATTTGCTCCGGCGACGCGTCCACGCCAGAAAGTTCTTTCAGCCATCTGTAGCTAGCAAGCATGTGAGAATCTCCGCTTAGAATCCGCTCAAGAAGCGGACGTCATTGTCGTAAAGGGCTTTGATGTTGGGGATCCCGTATCGAACCATCGCGAGACGGTCTAGGCCCATGCCGAAGGCGAACCCGCTCACCACGCTTGGGTCGTAGCCCACCGCCTCGAACACCACGGGGTGGATCATTCCGCATCCGAGAACTTCCATCCAAGCGCCGCCGGGGCGTCGGACGTCTACTTCCGCGCCGGGTTCGACGAAGGGGAAGTAACTTGGTCGAAAGCGCACTTCGATCTCGTCTCCTAGAAGGCGTTCAAGGAACACCGTGAGCACACCTTTGAGGCCCGAGAAAGAAACCCCCTCGTCGACGAGGAAGCCTTCGATCTGGTGGAACATGGGAGAGTGAGTCGCGTCGTCATCCCGCCGATAAACGACGCCCGGAGCAACGACAGCCAACGGCGGCTTCCGCTTCTCCATCTCACGCACTTGGATCGTCGACGTGTGTGTTCGAAGTAGCGCCTTCCCATCGGAACCCGCCACGAAAAAGGTGTCGTGCTCGTCCGTCGCCGGATGGTCTGGGGGAAACCCAAGCTTATCGAAGCAGTTCGCGAAGTGGTCGATCTCGGGGCCATCGGCCTGCTCAAAACCGAGGGACGAGAAGATGTCGAGGAGCTCGTTCTTCACACGCGTCACAGGATGCAAACGTCCAGGGGCGTGGCGACGCGCTGGGAGAGTAACATCGATGGCCGGCCCGTTCAGCTCGGCTTCGCGTTCCGCGGTGGCAATGGACGCGAGGCGAGCCTCGAACCCTGCGGTCACCTTGCCTTTGACCTCGTTGGCTCGCTGCCCGAACTCTCGACGACGATCACCGGGGAGCTCACGCATGAGCTTCATCAGCAAGGTCAAAGAGCCTTGGGCGCCGACAAAGCGAGCGTTGATGTCGCGGAGCGACTGCTCGTCCGCAGCTTCAGCGTATTGCAGGGCAAAGCCACCATCGATCTCGGCGAGCCCCTTTTCGAAGCGTTCAACCGCGTCACTCATTTCATCGTCTCCATGTCGTCTCTCAAGTGTCCGTTTAGCAGCAAGAAAAAAGGCGGAAGCACACTGCTCCCGCCTCGATTCGATCTTGCCTCGCTAGAAGCAAATGCAGGTCGTTCAGCGCGAAGCGTCAACCACGGCCTTGAAGCCGCTTGGGTCGCGCAGAGCGAGGTCCGCGAGGATCTTTCGGTCGAGACCAATGTTCGACTTCTTGAGCGCTGCGATGAACTTGCTGTAGCTGAGACCGTGGGTGCGGACAGCAGCGTTGATACGCGCAATCCAAAGGCGACGGTACTCGCGACGGTTCGTGCGACGGTGCCGGTAGGCATCTTCCCACGAGTTGTGAACCTGCTCGACGGCGGTTCGATAAAGACGACTGCGGGCACCGTAGTTACCGCGGGCGTACTTCAGGATCTTATTTCTACGACGACGGGCTTTAAAGCCTCTTTTTGCGCGTGGCATCTTCTAGGCTCCCGAGAACTTGTAAGGGATGAGGAAGCGGACGTTATCAAAGTCGCACGGCTCCACCATCTTGTTCTTGCGAAGGCGACGCAGACGCGCAGGCGACTTGTTGCCTCGCATCATGCGGTGCTGCTTGCCAGCCGTCGCTCGTCGGATACGGCCGGAGCCGGTCACCTTGAACCGCTTGTGGGCGGCTCGTTTAGTTTTCATTTTAGGCATGGTTTTCCTCGAAATAGCTCCAGAACCAGCAAAAGACGCGGTGGGAGCGGAAGGGCCGGTTTAATGACACCAAGGGATAGACGTGTCAATGCGGACTGTTCGTCAAAGGGACAAGTCGACATGAACGTCGCCCCGTCTAGTTGCTGTCGCTTCGGCTGGACTGCACGCATCCACGGCTTTCCACATCCGATACGCATTCAAGCATTCGTGCGCCGTGGACGACACAACGAAAGCAGGCGACCCGTTTCCGGGTCGCCTGTGACAGAGATAGCGTTCTCTTACGCCTTGGACTTGGGCGCCAGGAGTGCCGTCATAGTGCGGCCTTCCATGCGTCCAGCGCTCTCGATGATCGCGATGTCCTGAACTTCTTCGATGATGATATCGATCTGGCGTCGTGCAGTTTCAGGGTGAGTGATTTCACGACCGCGAAAACGAACCGTCAACTTCACCTTGTTGCCCTCCTCCAGGAAGCGGCGAACATGCTTAACCTTGAACGCGATGTCATGGTCATCGGTCTTTGGTCGAAGCTTGATCTCTTTCAGCGCAATCTGCGCCTGTCGCTTACGGGCCTCGTTCTGCTTCTTCTTTTCCTCATACTTGAGGCGACCGTAGTCAACGATCTTGCAGACGGGGGGGTGAGCTTTCGGGTTTACCTCGACAAGGTCGAGTCCCTTCTCCTTAGCGAGTTTCTTCGCTTCGTAAGTGTCCATGACACCGAGCATCCCGCCCTCATCATCGATGACACGAACCTCGGGAACGCGAATGCGATCATTGACTCGGGGTCCAAAGTTCCTCTGACGATCACGGGGATCGATACGGCGGGGTCTAGCGATAACAAACTCTCCTGCAGTGGGCTTCTGGCCCTGTTTCTCTATATATCTGGGTAAGCATCTGGGTGGGATCGAGGCGCTTAGCTAAGCACTTCGGGAAAGAAATCACAATTCAAGCTCTTGGGGAAGCCTGCAGCGACGGTGCCTTCGCTTCTCCCTGAAGTCGGGCGACGACATCAGCGACGGGCATGAAGCCAAGGTCCTTGTTCTCATCGCGGCTTCGAATCGCAAGACCGCGGCCTTCTGCCTCTTTTTGGCCAATAACGCCGATATAAGGCACGCGCATCAAACGAGCAGCTCGAATCTTCGCGCCAAGACGCTCGTTGGCGTCGTCCACCTTGACCCGGAAGCCTGCGGCCCGGAGTTCAGCGGCGATCTCGTGGGCATACTCGTCGTAGTCAGTCGCGACGGTGACCAACTTGATTTGCTCCGGCGCGAGCCAAGTGGGGAAGTTGCCGCCAACGTGCTCCATGAGGACGCCGTAGAAACGCTCGACGCTTCCGAGAATCGCGCGATGCAGCATGACTGGACGATGGGCTGAGTTGTCCGCGTCGATGTAGCTGAGGTCAAAGCGCTCTGGCAGGTTGTAGTCCGCCTGCATTGTGCCCAGCTGCCATGGCCGTCCGATGGCGTCCTTGAGGTGGAACTCGATCTTCGGACCGTAGAAGGCACCCTCTCCTTCGGCGATTTCGAAGGGGAGACCCTTGGATTCGACGGCCTTGATGAGCGCTTGTTCGCTGTGGTCCCAAATCTCGTCGGAGCCGAGGCGTTCGTCAGGACGTGTCGCTATGACGACGCGCACCTCGGAGAAACCGAAGTCCTTGTAGACGTCATAAACAAGGTCGAGGAACTGAGCGATTTCGCCCTGCATTTGGTCGACGGTGCAAAAGATATGCGCGTCATCCTGAGCGAAGGTGCGAACGCGCGTCATTCCCTGAACGACACCACTCCGCTCGTAGCGATGAAGACGACCAAAATCAGCCATGCGAATGGGAAGCTCGCGGTAGCTGTGGCGCTTCATTCCGAACATGAGCGCGTGGCACGGGCAGTTCATCGGCTTCACGCCGAAACGAAGATGCTGCTCGAGCGTTTTCTCGCACGCCTCAGCGTCCGCAGGCGGTTTCTCGATGAGCTCTTTGGCAGCCTTCTCAAGCCCGTCCTGAGTGGCGGCAATGAACATGTTCTCGCCGTACGCGGGCAGGTGACCAGACGTCTCGAAGAGACTGCGGTCGTAGATCTGCGGAGTGATGACCTCGTCGTAGTCGAAGCGGCGGTAGAGCTCGCGCACGTAGTCGACGAGACCGTTGTAGACGATGGTTCCACGCGCCGTGAAGAACGGTGACGCGGGTGCAAGCGGGTGGAACGCGACGAGGTCGAGCTCTTTGGCGAGCTTTCGATGGTCGCGCTTTTTTGCTTCCTCGATGCGCTTGAGGTGCGACCGAAGGTGCTTGGGGTTGGCGAACGCTGTTCCGTAGATGCGTTGGAGCATCGGATTGCGTTCGTCGCCGCGCCAGTATGCACCGGCCACGTGGGTGAGCTTGAAAGCGCTCAGAAAGCGAGTCGACGGGACATGAGGGCCTTCGCAGAGATCGATCCATTCACCATGCTGGTAGATGGAAAGTTCGCCTTCGAGTCGCCCAAGATGCTCAAGCTTGTAGGGCTCCCCGAGTTTTTCGAGGAGCGCTTGGATCTCTTCTCGCGGAAGAACTTTGCGCTCAAAGGCGGAGTCTTCTTCGACGATCTCGAGCATCTTCGCTTCGATAGCCGCCAGGTCGTCATCACTGAAGGTCCCGCCGGGATAGTCGTAGTCGTAGAAGAAGCCGTCCTCTGTCGCGGGACCGAAAGCCACCTTGGTGCCTGGAAAAAGACGCTGGACCGCGTCCGCCATCATGTGCGCCGTCGAGTGACGGATAATGGGAAGCGCGAGTGGATCGCCGGCCTGGACAACCTTGATCTCATCGTCGGCGGTGAGCGCAACAGGCGTGTGAAGGTCGAAGACCTTGTCGCCAATCGCCAAGGCAACCACTCGCTTACCGAGTAGTTCCCTCTCTTCGAGAATCTCTCGAGCCGTCTTCATATTGTCCATTGTCTTCACCTAACGACAGCCTGTCTCGCCATGGGGCGCTGACAAGGCGGCGGTTGCATATTGTTGGCGAGTGTTCGCGCTTCCTCGAAGAGCCCGAAAGTAAAATGCACCAGACGATTTCTCGCCTGATGCATTCTACTTTTGGTGTCCCGAAGGACTTCAGGTAGGCACAGGCAGGGTTGAACTGCCGACCCCTACAGTGTCAATGTAGTGCTCTACCACTGAGCTATGTGCCTGAATCGTCGGTCGACTTAACTTGAATATCTTGGGGAGTCAAGAGTGGTGTTACTAAAAAAGGGTCTCGCAAGTCCGATTCCGCGTAGGCGACTTGCTTGAGCGCGTGTATGCTCGCGGAGAGACACCGATGAGCACACCCCCCGTTGTTTTCCGAGACGTCCTTCGGGCGTGGCCCATTGTTCACCGGCATCTGCCGAGAACGCCCCTCTATCGCTATCCGCTTTTGAGCGCGCGGCTCGGCTTTGACGCCTACGTGAAGCATGAGAACCATCTTCCGATCGGTGCGTTCAAAGTCCGCGGAGGTGTGAATCTCTTCGCGAACCTAAGTGATGCAGAACGGCGCCGAGGTGTGGTTACGGCCACGCGTGGGTCCCACGGCCTCTCCATGGCCTGGGCAGCTCGACACTTTGGCTCACGCGCCACCATTTACGTTCCAAAGCGCAACAACAAAGAGAAGAACGCGATCATGGAGGCGCTGGGTGGCCAACTCCATGTCCATGGTGCGGACTTCGATGAAGCTCGCAAGGAAGCTGAAGCCCACGCGGCGAACGAAGGCATGCGACTGGTGCATGTCGCGAACGAGCCACTGCTCATCGCTGGCGTCGGCACTTATGCGATGGAGATCGTCGAAGATCTTCCCGACTGCGATGTCGTTGTTGTTCCCGTCGGCGGCGGCAGCGGCCTCGCCGGATGCGTCGCGACACTTCGAGCCATGCGACCCGACGTCCGCATCGTCGGTGTATGGGCCGAACGAGCCAACGCCCTCATGCGCAGCCTCCAAAGCGGGAAGCTTGAGCACATCGAGTCCGCCGATACCTTCGCGGATGGGCTGGCGACGCGCTACGCCTTTGAGATTCCTTTCGAGGTCTGCAAAGATCAGGTCGACGACATGATCACCGTCACAGAAGACGAGATGCGCGAGGGACTGAGAGTGGCCCTTGAGACGACACACAACGTGGCCGAAGGAGCAGCCGCGGCTGCCTATGCGGCTGCGATCAAAATGGCACCGAGCTTTGCGGGCAAGCGCGTCGTGTTGATCCACACCGGCCAAAATATCGACCGTGACACTCTTCGTTGGGCCCTTGGCCTTTACGACGCTTAGACGGCCTCATCCATGGTCGCCAAAACGGACGTTCGCCCGAGTGCGGGTGAAGCGCACATTGAGCGAATGACCTGCGCAGCTCACTCGAGGGGGGCGAATAAAACGCACCAACTCGGAAAACGATAGGTGTTGGCGATCGCTCGCCCATCCCATTCGTCCATTTCGTCAATAGCGGCGCGATATCACGGTAGGAAGCCTCAAGACGTACTGCTCATCCATCATTGGAACGTGGCGAGAGCGCCAAAAACACCGGTTCTTTGTCCACCCGCCAATTGCCGGCGCGGGCGCACATGGTATCGCCACGGGCAATGACGGAGGCGAATGGCGAAGAGGAGGTTGAAGAGGAGTCCGAAGTGGAGTCCGAAGTGGAGTCCGAAGAGGAGTCCGAAGTGGACGCTTTAGCGGAGGAGTCCGTGGAAGAACGCGCTGTGGATCCTAAGCACTCGCCGCCCACTGAGCCTGCGATGCCCAAGGCATTCCAGGGCGATCCTTTGGCCAGGCCCCTCCCCTCACTGCGCCGTCCCATTCTCACGGGCCGTGTTCGCGAACAGCGAATGCGCCGCCTCGCCATCGGAGGTCTGCTCGCAGGAGCCTTGGGGATTTTCGCCGTGGTCAGTTGGTTGGGCGATGAGACAAGCGACGAGACTGTCGAAGAAGACGAGGAGTGGAGCCCACTCGTGCTGGCGGAAAAAGGCCCGAAGGAGGAAGTCGAGGTTCCGGCAGTGGTGCCCGAGGGCGACGAAGCCACGGCCGACGCAGCCGATTCCCAAGTTGAGCGATCGAACGAAACGCCCATCGCAAACGGCGCGCTCACGCGGACGCGAACTCCCTTTGGAGCAGCTCGCGGGTTTCGACCGGCGCTGCTCACTTCGGGCCTTAGCGGCGCAGAGGCAGTACGTCTTGAGCAGGCACTTGGTGAGGTCCTCGACTTTCGACGATGCCACGCGACGGACTCCTTGGTCGTGGAGCGCGCCGAAGGCGGAGCGCTTGTTCGATTTGAATACCACGACGGCGCCACGTCGTTTGTGCGCGCGGATGTCGGCGCAGACGATGTCATTCTGGCTGAACGCATCGAGATCCCTCTTGAAATCACCCGGGTCACTCGGGGTGGAGTCGTTCGTTCGTCCCTTGGGGATGCTGTGGCCGGAGCGGGCCTTGGCCGACAAACCGTTGGTCTTTTCATCGAGGTCTTCGATGGCAAAGTGAACTTCAGTACGCAGGCACGAGCGGGTGATTCGTTTCGCCTGGTGGTGGATGAAGAGCGTCTCAACGGGGAGTTCTTACGATTCGGGCAAGTGAGAGCCATCGAATACATCGGCCAGCGTGCGGGGACTCTTCGCGCATACTTTTTTCACCCGCGCGAAGAGCGACGCGGCGACTGGTTCGATGAAGATGGGCGTGCCATTCGCGGCGGCTGGCTCCGCGTTCCCACTCGATACGACCGAATCAGCTCTCCGTTCAACCTGCGCCGCATGCATCCGATTCTTCGTCGCATCGTGCCGCACAACGGAGTCGACTTTGCCGCGTCCACGGGGACGCCCGTCTGGGCCGCGGCGGACGGTACCGTGACGTGGGCATCGCCGAAGGGTCCAAATGGAAACCTCGTCAGCATTCGCCACGCAGGTGGGTACACAAGTCACTACGCGCATCTCCACCAGATCCAGCGCGGCATCGCCGTCGGTACGGAAGTCGAACAGCGTCAGGTTATCGGCACGGTGGGAACGACCGGACGCTCAACGGGTCCCCATCTGCATTTTGGACTCAAGCGAGGGAATCGCTTCTTGGACGCCATGGAGGTCATCAACGGCCCAGGTCGCCTTCTCCCCGGGGGGCAACGCGCAGTGTTTCGCCGAGAGATGGCCACGCTCACGCGTGAACTGGAACGTGTTGAGGTGCAGTCCCCCACACCTGACGCAGCGACGGGAAATGACGAGGAACCGGAACCTGGGGAAGAAGTAATGGACTAGCGCCTCGCTCGCTGCGACCTCTTTCGGAATGCACTGGAGACCAGCGGTGGTTGCCGAACTCCCGTGCTACAACCGCCTCAGCTTTGGCCTCTGCGCCCGCTCAATTGGCTAATCTTACTATGTCTTTTCTACGTCGCTTCTCCGTTTCTCTAGGCTTTCTCCCGCCTCTCATGCTGCTCCTTGTTGGCATCGGCGCCTTCGGCATTTGGGACCCCTGGGAGCTTAATATTGCGGATGAGGCGCGCGCCATGTCCGAAGGCACCGTGAGTGATGAAGTGCGTCGCCACGCGCCACTCGGGCGCTCGGTGATCGCTCGTAGCTTTTCCGCGTTTGGCGTCAGTGAAGAGAGCGGTCGCCTCCCCATGGCGTTCGCCGGCTTCCTGCTGCTTCTTGCGGCATTCTTCGCGGGTCGCCGATTTGATTCCAAGCGCGCAGGGCTATACGCCACCGCTGTTCTCGCCTCCACACCGATCGTCATCTTGAACTCACGCGGCATGTTCGGGGACTCTTTTGCGATGGCGGCGAATGCCTTCGTAGGCCTCTGCGCCTGTCAGCTGGCATTTGGCAAAGCCAAGGTTCCAGAGGCGCAAAAGAAGCACATTGTTCTTTGGGGCCTAGGACTTCTCGGTGCGGTGGTGTTTGCGTTCTACGCCGCCGGCGCGCTCTCCGGCATTGTCCCTCCACTAGCGGCCGTCGCGCTTGTGTCTGTGCTTCGCATTGGAAGCACAGAGGACGCACTTCAGAAGAAGACCCTTATTGGACTCGCCATCTTCGGTGCCGGCGTGACGGCGAAGACCGCCTGGGACATCAACGCCGACGCCGCTAGCTACAGCGCCTGGCTCGGAGGCGCTCCTTTCGGTGGAGAGCCACCCACTTTTGACTCTGCACTCGAACGTGTGTTCCACGGGTTTGGACCGTGGGCGGGGTTGATGGTTCTCGCGCTCGCGCGCCTTCTAGCCCCGGCAAACGTCGCAGCGGCGAAAGAAGAGTCAGAGCCAGCACCGGATGGAGACACTTTCCACTTCCGCGTCACCCTCCTGCTTTGGGCTGCCTTCGGCTACGGCGCGCTCATGCTCTACACCGCTCGCTACGGTGAATCCACGTTCCATTCCGTCGCTCCGGTCGGCATCGCCATCGCGCTCTTCTTACGAGATATGGAGCGCTCCGGCCGCAGCTGGTGGGGCGAAGCCGTCGTAGCCTCTCTGCTCGTCGCGCTGGTTCTTCGCGACTACGCGCTGTTCCCCGGAACCGCCGTGGACAGCCTCCCTGTCCTCGACCTGACAACTCCTGAAGTGTTCAACCCTCGCTCCAAGTGGGCAGCCTTCCTGCTGCTATTCTTGGTTGTGCAGGGCCTTGGGTTCATCTCGGGCAATGAGTTTCGGGAGAAGCCTGATTGGAAAGCTCCCTACAAGTTCGTGGCGGCGCGCTGGAATGAAGACCGGGAGCCCTTCGCCAAGAAGTGGCAGGTCGTGCTTTTCATGATCTTCTGGCCCCTCGTTGCGTTCTCGGTACTTGGCGCCCTTTGGCGAATGTTTGTCAAACTCTCGCTTTGGCGACGGTTTATCAAACCGAGCACGAGTGATCGGCTGATTTTTGAGGGGCTCCAAAAGTTTCTTGGCGTCTTCAGCGCAAACCGTGTCTGGCTCAGCCTCGGTGCGGGTCTTCTCTTTACGATGGCTCTCTTCGGTGGAATCTGTTTCGCCTTCGGTGACGCGCTTCCGCTGACGTCCATCGCAATTCGTGCAGGTCGACGGTTGCTCTTTGTACCGCTCGCCATTCCAGTTCTGATTGCGGGGGGCCAGATGGCCCTCTGGCTTTACTCGCGCCTCGATGGACGTCGCGCGCTCCCCATTCTTGCCGC
>JBLHKB010000164.1:0-12293 GCA_047619315.1 Polyangiales bacterium
GAACTGAGCACGTTCGAATATTCGGGTATTTCCCCGGCGAGACGTACGAACACCCGCCAGAGACGGTCCACCGTGGCCGGTCTCTTGGAGCCGCACGACGCTTTAGTGCCTCTGGCGGTGACTTTATCGAGAACACCGCACGAGGAATTACCACGATTCGAAGCTCAGATCGACGGGCCGAGGTTCTTCTTTCGATCGGCGCCGAGGAGACTGAAGCGCGAACGGTTCTTCTTGAAGCGCTTGAAAGTATGCGTTTTGGTCGAGTGATCCGCCCCTCACGCACCGCCCAGCGGACAAATCTGCCCCAGACGCCGGACGGAATATCCCCTTGAAACCGGTCTCTCGTCAGCCCCTCCGGCGATTATTGGACGAGAGCATTTGAAAGAAGCGTGACAAAGAGTATTGTCCGCATTCCACAAATGGCGAAGGCCCGCGTCTATGCGCCGCTTCGCCCTGTAGGCTACGAAACGAAAAGGAACATGTCCCGCGACCGGTTTGCCGAGTTGATGGAAGACGCAGTTATCGCGCTTCCCTCTGATTTAAAGTCCCTGCTACGCATCATCGAAGACCCCGAGGTCTCCGAAGATAGCCGTATCCAACTTGCGGGAGCGCTGATTCACGTGCTCTCTCGCGGATCGGCGGTGCCTGGAGTACGCGGAAGTCTGCAACATGTGGGCTCTGTCCTTCTGTGCCGTCTCGCGCTCGAGAAAGCGACGGAAACATCGCCGGAGGCGATGGCTACCCATATGGAAGCCGAGCCTGACTTGCTGGGGCCTCTTGAGGAACAGCTAAAGGTCGCCCGCGAGTTCTTGGGTGAGGGGATGAGTATCCTCGTTGATTCCGCTGAAAAGCTGAACAAGCTCAACTTCGAAGGTCACTCCGCCGAGGAGTGTGCTCGCGAGGTCGATGCGGGGACTTGGCTCTACGATGCCGTCCATGAAGCGCTTGTCGAGATTATCGACATCGACGAAGACGACGTTCATCGCGAGCTGAAAGATGTCGGCCGGATCGCGAAGAATCTAAACGCCCGCGCACGCAAGTAGTCATGCGAGCTGCGTAATGATGCGAGCGGCAGTACTCATTTTACTTCTTTGCGCTTGTGACACAGAGCTGTCGCTGGCCATCGAAGTGACGAGTGCCACCGCTGGCGTTCGGGCTGACACCATCGAAATCGAAGTGGTTTGCGACGTTCGCGTCGGTACCTACGCCCTCGCTGGGGACGATTTCATTCTGCCTCAGGCCAGCATTGTCGTTGACGGGATCCCCGTCGCCGAAGTTGTACTCGAGCGCCCGGAAGGATTCTCCGGACGCCTCGAACCAGGTGAGTCCACGCAAGTGAGCACTCGGGGTACAATTCCGCTGAGCGCTTTCCCATCTACTCGCGATCGCGTGTGTGGCCGGGGCAGCGTTGAAGTTTCGGTGCAGTACGAAGCCGCGCAACAGCCCGACGATCCTCTCGACCCGCCGATTCGATCCATTGGATCGGCGTTGGGCGAAGCGACCGTTCGCTGCGACTAGTCCTCTGATCGAGGATTAATGCGTTGTGCCGTTGGATGGTGCTCACCAATACGGGGCATCTGGCGGTGACCGTGGTAGTTTATTTTTGTGTCGGCGCCGACCACAAAACCCGATGAAAGGGACGGACCTCCGAGTCGTGTTCGAAAAGCCCTTCCGCCGGAAGAGCACGACGACCCGATGCTGGGTACCGTCATCGAGTCGCGCTATCGAATCGAGCGTGTCCTTGGAGTGGGCGGAGTTGGCGTGGTGTATGAGGCACGACATCTTCGCCTCCAGCACCTCGTTGCCCTGAAGCTTCTTCGCGGAGGCTTTGATACCGCGCCACTCGTTAAGCGCCGCTTCGAGCGCGAGGCGCGGGTGTTGAGCGAGCTCTCCCATCCAAACATCGTCGGTCTCACGGACTATGGCATGCACGACGGCGCCCCTTACCTCGTCATGGAGAGGCTGGAAGGGCGAGGTTTGGAGGTCTGGCTCGCAGAGGAAGTGGCCACACCCGCGGAGGGCATCCGAATCATGAAAGATGTTCTACGAGGCTTGGCGTTCGCCCACGACAAGGGTTTTCTTCACCGCGATATCAAGCCAGCGAATATTTTTCTACAGAAGCTCGCGGACGGCGAAGAACACCCAAAGCTCGTGGACTTCGGTCTCGCGAAGCTCTTCGCTTCAGACGCCGACGAGGAAGAAGGCGAGGGCGAACCAACACTCACTCGGGCGGGGAGTATTCTAGGCACCCCTGCTTACATGGCTCCAGAGCAAGCATCCGGCTCGACCGTTGGCACCGCTGCGGATGTGTACTCCGCCGGGGTCGTGCTCTTCGAGATTCTCGCGGGGCGCCCTCCATTTTCCGCGGACCGTCGCACAGAGCTCCTTCGCCAACATATGATCGACGATGTGCCAGACCCGTCGTTCTTTCGCGCCGGACTCGAGACCACACCAGAGCTGCGCGCACTTCTTCTTCGCGCGCTCGCCAAGGAACCCGCGGCTCGTCATAAGGACGGTCGCGAGCTGCTCGCCGCCCTTGAAGCGCTGCCCCTTGAGGCAGCATGGGTTCAAGACACGGATCGAAGCGATGCCACGCGCTCCGTGGTGCGCCGGACACTCGTGAGCCGCCCCACGAAGTCAGGCCCACGAGCTCCGTGGCTTTATCCGCTCATCGCCCTCGTCGTTGGCGCGGCCCTGGTCGGTGCCGTGTGGGCCCTCGTCGGTTCAGAAGAGTCTTCCACAAACCGGCGGGCTTCGGCCGTCGGCGCGGCTGGCAACGCGGTGGATGAAGCTGAACCTGAGCGCCGCTCGATAGAAGAGGTCATGCCGGCCCCGGAGACCGCGCTGCTAGACGGCGCCGATCCTTTTTCCCGCCCCATGCCTGAGGCGCTCGCCCACCTGGCGTCGAGTCTTGCGGAAAGTGAAGAGCTCGACCGAGATGCTCATCGGGAAACGCGCCTCTATCAACGGCTTCATCCGGAGGACCCGCGGCCAACACTGCTCCTTGCCCATGATCTTGCGGACCGCGCGTCGTGGCCGCAGGCCGTGGAGCGCTACGAGCTGGCGTACTCTCGTTGGCCGGAGACGATGGGCGATCCGCACATGCAGCGAGACCTGATCCTCGCGCTTGTGCAGGGGGAGGAGGGAGCGGCTCGCCTGTTGGTTCTCGCGTTCGGCGAAGACGCCGTGCCCGCGGTCCAAGAGCGCCTCGCGCACAGTGAACACCGTCCAACTCGCCTTCTACTGCGGCGGCTTATCAACCGTCTACGAGCTGAAGATTCACCATCTGAATCTGAGACGATCCCTTAGGCGGATGCGCTGAGTGGCGCGGCGGGTTGCGCGCGCCGGCTTTGGCGTCGCTTCTTGCGTTTGGGGGCGGCGCCCAAAAGGGAGGCAAGAGTTCGGATCTGGTTCAGCGGTGCGGCCCAAACCGTTCGCCCGCCGGGGGTCGCGTGGCCTGCGTCGTCAGCGAAGTGCGATGTGGCGATGGCGTGAGCCGGGCTCTCTTCGCGAGCGACGACGAGGACGCGCTCGACGGCGTACAGACCTCCAGGTCCCTGTCGCTCAGCGCTGACGACATCAAAGCGCACGAGGCCGGGGCATCGGTGTTTTGTCGCGATCCGTAGTCGCACATCTTGGCCCTTCCCACTCGCGCACTCATGGATCGCAAGGCCCAGGGCGTACGCACCAGCCGGCGCCGTCGCAGCCACTTGTAGGAGCCGTTGTCGTTTGCTTACGAGGTCTAACGGGAGCTGCCGTCGCGTTCCCGTCAACCACGGCGTCACAAGTGCCAGAGTCCAGATGCCCCATGGTCCCAGAATCCATGCGGGCGCCACCACGGCGCAGAGGCTCAGCCCACCGACGAGAGACGTGCCGTCGAAGAAGGCATCCCAAGGTCGATGCACAATGGGTAGACGCTCACGACTTCCGAGCGGGCGCCAAGTGCCAAGCCGTGGAGCCGCGGCCGCCGCAGGTGTTCGTTCGAAGCCAAGGAGTATCGCGATGAAACACGCGCCCGGCCCAAGAAGGGGGACAGACGTGTGGTCGACGAGCGAAAGAGCGCCGATGCCAAGTAGCAAGACAACGCGAATCGCCGTCGGCAAAGGAATCAGCGGGCGAGGTGCGACACCGTAGCGGTTTGCCCGGCCACGAAATGACAGCAGTCCGAGAAGCGTGAGGAGGGACAGCCAAGCAAGCGGTGTCTGTCCTTCCGATTCCGAAGGCCCTGTTTCCAAAGCCGCGTCTTCGGGCGCATCGACCAATGCCGTTGGTGCTGGCGATGGTCCGCCAAACGTGAACCCAAGAGTCCAGGGAACCGTTCTTGGCAGGTGCGCGCGCTTCCAGGTCAGAGTCGCCTCGTCTCCTTCTTGGGAACGCTCCTTCGCGATCGTCGCCAGGACATCCTCGCTCTCAGCGAATCGCAGCGAGCTTGGACCGACGACGACGACTTCAACTCCGTCGAGGCCGGTTCGCCATCCAGGAAGTGTCCAGTCGTAGCGTGTTCGCTCTCCTTCGGGGCGCGCGCTTGCGCTCAGGTCGGTTCGATAGGTGAAGCTGATTTCGTAGTGGCCCCGCCTTGGTGCTTCCCGACGCGCGAAGCTGAACTGGAGCCGGCCATCATCTCGGCGTACGACGCGCGGGTAGCGCGGCTGTCCTTCACCGCGAAAACGAACGCTCTCTTCGTCGAGAACGAAGCCTTCATCGAGGCCAGCAACCTCCAAGCGCTCTAGCCAACCGCCGCGGACGTGGAGCTGGAGCGTCATCTCAACTCGGACGTTTGCGTCCTCGCCGATGTGCAATTCGGCCCGGAGCGTCTCGATCTCAGCCTCAGTCCACGCCATGGAGCGCGCTGGAATCACGAGAAGGGCACCGAATGCCAAGGCAGCGAGGAGACGCACCCCCGGAAACTACGTTGTCACCGGATTTTGGCGAAATTTGCCGCAGCGCGATGTGAACCAGTTCGGTCTTCAACTCAAAGACGAGCGTTTTTTCCGAACAACGGCATTTTCGAACGGTTCGTCTAGATTTACGCCCGTGTCCGTTTAGGATGTGTGGGTGCGATCACCGACTCTTATACTAATCCTATGTCATGTGTTGCTCGGATGTGGGGACGATGCGTCTCCGCCGCCAGGAACGTTGGACGCTTCGTCGAGTGACGTCCTGGGGATGGGCGACGCCACGGTTGCGGATGCCGGCGGCGACGTCCCTGGTGATGCTCGCGTTGTTGTGGATGCTGGAGCTCTATTTCCCCTCACAGGCTGCACGTTCGGGGACGTTGAGGAGCTCTCTTTGTCTGGGTCGCAGCGTTCGAGCGGCCCTCAGGTGGCCGCGACGACGACTGGCTTTGGCGTGGTTTACTCCGCCTCACCCACCGGGCCCGAGAATATCTACTTCCATTTTGTCCCCACCAGCGGCGAACTCGGTGAAGCGGTGCTCATCACCAACGACAATAATATCGCGCGCTCACCAACGATCGCACCCTTCGGGGACGGTTTCATCGTCGGCTGGTACGACAACGAATCTGGAGGGTTCGAGGTTCGTACACGAGTGATCGGCGTGGACGGCGCACCCAGCGGGGCCCCGGTGATGCTCAGCGACAACCTCCTCCGGGATGACGCACCCGCACTCGCTGAGTTGCCGTCAGGTGCGCTCGCCGTCTGGGTCGAAGATGATGATCGGGCCCTAACACGGCTGCTCCGCGGAACTCGACTCGACAGCGCAGGGGCACTCGTTGGCTCGATCCTCGAGCTGACGGGCACCAGTAATATGGTGGACCGACCCATTGCGAACCAGCTAGGCGACGGCGCGCTGGTCGTGTGGGGCGAGGGAAGTGGCGTGAGCCGCAACGCGTTCGGGCTGTACGTTAACGCCGATGGCTCCGCTGGCGTGCCGATCGCTCTAAGCGCCGGAGGGGGCGTTGGCTCTCTCGCCTTCGCCACAAACGAGACTGGCTCGATCGCGTTTAACGTGGGTGGCGGATCAGCCAGCGAAGTGTTCGTCGTGACCGTGGGTGCTGATGGCGCTCCGTCCGGAGAAGCCCGTCAGGTCAACATTCCTGGGGACGAAGGTGGCGCGCCCGGGATCACGGCTTTCGAAGAAGGGTATGTTGTCGGCTTTAGTGCCCGAAGAGAAGGTGAACCCGTGGTTCGGCTCAGCTCCATCGACGTGGACGGCGCCTTCCTGGGTTCTTTGGACGGCCCCGCTCTCGTCGGCGCCGTCGGTGTTCTCCAGATGGCCACGGCTGGCCGCACGATGCTCCTCTCATGGGGCACCACGGAGCTCCGCAGCGTTCGGGTCTCATGCCCATAACTTTGCGGCAAACACGCAAAGAATTCATGGTGTGTGCCAAATGTAGGGGGTTTTAGCCGTGCGGAGCCCCCAGTTCTCGCACTTTGCACCTGGATCGATTACTGCACAGGATCTTCGTATGGCACTCCGCGACACTCTCCACCGCTTGCTCCTGGCTTCTTGTTTGCTCACGGCGGCCTGCATCACCGGGGGGGATGGCGCGCCCACTGAGGTAGACGAGGGCGATCTCTGCGACCTCGGGGCTGCGCCGGTCACTTGCTACTCGGAGCCGAGATTTCAGGGCGAAAACGTCATGTGCCAAAGCGGCGTTCGGTATTGCACGGGTGGATCTTGGTCCGCCTGTGAAATGCGAAGCTCTGAGTACGTTGGAAACGTCATGGGCCTCATCACTGGCCCGACAGCTTGCAACCCTTGCCACCCTGCCTGCGCCATCTCCACGGACGCCCCGACGAATAGCGATCTGACCCCCGAGAACAGCTCAGGCCTTGAGTATGATCCCGGCCGCGGCGGCCTTGTGCTCGAGGGCAACATGGAAGGCCCCCCGGCCCTCATTGACAGTGACGGGGATGGAGTCCCGAACGACGCTGATGACTATCCGCTGGATCCTGACCGCGACGGCGTGACCGAGCTCGGAGGCTTCAGTCACACGCTCGCTCAGGGTGACCCCTCCGTTCTCGACCCCCTCAACATCGAAGTGCAGGTGCGCACCGCGGATGTCTACTTCCTGATGGACACCACCGGCTCCATGGGCGGCGAGATCGATAACCTTCGGTCGACCCTTAGCTCCGGTTCCTTCACCGCAGGTTGCCCGGGAGGCGTTGTTGGCTCGATCCGCTGCATCATTCCAGACGCGTGGTTTGGCGTGGGGCATGCCGACGACTATCCGACAGGCACTTATGGCTCCCCAAGGTCGGGTGATATTGTGTTCCGAAACCTCCTCGACATCTCCGAGTCCGTTTCCGAGACCCAGGCCGCGGTCAACCGGCTGCCCTTGCACTACGGATACGATTACCCTGAGTCCCAGGCGCAGGCCCTCTGGGCTGTTGCCACCGGCAATGGTCTCGGCGCCTACCTACCGCCGCGCACCGGCTGCGCGCCTGATCGCTGGGGTTATCCTTGCTTCCGTCCAGGCGCGATCCCCATCGTTATCCTCATCACCGATGCGCCCTACCACAACGGACCCTCGGGCTATAACTACAGCTCGTTCGGTTCAGGATTTCCCGTATCTTGGGCACAGACCGTCGCCGCGCTCAACGCTCGCAACATGAAGGTCATCACCGTCTTTTCGGGCTACTCCAGTGGCCGGGCGGACCAGGACGCGCTCGCGGACGCGACGGGTTCGACTTCGAGCTCCGGTCAGCGCTATGTTTTCCCTATCTCGAGCAACGGCTCCGGTCTCGGGACCGCCATCGTCGATGCCGTCGTCGACTTGGCGGACTACTCCCGCATCGACGTGAGCCTGAACCCCGTCGACAATCCAGCCACGGCCTTCGACGAGACGAACTTCGTGGTCGCCGTCACGGCGAACGGTTGGGGCCCGGGAAGCTGCGCTTCCATCGTGGGTTCGACGTTTGTGCAGTGCCTTCCGGGAACGGATGTCGACTTCACCGTCGACTTCCGAAACGACGTCGTGGCTGGTGGTCCGGTCGCGCAGGTGTTCGACTTCACGATCGAAATCCTCGGCGACTCGTCGTTCGTCATCGACACGGTGCCCGTTCGAATCCTCGTGCCACCGGCCGCGCCGCTCCTTCCGCCCAGCGGCACATACACACGCACCTACAACTCCACGGATGTGTTCAGCGACGGAACCGATGCCTGTCCAAGTCCGCCCAACCGTCCGGACTGGGGCGTCTTCGCATGGCGCGGTGACACTCCGATCGACAGCGCGATTCGGTTTGAGTTCCGAACCGCCGATACCGAAGCAGGGCTGGCGACGGCGACGCCGGTGACCGCGATGGTGCCCGCACTTGCGGACATCGACTCGGTGAACGTGGGTGACCTCTTCGACGCAGGACCCGGTAACTTCCGACCGTTCGCAAGCGTCCAAGCGACCCTCTTTGCATCCTCTGACCGTACGGAGTCTCCAACGCTCTACTCGTTCGAGTTCTCGTACGACTGCATTCCGATGGAGTAGTCGCGTACCGAGCGTCCTTCCGAGCGCAGCTAGCGCTTGGAGGAACCGCCCTCGAGCTGCGCGAGGTTCACCTGCAGCTCAGCGATCTCTCCATGGTATTCGCGCTGCCTGACGGCGATGAGATAATAGGCCGTAGCCCAGAATCCGCCGACGAAGAGAAAATAGAAGACCGCCACCTGTGGACCTGCCGCGAAGACCACGATCAGAGTGACGGGCAACAAGAGGCCGGCCCAGCGCAGTCGTGACCAATCGCGCTTCAGGTCGTCGATAAGGCCTTTAAGGCGCTCGATTTCTCGCCTGACCAGGTCTGCCTTGCCCATGCAGCGACTCTGGACCCGAAACGTAAAACCGTCGAGGTTCTCCATGTGAGAAATGGCGTTTTTTGAGCATTCGCACAGGCTCGGGACAATTCCAGTGTACCGGCGAAGCGGCTTCCTCTATGCCGGTTCCATGAAGCTGGCAACACAAGACAATGGCACTCGAGATGGCGCACTTCGCGTCGTAAACCACGACGGAACCCGGTGGGCCCCTGCGCAAGACATCGCGCCGACGCTCCAGGACGCCCTCGACCGCTGGAGTGAGACGGAAGGACCCCTGAGAGCTCTCGCGGAGTCCTTGGGCTCTGATGGCGGCGAGGCCATCGACTTCTCGACGGTCCAGGCCCCGCTGCCCCGCGCCTACGAGTGGATCGACGGCTCCGCGTACATCAACCACATCATCCTCGTTCGAAAAGCAAGAGGAGCAGAGCCACCGGCTACGCTCGAGACGGATCCCTTGGTGTACCAGGGCGGTTCCGGAATTCTCCTCGGCGCCCGTGCGCCCATTCAAATCGCCGATACTTCGTGGGGACTCGACTTTGAGGCGGAGGTCTGCGTGATCCTCGGCGACACGCCCCAGGCAGTCACAAAGGACAACGCCGCCGAGCACATCAAGCTGTTGACGCTCTGCAACGACGTCACTCTTCGAAACCTGATCCCCGCCGAGCTGAAGAAGGGCTTCGGATTCTTCCAGGGCAAACCCGCCACAGCGTTTGCACCCTTCGCCATCACGCCCGACGAGCTTGGTGACAACTGGAAGGAAGGGCGGATTCACCTGCCGCTCAAGACGGAGCTCAACGGCAAACTCGCCGGCGACCCACACGCAGGGCCGGAGATGCACTTTTCGTTCTTCGATCTGATTCAGCACATCACGAAGACACGTGGGTTTACGGCGGGCACGATTCTCGGCAGCGGCACCGTCTCAAACGCAGATGAAGCGCGCGGTGTTTCATGTCTCGCGGAGCGCCGGATGCGCGAGATTCTCGCAGATGGCGAGGCAAGCACACGCTTCCTCGAGCCAGGCGACGAAGTTAAAATCGAAATGTTCGACGGCGATGGCAAGAACCTCTTCGGAACGATTCATCAGCGCGTTGAAGCCCAGTGAGCGAGAACCTGCGGCTGTACGGGTACTGGCGAAGTTCGTGCAGTTGGCGCGTTCGAATTGCCCTCAACCTCAAGGGTCTCAACTACGAATACGTCCCGGTGCACCTCACCCATGAGGGCGGCGAGCAGCACAAGGAGCCGTTTTCAAGGCTAAGCCGTTTGGCGCAGGTACCCGTGCTTGAGTGGACTGAGGGTGGGGCCAAGCACTACCTGACTCAGTCCCTCGCGATCCTCCGATTTTTGGATGACTTGGTCGCAGATCCACAGCTTCAGCCGAGCTCACCTCTTCTCCGTGCCCGAGCTTGGGAAGCGGCGGAGATGATCAATAGTGGGATCCAGCCACTTCAGAACCTCAGCAACATGAAGCGCTTGAGCGCGCATGGGGGCGACGCGCGAGCGATGGCGAAGGATGTGATCGCCACGGGATTCGTCGCCGTGGAAGAAGTTCTATCGATGAGCAAAGGTCGCTACGCCGTCGGCGACCATCCCTCAATCGCGGACTGTTGTTTGATTCCGCAGATCTACAATGCTCGTCGCTTCGATGTAGACCTCGAACCCTTCCCAACCATTCGCCATATTGCAGCATCTTGCGGAGATCATGAGGCTTTTCGGCGTGCACACCCCGATCTTCAACCCGATGCTGTACAGCCTTAGAGCTCAATAATTGGGCGGCCTCCTACAGTTGAGGGATACTATTTGCGCTAATAGTAGTTACAGTCCTGGCGTTACATGTAAATCTTGTCACACTTCTCACCTCCTATGAGTGACTTCCACGACCGCTTTGCAAGACTCCTAAAAGACCGCCGAACAAAGGCACGACTCTCTCAACGAGTTGTCGCTGAGCGGGCCGGGGTTTCTTCCGAATTTATTTCTCGAATGGAACGTGGACTCACGTTGCCTGCCCTGGACACATTCGTTCGGCTTTGCAATGCGCTTGGCACGACCCCGAACGACCTGCTCCTGGAACAGCCGTACGAGACACCAGTCGAGGCGCTCAACGCCCGTCTGCGGTCGAGCACGCCGGAGGCGGCACGCTCAGCAGTGCACGCCGCCGAAGCGATCCTTGCTTACGAGGCCCTACGTCGCTAACTATGCGTCGCTAACTACGCGTCGCTGGTTGAGCGTCGCTGGTTGAGCGTCGCTGGTCGTGCTGCTGGCTCTACGGTTTGGGCGAACGCTCGAACGTCGCGGGTCGCACCATATGAGCCATCCCGCACGCCCACGCTTGGTGCGCGAGCAGCGCGTCTAAGCGTCGACGATCGACGCTCCCGCGGTGCTCTTCCCACACGTTTGCGACACTGAGGACGTCTTCACTTCGCTTCGCTTCTACACGGCCGACAAGTCGTTCCCCGTCGAGCAGCGGCATCACGTACCACCCGAAGCGGCGGCTCGCTGCCGGCTTGTAGACTTCCCAAACGTAGTCGAAGTCGAAGAGCTCACGAACAAGTCGTCGGTTCCACAAGAGCGGATCGAGAGGTCCCAAGAGGCGCATCGGAAGCTCTTCGCCCCAACCGCCGTCTGCGATCTGCGCTGCCGCAAGAAGAGGCGCCCGCACGCCTTCGACGCGGAGTCGAATGAGACGACCGTTGCGCAACAGGCGCTCGACGGCGGCGCGGCGGTCGATGGAAGACCACCAGATCCCGGCGCCCTCGGAGAGGAGACCGGCGGCCCGCACTCGCTCCATGATGGACCACTCATCGAACTCGTCTTCGCTGCAACCGTTGCTCTGGCCATGTGAGCCAAGGTGCCGATGGGGAAGGTCGTAGCGCTTCTCCCGTCCGCTGCGGCCACAAACGACGACGCGCCCCTGCAAGACCAAGACTTCGACGGCCATACGGCCCGCACGGCTCGTGCCTTTCCAGCCGCTCCAATCAATGCTCTCCACTTTGCCGAGCTCGAGTTGCTGCAGACTTATCGGCCCGCGTTCGTCGATGAACGCGTAGGCGGCTTCAAGCGCGCTCTGTGGTATGCGCTCCAATCGAGAAGCCATTCGAAACCGAGGTCGTCGCGGCGCCTGTGCGGCATAGTAGGGAAACGCATCGGCGGGAAGCACGCAGCGCTCTTTGGCAAAGTGCTCAAAGCCTCCTTCGTAGACCTGACTGAGAAACGCCCCACGATGAAGTTCATCGACCCTCGCCATCGCCACGAGGTCGGCGTTGTTACCGCAGGGATCAAGGGGGTCGAGCTGCACGGCGCGCAGCTCCTGGAGGAGCTTCGTCGGCGAATCACGCACCGTAGGGCGCAACGTGCCGAGGCCAACGGCTACGATGAGCGCCCGGCGTGCCTGTTCTTTGGAAAGCTCGCGGAGTGTCAGTGAACGCCCTGAAGCATCTCAAGGAACACGTCGGCGCTGACGAGGCCAGTGATGCGTTCCGCTTCCTCGCCGGAGGGTGTGTGCATAACGACGAAGGGAAGCCCTGGCTGCTCAT
>JBLHKB010000165.1:0-12263 GCA_047619315.1 Polyangiales bacterium
CACGCGATGAGCTCGAGCGGCTCACAAACCCCGACCAGCTTGCGCGCTCCGTTGCCCTCGCCTGCGACGCGACGAGCACGGCGACGACGGTCCCGCTCTGCGTTGAAGTAAGCGCGGTGTAGCAGGTCTCGCCTCCTTCTTCGCAATACGAAAACTCCGGGCGCTCATACCCTTCGACGGACACAAACTCCGCGTCCACGGCGGCCCCCGCCTCCATGCTTGCGAGCTCTACCACCTGAGTGGCTGCGAGCGTCGAATGAATGACCATGCCGATGCCGAGGAGAGCCATGACGCCGCCGCTCGCAACGAGCGCCACCTGCCAGCGGTTGCCCAAGAGCCACGCCGCAAACGCGCGGCGCTCGTCATCACGAAAGCGCCGCGCCACCACCGCGATCAGCAGCGGAAGAAGCAGCACCACGGCCAGCTGAATGATCATTCCCGTGCTCATGCGGGGTATCTAGCAGACTTGACCTCCACACTCAGGCTCAAGCGTTGCGCGCGCGCCACCCCAAGATTCCGGCGAAGAGGAGCGCCAAGGCCCAAGGAGTTGGCCCTCGACCGGGCTGCGCCGCACACGCGAACGTTGTTGTTCCACGCCGCGTGCCGTCGACAAAGAGCGCCGCCGAGGGCGGATCCGTACACTCACTTTCGCCGTCATAACGAACCTCAGCCGTGTGGCCGCGGCTCGTGATGCGAGTCCACCCCGAGAGTGACTCGTTCATGCACTCGCGCGGCTCGCCGACCTGATTCGACTCGATCTCGACAACGCCAGAGTGTGCGTTCCCAATGACGCCGTGGCCTCGCAGCTCGTATCGACCCTCAGTCTGCGCGAAGTGCCCTTCGTAACGTATCCCCGTCGTCTGCGCCGGGCGACAACTCTCAAGCGCCGACTGCCAGACGACGTCGATGCCAAACCACGATTCGTCGCCGGAGACAACGCCGCGAAACTCGTTGCGCGTGCGGAGCCGCTGACCCTCGGCGTCGCGGCACTCAAGGCTCAAGCTCTCAATGCTCCACCCAGGGCTCTCGATATGAATCGCTTCATCTTCGCCCCAAATCTCCGCCCTAAACTCTCCGTCGTAGATGACGTCGCCGAGCCGCTCCGACCGCACATGGCATTGAGATGCGGACACCCGATAGCGTCGATGCCCGTTCTCCAGCTGCTCTTCACTTCGATGAATGCACGGCGACTCCGGGATGATCGAACTCGTTGGCCAGCTCTGTATTCGGTACCCCGTGTACCAAGTCATCAGAACCGCTGTACTCAAGCGCAACAGCTTCTGGCTCGACTCCAGCTCGACATTCGCTTCCCATAGCCCGTCCAGAAGCGGCGACGCGACGCTCTCACGGCTGCGTTCCACATCCGCGAAGGTGCTCGGATAGTGCAGCTCGACGTGATGCCCACCGCACGCACAAAGACTTGTTAGCCACACGAGTTTCAGGAGTCGGCTCATCATAAGATTGATACGGCGTGCCGGGTTCCAGTCTTCCTCCAGCGCCTTCGCACGCTGAGTCGACACGACCATGGACAGGCGTACCTCAGCCGATAAAAGTCTCGATCGAGACTTTTCCTATCACAACTGATACATACAGGTACGCCAAACGAGGGCTCTTCCGGGGTTTCTGTGGGTTTGTGGAGTCAAGGTTAATTGGGGAGAGGCGGGTAGAGGTCGAGCGCCCCACGCCGAAAGTAGATCGCGGTCTTGAAGTTGTCGCGGTTGCGGTAGCCGCGACCTCGCGTCTTGAGCGCTTGAATGGCGGAGTTGAGTCCCTCGCAGGTCGCACTCGTCACGTGGTGGTCGATGTACGTCAGGATGTTCTTCCTTTTCGCTGAGAGCATTTTGGCAAGACGTTTCAATGGCTGTAATCGCATCGCATTTGCCGAGCGAGTAAACCGGCTGAGGAAGCGACCTGCCGCAGGCTTGTTGGTAAAGCTCCACAGCTTGCGGAGAAGCTCCTTCATTCCCCACGCCTTGGCGGTTCGCAGCTCACTCGTCTTCAACTCGTAAAAACGGTCCTGCTGATGCTCCGGAAGGTTCTCCTCGCTGTAGAGCCAAAGGTGGCGCGTCTGTGCCAGTGGCGAGGGTCCTTCGCCGTTGCGAATGAGGCTCAGGTTTTCGCTCCGCCGCACCCGGTCCACAGCCTTCGTCGCGTGCTGCATGACATGAAAACGATCGAACACGACCTTCTTGATCCCGTCCGGCACCGAACGAATGGCCGAGGCATAGTATGCCGCGCCCATGTCCATTGCGATGACCTCAATGCCGTCTAGATCCTGCTCTGTCAGTTCATTCCAGTACTCATCAAGCACAGCTCCAAAACGTCCATCGCCAATCCAAGCCACGCTCTTTGAATCGAGGTCGCTGACGATCGTGAAATACTCCGCGCTCCGTCCTGGCGACTTCTCGTCGACGCCTACCTTTGTGACAACCCTAGGGCACTCCTCTCGGCGCTTCTGCCCACGACGCACTGCGCGCTTCTGAATACTCCACGCTTCGTCCCAGCTGATGCGAAGAACGCGAGCGGCACTGGCGACGTCGGTCACCAAGAGCACGTCGATCGCGAACCGTTCAAAGAGCAATGTGAACTGCGACTTCTTCTCTGCCCATGGCAATGATGCCTGCCGTACGCCATGGGCTTCGCACTTCACTCGCGGCGGCTTCGCGTGCAGGAGCGTCTGGTACTGGCACGTGTCCAGATGTCGCCACCTCCGCGCCGCGACGTGGTCATAGACCGGACAAAGAACTCCGCACTCCGGACACCCAAAGCGCTCACCTCGCTCATGTTCAACATGCACGTCGACACCTCCATCATCGAGCGCGAGTTTCACTTCCGACACATGCCACGGGGCGGCGATGCCAAGGATCGCCTGATACAACTGCACGTCGTTCATGCGGATGAGTCTCGCGTCAACAAACCCCGCAGATCAACAATGACCCACAGAAACCCCAGAAGAGCCCAATTAGGCTTTCTTTCGACAAAAAAAGAGACAATATAGTCGCATTAAATCAAAACATATGCCAGTCGACCCGCCAAACCCGGGTTCAAATCGCGCCGCGTGCTTGGTCTAGGTCGAGCTCCAAACAGAGCTTGTTTCGCTTCTTGTCGACGCGGACATCGAGGTCCACACCCAGCTCTTCCGTGAAGCGTTGAGCGAACACCCGCGCCAGCTGCTTGTCCGCCCGCGTCACCTTCGGCACCGCGCTTCGAGCGCTGCTCATCATAAGCCCCGCCACCAGCCCTTTGATCTCCTTCGCGCTCAGTTCGCTCACCTTCCGCGGCGGTGAACCAAGACCGGCGTCTCGCTGCACCAAGCTCAGCGCCGTCGCATTCGTCAGCTTCGCATAGCGCCCCAGCTGAAACGCTTTCTCGATACCCAGCTTCACCGCAACGCTCTTCGGATACATCTCCGCCACGCTCAGCAAGCGCGCCGCCGTCGAGTAAGGCATCACATGCGCCGCCACAAACGACTTGAAGTCGCCGCCCTCGGAGAGCGCGCGCCAAGACTGCGTCTTCTTCCATGTGTTGAGCTGGGCTCCCACCTCGTAGAAGGAGCGAGTCGCCGCCGCGACCTTCTTCAGGATCACGCTGATCTCCCTCTTCAGCTTCACGCGTGCGGTACGTGATGGCACCGGAGCCCGAGCCGGAGCTGGAATCGGCCGAGAAGCGAGACGGCGCCGTCGAGGAACCTCCACATCAGGACGTCGGATGTCGCGCAGTGGAATAAGTGGCGTCGGCATGTGGAGATCTTCTCAGAACCATCGCGCAGGAACAACGCCCCCGCCAAAACCACTAGCGCCACCCCATCATAATATGATACTTCAACATATGTTGAAGTGTTACAACGTCAAAGGGAACGAGAGATGATCGACTGCAAGAAACACGAAACCCACGACCACGACCACGGTCCAGAATGCGGACACACCGCCATCAAGCACGACGACCACGTCGACTACCTCCATGACGGCCACCTGCATCACGTCCACGACGACCATGTGGATGAGCACGCCCTCGAAGTGAGCGCGACCAACCCAGCCGACTGCACCACCGCGCACAAGTGCGGCGCCCACGCGGCGGACCACGTCCACGGTCCAGAATGTGGTCACGAAGCCATCCCCCACGGCGACCACGTCGACTACCTCGTCGACGGTCACCTGCATCACCCGCATGGAGACCACTGCGACGACCACGGTCCCGTCGAGGTCGTTGAGTAGGTCTTCGTCCGCTCGGCGGCCGAAGCGCCGCCGGCGTTCCGGAGCCCAAAGTCATGGGGAGGAACGTAAAGACAGGGTAAAGTCAGGGTAACGGAGTCTCTCCACCATGCTGAGTACGCAGCCGCACAAGCGAAGCACCGCTTCTGAACGGAGCCGTCCTCCGGATGGGTGGCGGCGATCTCGGGTGTCAGTCGAGGCGCGCTGCTTTCCCACGCTGGGTCCGATGAGAAGACGCTTCTTGCACGAGCATGCCGGAACACAATATTGTTGGGCATGTTCTCGATGAGCTCTGACCAGACGGCCGCCCTTGTCGTGCATTATTTCAGCGGCCCAGCGAACTCTGACGCCGACTATGAGTCCTACTGCACGAGCATCGCCGAGTTGAGCAAGCCGCCATCCGATCTCCGCATCGGAGTCCTCGCTTTCGACGCTCACAACCCGATGCCGAACGCTTCGTGGCGGAAGCGGATCGCCGACGCGTCTGCTGACATGGACCCCAACACCATGTTCATCCTCGTCAGTGAACGCCCCATCGTTCGTGGCATCATGACGGCGATAAACTGGGTGAGACCGTGCACCTTTCAGTGGTCCATCGTGAAGTGCTTCGACGAAGCCCTCGACTCCGTCGCAGAGCTTCGACCGAATGCAGTAGCGGACATCCGACGACTCCATGATGACTGCCTGAGGCAATCCCAAATGCCCCCGAGGGCCTAGGCTCTCGACGTCTTCCACGCTCCGCGATCAGGAGGCGAGCAGCGTTCTTCGCTGTGCTACTTTCCCCCATGACGAACGCGGGAAAAGGCGCCCTCGGCACAGCAGGCCTTGTCGGACTTGTTTTGCTGTCGACCTGGGGAGACATCGTCGACTGCAACCGACGTCAGGAGCTACGCGCGACCTACACCGATCAGGAGGTCGACCTTGAATCAGTCTCAGACTACGTCGACGAAGCCGTTGAACTAGGCCTCCTCGGAGCTCCCGAGTCCCCATGGGGTCCAACCCACGAAGGGTCCCAACGCAGACACTGGATCGAGCTGGGTTCTAACTCCATCGATGCGGGCTCTGAGTTCGCGCCACCGGAAGACCTCCTCGGCGCATCAGGCTCCATCACGGTTCTCGCGCCGAGCTCCTTCGAAGAGCTCCAAGATCAGGCGGAAGACGCAGGCTCCGTGGTCGTCGTCGTCGCGGAGTATGACCAGGAGGGCCGCGCCGCCGTGGCGCTCACCGTTGCGGGCGAGTGCCACCAGACAGGCCGCCATTGCATCATCAGCGTCACTTCACCGGGGCGTCTCCCACACGCGACGCGTTTTGCTACACGAGCCGCCGAGGATGGCGTCGATGGGTTCCTCGAGCGTCTCCAACAAGCCGCGAAGGCTGACGAGTCCACGTTCTTGTATCGTGCGCTTCCAGAAAACACGCCCATGCGCCTCGCTGAGTTTCGCCCTTAGTCCTAAGCCTAAGCAGCCCAGGCCTCCTTCTTCGCCGTAACGAAGAAGGAAGAGTGAAGCAAACTCTAGTCGCGGCGTGGCGGAGCGGTACGCGAAAAGTCGAAGTCTGCAGTTGCAGAACCCGGATAGCCTCGACATCCACCAATATTTCCCCAACCCGCATCGTAGGTGCCGCCGATATCGGTGCAGAGCTCTTCACATGCCGAAGCGTTTGCGCTGGATGTGGACCCTAGACACTGCGAATCATTAGTCGGGGCTCGAGCTGGAGGTCGAACTGTTCCATCGGTGAAGTCCAAGTCGATGAGGCCGGAACCTGGGATGTCTCGACATCCACCAATGTTTCCCCAGGTTGAATCGTATGTGCCACCGATATCGGTGCAAATTTCTTCGCATGCCGTAGCGTGTGCACTTGATGTGGATCCTAAGCACTGCTGGTCATGAGTCGTGTTTCGCTCGACAATGGGAGGTAGGGTTCCATCGCTAAAGTCCAGGCCGTCACCACTGACTGAATGTGGCATGTTCCGGCAGCCGCCGGTATTTCCCCAATCTGCATCGTAGTCACCACCTAGCTCTACACAAAGCTCTTCGCATTCTGAGGCCGAACCTGGCTGCGACGGCTCACCCCATGGGTCGACAGGTCGCCAACCTGCGAGTCGGTGTGCAGGCGACTCGCCGAGAGGACGAGCCGAAGCTTCCGACGAACCTGGTGTTCCTCGTGGACACCTCCGGCAGCATGGCGTCCGGCGACAAGCTTCCCCTCGCCCAGCTCGTGTTGCGCCAAACTCTCGCCCACCTTGACCCCACCGACACCGTGTCGATCGTCAGCTACGCAGGAGACGTCGCCGTTCGGCTGGAGCCGACGCCCGCCAACGACCCTGCGCGAATCATCCGGGCCATCGAAGGGCTCACCAGCGGAGGAGCAACCAACGGCGCCAGCGGCATCGGCTTGGCCTATGACCAGGCCGAAGCCGGGTTCATCGAGGGTGGCTTCAACCACGTGATCCTCTGCACGGATGGCGACTTCAACATCGGCATCTCGGACAGCGACGCGCTGGTGGCGCTCATCGAAGAGAAGCGAGAGACCGGCGTGACCCTCACCGCGCTTGGCTTCGGTACGGGCAACCTCAACGACGCGATGATGGAGAGGGTCACCAACGCGGGCAACGGCGTGTACAGCGTGCTCTCAAGCGAGGCGCAGGCCACTCGTTACGCGGCAGAGCGCATCCTTCAGACGGCACAGCACGTCGCCAAGGACATGAAAATCCAGGTAGAGTTCAACCCAGAACATGTCGTTGCGTACCGGCTCCTCGGCTACGAGAACCGCGCTCTGGAAGACTGGGAATTCCGCGATGACACCGTCGACGCCGGCGAAATCGGCGCAGGTCACCGCGTCACGGCGCTCTACGAGATCGTCCTCGCAGGCCAATCCGTTCCCCGCGGCGCAGGGCACCCGGCGATGCTCGACGGCGACCCCGTGGACGGAGCGCGAGAGATCGACGCGTCCGAGTTCGTGCGCGTCAAAGTGCGCTGGAAAGACGTCGGCGCAACGACGGAAGACCCTGCGCACGAGCTAACCTCCAGCTTGCTGCCAGAGGACGTGACCTCGTCCATCGAGGACGCCGATGCGGACCTCTTGTGGGCTTCGTCCATCGTCGCCTTCGCCGAGATCCTCAAGGGCAGCCCCTTCGCAAACCAGATGGACCTTCCACGCATTCAGCAGCTCATCTCGGCACAGGCCGGGCGTGACGCCGACCGCGCCGCGTTCGTCGACCACTTCATCGCGGCGCGCGCACTCCTCGACGCACGCTGAGCGAGACGAGCCGCTACCGTCGCCGCAATAGACTCACCTGTAGCGAGTCACGCGCGCGGATAGGACGGCAATGCGAACTTTCCTTCCGATTTGCACCGACTCTCTCCAAGAACAATGCAGCGCCGACGGTAGCGCACCGTAGATAGACGCCTAGGGACAATTCCCCGACGTGACCGTCACCGGCGCTTCAGGCCTGCCGACATCAGCCATCGAAAATGAAATCGTCTGGCAGAAATTTGTTGGGCAACTGCCTCGGACTTCTAGGTGAAGGTGCGGCCCCGTGGAGTAGCCGGTGCTCCCGGATGCACCGATCACATCGCCACGACGGACTTCCGTACCCACTGTCATCGCCGTGTCGTTGAGGTGGAGGTAGGCGCTCGTGTTGCCGTCCGGATGTTGGAGTATGACCCAGTTCATATCAGACCCGCACGATGGCCCGCCGCCGTCATAGCAAGGGTGGCCGGGGCGAGTCGCTGTGCGAATGGCCGTGACGCGGCCAGCGCGCGCCGCGTGGATCGGCGTGTTCAAGGGCACACCGAAATCGAAGGCATACGCCGAACGGCCCGTGTGGCTCGTGCTGCCGCCGGGACTCTGAGTCACCCGAATGCTCGCGCCACACGCGAAGGGCATGTAGTAGTTCCCATCGTCCGCTGGGAGCTCGTCCTCCGTGCACTCCACAAACGTCGCAAAGACAAACCCGCGCGCGATGGGTGAGCTGATCTCAAACCAAAGATCCGCGCCGTCGATGGTCTGACCTCGAACCATCGCCACGACTTCAACGAGGTACCCATGAGGCAGCGAACCGACCGGCGAGCTCCCCGTCGAGGCGTCCGGGCGCACATTAAGAGTTTCGCCAGGTGTATTCACCCGCGCCCGCGGACATGGGGGCGGTGGAGGCGGACCGGCATCCATCGCGGCGTCCATCGGCGCTGCAGCATCCATTGGCGTCGCCGCGTCCATCACGCCAACATCGGCCCCGCCGTCCGCCTGTCCCGAGTCCAGACCGCTCGCCGTGTCCGCTTCGCCATCGACGGCGCCAGCATCATCGAATGACGCGTCGCCGCCGGGGGACAGCGTAGTCGTACAGGCGGACAACGCTCCGAGGGCGAGCAACGCCATTCGACGGAGAAACTTCGACTGGTTGGCGGCGTGCATTCCCAAGTATAGCCCGAGAAGGTGCGCGGCAGCCGGTCGAGTGCATCCATCTCGAGCTCCCTGCTGCGTTCCAGACATGGCAGGCATCATCGAAGAATGCGAACCCTTCGACGGCGACCTCGGCACGGCAGTCATCCACGACGACCGAAGTTTCATGGATTCAAGAGCGCATCGGCGTGTTCGCCGTCGTGCTCTTGGCGAGCTAGGCCGGCCTGGCCGAGCCTGCGCGCCCAATGTCCCCACCGCGCTGCGTCCATGCGAAGGCATCGCCGACGACGGTCTTCTTGCAGTATAAGTAGAGAAGATGACGAAGATGATTCGACTACTGGTCGTAAGCGCTCTAGCTCTCGGCGCCTGCGGCTCGGACAGCGGCTCGGACAGCGGCTCGCACAGCGGCTTCGACGCCCCGGCTGCCAGCGATTCAGGTCCCGGCTCCGATGTGCCACGGCACGACGCCGCGGCTATCGGCGATGTCGGTCCCGGCGATGCGACAGCACCCGACGCAGCCATCACCGATGTCGGTCACGACGCGCCGCCCGACGACAGGCCAGGTCTCGGGACGACCCGCTACGTCGGGTCCATGCCTGCTTTGAACATGGTCCTCAAAGACGCGAGCGGGAATGTTGTCTGCCGCGTCCGAGACAACCCAACGCCGACGGCCCGACCCATCGCCACGGACTGTCCCGATGGCCTCTTCGTCGAACAGCTCTTCGATGGCCGCGGAGGCCAGGTCGGCATCGATCGCCCCGTCCATATCAACGCGATGTTTACTCGCTACGAAGACACCCCATCGGCTGATCTTCAGCTTGTCGATCTAACGACGGAGGTGGAGATCTTTGACAGCGGCCCCGCCGACCGTGAAGGCGCCCCCGGCGATGCAAACTTCCGCGTGTCGTGCCAGTTCTCTCACTTCTCCTACGACGATCCCATCGTCTACCCGGGAGAGCCTGGCAGAGCTCACCTGCACATGTTCTGGGGCAACACCAGAACGGACGCCTTCACGACAACGACGGAGAGCCTGATCAATGCGGGCGGCGGCACGTGCAATGGATTCGAACTCAACCGCTCGGCTTATTGGACGCCAGCTCTTCTGGATGGCGACGGGAACGCGCTCATTCCCGCGCAGATTATCATCTACTACAAGACAAAGAACTTGAACGAGCCGGGCATCACGGAGGTGCAGCCGATGCCGCAGGGTCTTCGACTCATCGCCGGCACGACGCCTGCCTCCGGGCCCTTCACGCTGCCACCAAGCCACGAGGAACAGAGACTCTTCTGGTCCTGTGGCCGATCCGGAGACGTCCGGGTTCGCTCGGATCACGTCCCGGAATGCGAAGCGGATGAGCAAGTGAACGCGACCATCTACTTCCCCCAATGCTGGAACGGCGTAGACCTCGATTCACCGAACCACCGAGACCATGTGGCGAGGGTCAATGTCGGGGACCCATGCCCAGCGAGTCATCCCGTGCGGATCCCTGAGCTGGGTTTCCTGCTCTACTACGAACACACCGGTGACACGTCCCAGTGGCACCTCGCTTCCGATGGCGCTCACGGCGCGGATAGGGTTTCCGGTGGTTCTCTTCACGCCGACTGGATCGCCGGGTGGGCCGATGAAGCGATGGATCTCTGGATCGACGGCTGCATCCGGACAGGCCGCAACTGCACCTTGGGGCAGACCGGCACCGCACGTACGTTCGAGAGACTAAACGGAACGGCTTCCGATGACTGGCCTGGCCCCTACACCGTCACGCAGCCCGAGCCCTACCCCTAAACCTGCAGTTCCTAACGACCGGCTCTACGAAAGATGAGTTGATAGGCGAATGTGCTTCCAAGGAAGTTCATCGAAGCGACCGTTATCAACTCCCAGCCTTCCGCATGCATTGCTTCCGCTTTGCGAAGCCCCGTGCCGAGCTGAAGCCAGGAGTTGATCCGTGTGTATTCCATTTATCAGGATTACCACAGGCGATCTCCAAGCGGTGCGAGCGCTCTATGGCGAACAAGCACCCATTCCGCGCGACGCCGCAAGCGACCCCTCGCATTCAGCGTCGCCGGCAGCGCTCATCAAACACATCAGCCCGTGCGCAGGCTGCGTGGCCGTCGCCGCGCCGTTCCGTACAAAGCCTGCACCTTCACAGCACGCCACGAGCTCTGCGCACCCTGGGCCCGTCGGCGGCCAAGGGTTCTCCCCTTCAATAACAAAACCGAGAGCCGGAGGCGCATCGCATTCCGCAAGCCACGAGGCCACCAACGCCTCGAGCCGCTGCTCCGAACGTGCACGCATTACCTCGTCCAATGCTCCAAACGCAGCCACCTGGCCCGCCTCTTGGAGCATGACCGCGTAGAGCTGGGAGAGCCCTTCGATGGCGAGCACGTTGTTGCGCAGGCGATGCTCCGGAGTCGACGAGGTCTCGATAACCCCCGCCCCCAGCGAGACGATGAACTGAGCGCGGACGATCTGAGCGAAGCGGTAGTCGTCCGTCGCGATTCGCTCGAACAACGCAGGACAAACATCCAAGTGCATCTGCTCCGTGTTCACTAGAAGCTCCGCCAGCCCAAGCCGCATCCCCTCCACGCGTTCCCCGAACGGATGCGACTCCATCGCGCGGCCGTAGCGAGCGAACTCCGCGAGCTGTTCCGGCGTGACGTTCTCTGGGTCGATCTCATCCGCGACGCCCTCGGCGCAATTATAAGCGTCTACGTAGACGCGCTGCGGAGTTGGGCGGCAGGGCACCTCGTACTCGTCGATGACGTGACCAGCCGCCGTCTGTCCCACCGTTCCAAGCCGGACCGAAGCCCCGCGCGAAGCATCGCCGGCAAGCGGCATCGTCCCATCAGGGCAGATAAACTGCGCAACGAACGCGTAGTCCGTGCGGTCCGGACCCACATGACACGCAAGCGCCGGGTCTTGCTGTGTTGTCCCACTACCCGCCAGCGAGAGGCTGGAGCGCGGAGTGGCTGTAGGAGCGCCACCGCAGGCGGTGAGCACCAAGGTGAGGAGCGTGATCGCGCGTCGGCAGTGGTTGGTTGAGCAACATCATCTCATCTCCGCTAATCAAGCCACCCGTGACGTTCCGCGCACGCGAGAATCTCTGGGTCGCCCTCGACCTCGTTGTCGCAAAGTCCAACCTCGACGCCGCAAGCCCAAAAGCCGCAGTCCTCCGCAGCGGCGCCTGTGTTGGTCTCGCATTCAGCGACACACATCGCTTCATCGATGTCACCGGGGCACTGGGCGGCGTAGTTTGCACAAGTGTCCGCGGGGATGGGATCCGGCGCGGATCCATCCATCCGAGTGCCAGCGTCTCCGCCCGCTGAACTATCATCGCCGCAGCCAGAAAGAAGACTCGTCAACAGGAGTCCGAGACAGAGAATGAACTTCGTCATGCCCAAAGTTAGATGTATCAGGGGTTCGCATCAAGCAAACCTTACAAACCCATATCGAGGGGAAACGCTAAAGGAACACGACCGGCCAAAAATCTGATCTCAACCTCAATAGCTCCCAGGCTGATACCCGCCGCCAGACTGATACCCGCCGCCAGACTGATACCCACCACCGGGCTGGTATCCGTTGCTCGGTGGTGGAGTGGATGGCTGGATCACTGGCTGCGGAGTGTTCGCCTGCTGTGCTTGGTTTTGTCGCGC